>NZ_JBBCXE010000005.1:0-187609 GCF_037145615.1 Leucobacter sp. USHLN153
GGGCCCGGCGCGGGCCGCGCCCGCGCCCGGCGCGCCGCCCCCCCGGGCCGCCCCCCGCCGCCCCCCCCCCCCCCCCTCGTTCGTGTTCTCAGCGCTTGTGAGCGCCTGTTTTCCGTGCCTTCACCCCAGATCGTTCTCGGGAGGGGTCAGCGTCGGCAGCTGCCGTGGAGGCTGCTGCTGGGTCATCGCGTGAGCGGCGATCTCGCCGACCGAAGCGATCCACACGTCGGGCATCCCGCGAACATCGCCGATGAAGTCCTCAAGCGCGCTCGCTCGCCCCGGGCGACCGGAGAGGAACGGGTGATTCGTGAGTACCCAGCAGCCGCCGTACCGCCGAATACCCTCCAGCTCGCTGCGCCAAAGCGCGACGGCATGCTCGGAGGTTTGTATCGGCCCGAGTTCGGTGATCTCTGGCAGATAGCAGTACTGCTCCCAGTCGTCGAGCGCCCACTGAATCGGGACCTCGATGAGAGTCTCAGATCCGTCGTCGCCCACGTCGAGCCGGTAGGGGAGATCGTCGTCCATGAGGCTGGAATCGTAGAGGAAGCCTCGATCCGCGAGGAGCTTCGGGAGCTCCCACGAAAGATCCCACATGGGCGCGCGATATCCCACGGGTCGCTCGCCGGTCGCGCGCTCGATGGCGTCCGAACCACGATCCAGTTCGATGATTTGTTCCTCGACCGTGAGCCCGGCGGGGCGAATATGCGCGTACCCGTGATTGGCGATCTCGTGCCCTGCGGCAGCGATGTCGCGAACCGTTCCCGGGTGCAGGCCGGCGGTGAGGCCCGGAACAAAGAATGTGCTTCGTACTCCGGCGCGATCCAGGATTTCGAGGATCCTCCTCACACCGACTGTCGGGCCGTAACGCTGGTGCGACATGACGCTGAAGCTGTCTCGGGCTTCGGGGAGCGCAGCGAGGGCGCCCGATTCGCCGTCAACGTCGAACGAGAACGACGCAGCGCAGCGCGCACCCCCGGGCCAGTTGAAAACGGACGCCTCTACGTCGCTCGACATCAGGATACCCGGGTGCTCATGATCGAAATCAGGTCGTACGCGCAGTGCGACGCAGCGACCGCGGTAATGCTCGCGTGATCGTATGCAGGCGCGACTTCGACGACGTCTGCTCCCACGAGATTCTTGTCTTTCAGTCCACGCAATAGCTCGAGAAGCTCGCGACTCGTGAGCCCCCCGGCCTCCGGCGTGCCCGTTCCCGGGGCATGCGCGGGATCGAGCACGTCGATGTCGATAGAAATGTAGAGCGGCGCGTCGCCCACGCGGGCACTGATCCGCTCGATGATGTCGACGAACGGGGTCGTGTGGAACTCGCGCGCATGCACAATCGTGAAGCCGAGTTCGGCATCGTCGGTGAGGTCGTCGGGGCTGTACAGCGAACCGCGGATCCCGACGTGCGCCGAGTGCTCCTTGAGCAGCAGCCCCTCCTCGATCGCGGCGCGGAAGGGCGTGCCGTGCGTGATGGGGGTATTGAAGTACGGTCCCCAGGTGTCGAGGTGCGCATCGAAGTGCACGAGAGCGAGGGGTCCGTGCTCCTTGTGGAGGGCGCGAAGGGAAGCGAGCGCGATCGTGTGATCGCCGCCCAGCAACATCACGGGACGCTTCCCGGAAGCCAGTGCTGCGACGCCGGCTTCGATCTCAGCGAGTGCCGTCGTGATGTCGAACGGGTTGCAATTGATGTCGCCGGCGTCGACCACCTGCACGTCGGCGAAGGGGGCGACGTCGAGCGCAGGGTTGTACGGCCGGAGCAGACGGGAGGCCTCGCGAATACCGCCCGGCCCAAACCTGGCGCCCGGACGGAACGTCACACCACTGTCGAATGGCACTCCGACCACGGCGATGTCATGGCGGTCAACATCCTCAATGCGAGGGAGGCGGGCGAAGGTCGTGAGGCCCGCATAGCGGGGCGAGACCTGACCGTCGACTGGCGGAACGATGGGATGAGTGCTGGGCATGCTGTCAGAGCACCTTTCTAGACGCGGCCACGAGTCGCGCCGCCGTTGAGTTGGAGAGTTTGGCCGGCCATCGCGCGAAGCGACGGATCCGCAAGGAAGCACACTGCCTCCGCGATCTCATCTGGGCGACCGATCCTGCGCATAGGGATTTCGCTCGCGTACCGAGCGTGCATTTCTGTGAGGGAGAGACCCGCATCGTCGGCATCCACCTGCAACTGCGGCGTCTCGATCACGCCGGGCGCGATGGCGTTGACGAAGATGCCCTCCGGCGCGAGTTCATGCCCCAGGCACTTCACGAGGCTGATGAGCCCCGATTTTGATGCCGCGTAGGCTGTCGCTCCCGGCCACCCGGTCACGCCCCACTCGCTGACGATCACGATGATCCGCCCGCCGCGCCGTTGCTCGCGCATGACTCGGACGGTCTCCTGAATGAGAGCGAATGTGCCGAGTAGATTGACGTCGACGACCCTCCACCAGTCATCGGGGTCAGCGTCGACGAGCGGCGCCATCGTCATCGTGGCGTGATTCGCTACGAGGAGGTCGAGCCCGCCGTGGATTTCGGCAGCGGCTCGCACGAGGGCTCGTGCCCCCTCCGGCGTCGCGAGATCCTGTACCACACCGGTCGCGCCCGTTTGAGTGGCAAGTGATTCGAGTGGCGATCCGCCCGTCCGCGCATGCGCAATGACCCGCGCGCCTTGCGCAGCCAGCGCCGTGGTGTGTGCGACGCCGAGGCCCCCTGTCGCTCCGGTCACGAGCGCCGTCAGGCCCCGCAGCCGCTCCTGAACGTCCGATGCCGCGGGCGCGAGTTTCTCCGAGTGGTTTCGCATCAGATCACTGCTCCTGAGTTCGGATTGAGCGTTTCGCCCGTCGTGAAACCTGCGCGGTTGACGAGAAACTCCACGCATACGGCGATATCGTCGGGGCTCGCGAGCGAGCGGGTCGGGAGGGTTGCAAGATACTCTGCATCGCGCCACGGCGAGTCGGGCGCGAGCATCGGCGTATCGGTGGGACCGGGAGCGACAGCGTTCACCGTAATGCCGGTGTCCGCGAGCTCCGCAGCCAGGCTCCGCATTGCGCCGAGGAGCGCGCCCTTTGCGGAGGCGTAGTGAGAGTCGGCGGATCCGCCTCCGATCGCAAGCTCACTCGCCAGAGCGACGATCGCGCCGTGCCCCCGCTCGAGCATCCCGGGGAGCACTGCGCGGGCATTCGCGAAGAATCCACCGAGGTGGACCCGGAGCATGTTGCGGGCTTCGTCGTCGGAGACCTCAGTGAATGCTTGGCTGAGGTAATAGCCGGCGCCGCTCACGAGCGCGTCGACAGGTCCGAGGTCGTCGGCAACCGAGTCAACCGCGCTCAGGACGGCCTCAGTCGACGCGATGTCGAGTACGTATGAGCGGTCGGCCGCAGGGGACTCCCGTCGGTCGAAGCCGGCGACCAGCCAGCCCGCCTGTCGCAAGCGGGCGGAGATCGCGGCACCCATTCCGCCCGCAGCCCCGGTGACGATTGCTACCCGCTGCTTCATCGGTACATCCTCCTCTGGTTGGGCTTCGAAAGATCGTCATGAGCCGCAGTAACAGTGACAGCCGCGGTTTCAACGTTCGTGATGCGGGGCTTCACTCGCAGGTAGATCAGCCCGCCCACGAGCAGCAGCGCAACGGAGCCGACGACGACCGACCAATCGAGCCATGCGCTGCCGTTGAGCTCGCGGGGCCAAGCAATGTTCACCAGTTCGAAGACCACCCACACCATCGCGACGAGAGCGATCACGGGAGTCCAACCACCGAGCGAGAAGGTTCCCGGTCGCCAGCGCCTGCGCAGCACCGTGATCGCGAAGGCGACAACGGGGAAGGCGAAACTCAGGTAGAAACCTCCGGAAGTGAAGTTCACCATGATCGTGTACAGGTTCTCGGCTACGAGACTGAGGAGAAAGAGCAGGGTGCCGATAACGGTGGTCAGGAGGATCGGGCCGACCGGCTGACGCTGTTTCTGGCTGAGCCGCGAAAGCATGCCGGAGAATGGCAGCGCGTTGTCGCGAGCCTTCGCCCAGATGAGTCGGGAGGCGGAGGTTTGCAGCGCGAGGAAGCTCGCGATGAAACCGATCGCGAAGAGCGCCTGCAGGGGGAGCGCGATGCCCGAGCCGAGCTGAGCGGTGAGCACGGCGTACACGGGATCTGCTTCGTAGCCGGGAAGGGACGCCGCATTATCGGGTGTCGCCATGATGATCGCGAGGCTCGAGAACATCACGACGACCGCGATGAAGGTGATCGAGAACAGCACGGCTTTGGGCAGGTGGCGCTGAGGTTCGTGCACTTCCTCCGCGATCGACCCCGCGCTCTCGAAACCGACGAACGAGAAGCCGATGAACACGATTGCAAGGAGGAATGGGCCGCCGAGCGTGAAGAACGTGTCGGCCGCGCCCACGCTGGCTCCACCGTCGAACAGGATCGAGAAGTTGTGCTCTCGCTTTGCCAGGAGCAGCCACGCACCGAGACCGATCGATCCAATGATCTCCGCGAAGATGCTCGCGAACATGAACCACTTCAGCAGACCCCGGCCTGCAACGTTGATGAGCGTTCCGACGATGAGCACGCAGAACGCGATCAGCGCCTTTTGCGTGATCGTTGCCTCGGGGAGCCCGATCAGGTTAGCGATGAAGCCCGCTGCGCCGAGCGCGACCGTAGACATCGCAATCACGAGCGTCCAGATGTAGAACCACCCCGCGAACCATCCGAGTCCCGCTCCCAGCATCCGATTCGTCCACTGGTAGATGGACCCTTCGATAGGCCAACGAGAGACGAGCATGGCGAAGACGAGCGCGACGAAGAACTGGCCTGCGAACACGATGAGGAAGCCCCACCAGAAGGAGGGGCCCGCACTCGCGATCGCGAGGCCGAAGATGCCGTACAGGGCGACGATGGGGGAGATGAAGGCGAAGGAGAACGCGAAGGCTGAGCCGAAAGTGAATTCTCGCTTCAGCGTTTGACTCTCTGCGCGTGTGCTCGGTTCCGTGGTGGTCACGTTGCCTCCTTTGGCAATCGACGGTAGTCCGACAACAATTATGAAGTCATCCATCGTGATTGCTACGAATGCCGCTCCTATTCCCAAAACAGTTCCGAATTCTTGTAGCTTGATACAACATGAGACAGCAGGGTGAGGGATCGGCGCAACTCGATGTCGTGCTCGGCGATTTGCTGCGCGACCGCAATCTGAAGCTCGATCCAGTGGTGTTGCCGGATGACGGCGCATCGCGTCAGGTGTCGTGGGTGCACGCTACTGAGCAGGTCGATCCGCGACCGCATCTGAGGCGCCACGAGCTCGTCTGCACGCTCGGAAGCGCGCTTGTCAGGAGTAGATCTGCGGCCGTGTTTGCGTCGGCTGTTGAGGAAAGCGCGGCCGCGGGCGTCGTTCTCGGCATCGGCGAGGTGCATCTTGAGCCGCCTGCTGAACTCGTTCGCGCTTGCGAACGACGAAACATTCCGCTCTTGCTCCTTCCGCACGGTATTCCGTTTCTGGCGGTTAACGACGCGATTCTCCGCAGACGCTCGCAGATGGAAGATGAAGCGCGCGCCCAAGAGTCGCTCCTGCTGTCGCAGCTGCTGACGAAGGCGCGAAGCGGAAGCGATGAAGCCGAGCTTCTTGCTTACGCGAATGAGGCACTTGGAGCGACGATGACCGCGGGGTCCGATCACGCGCCGGTGTGGGCGGGCGGAGGGAAACCACCGTCGAACGTGTTTCTGGAGCAGTTCGCGAGCCTCCTCGAATTCGCGGCGCTCGAGTTTGCGCGGGAGGCTACCGAGCGACAGCAGCAGCTCGGTCAGCTCATCGAACTCGTGCTGAGCGGGCTAGCGCACCCTGCCGCAGTCCTGCCGGAACTGCAATCGCACGGCATGGACGCGAGCGAACTCAGAGTTTCGAACTGGCCGAGCGGAAGTGAATGGGCGATCTTGCAACGCTGGCCGTCCTCGCTGATCGGAACGACATCGAGCTCCGTGTTTGTGCTGTCGCGCGCAGGTTCGGTCGAAGAATTCCGCGAGCTGGGTCTGGTGTGCGGCTATAGCTCGCGGGTGAACCTTCCCGACCTCCGTCGTGCGCTGAACGAGGCGACCTCTGCGCTTAGGCTCGCGCGCAGCCGAGGGGGTGTCGCGGGGCCGGACGCACTCGCGACACTGGACGCTCTCCTCGAGCAGCAACCCACGGAACGGCTCGTTCCTTTTATTGAGCAGCTCGTCACGCCCATTATCGATGCTGACCGCGGAGGCCGCGGTGACTTAATGACGACGCTGGTTACCTTTCTCGGGCTGGACGGCCAACTTCGGGCGACGGCTGCCCGCTTGGGGGTGCATGTGAACACGGTGCGGCATAGACTGTCTCGAATTTACGAGCTCACGGGTTGCGATCCGCTCACTCGAGATGGAGGGGCCGACCTCCGCGTTGGGCTGTGGGCCGCTGAGCGGAAACGTGTGATCAGTCACCGTTTGATTCGGCCGCTTCAGTAGACGCAAGAGCCGGGGGTTGCGCCGTCTCGATGGGGTGCCAGCACCGCCGGAGGCACTGCTCCGGTACACGTGCCACCACGATTGACGCGTCGCTCGGTGGCACGGACGCCGCTACTCGGCGTCCTCCAAAGCTTCAGTCGGGGCGAGTTCGGCGAACACGTTCTCCAGCTCGTTGACGTTCGCGGGCTCCAGCGTCTCGACCGCGCTCAAGCGCCGCTCGACCGCGCGGGTGCGGCGGCCGGCCTCGCTCACGGTGTTTTGCGCGGTCTGGAGCTGCTTCTCGAGCTTCGACCACACCTGGCCATACTTCTGGAACTCGACCTTCGCCGCGCTGAGCACCTGCCAGACCTCCGAGCTGCGTCGCTCGATGGCCAGCGTGCGGAAGCCGAGCTGCAGGCTGTTGAGGAGTGACATGAGCACGGTCGGTCCGGCGACGGTGACGTGGTACTCGGACTGCAGCTTGCTCGTCAGACCCGGGCGGCGGATCACCTCCGCGAAGAGCCCTTCGGTCGGCAGGTACATGATACCGAAGTCGGTGGTGAACGGCGGTTCCAGGTACTTGTCGCGAATGAGCTTCGCCTGGGTGAGGATCACCCGTTCGACGACCTTGCTCGCCGCTTCGACCTCGACCCGGTCGCCGCGCTCCTGCGCCTCGAGGAGACGCTCGTAGTCCTCCTGCGGGAACTTCGAGTCGATCGGAAGCCAGACGGGCTCATCACCATCGCCGCGCCCCGGAAGCTTCACCGCGAACTCGACGCGCTCCCCGGCACCAGGACGAACCGCGACGTTCTCCGCGTACTGCTCGGGGGTGAGCATGTCTTCCAGCTGGCGGGCGAGCTGCACCTCACCCCAGCTCCCTCGGTTCTTCACGTTGGTGAGCACGCGCTTCAGGCCGCCCACGTCGGAGGCCAAGGTTTGCATCTCACCGAGACCCTTCTGCACCTGCTCGAGACGATCGCTCACCAGCTTGAAGGATTCACCGAGCCGCCGCTCGAGCGTGCCCTGCAGCTTCTCGTCGACCGTCTCGCGCATCTTCTCGAGCTTGGCCTCGTTACCCTCGCGAAGCTTCTCCAGCTCGACGCGAAGCACCTGCTGCAACTCAGCCTGTTTTGCCACGTGCGTCTCGGCAAGTGCCTGCACGCGCTGCGCGTTCTCGGCGAGCGAGGCCTTCAGCCGGTGCTGCAGCTGCTCGCCGACCGCCTGGCGCACCTGCTCGAGTTTCACGTCGTTTGCCTCGCGGAGGTCGTCGAAGCGCGCCTCGACGCTCGCTCGCAGCGTGTTCTGCGAGGCCAGCGTCGCCTGCGCCCCCGCGTGCACACGGTCGTTGATGCTCGCGAGCGACTGACCCAGCTCGCTGCGCTGCGCTGACAAGTCTTGACGGATCTCCGCGCTCACCGCACGCGTGTCAAGCGCGCCCGGCGAAGCTCCGGGACGGGCGCCCGTGCGGAGGAGCACCACAACGAGCACGGCGATGAGCAGCGCAAGGTTGGCGCAGAGCAGAATGACGGCGGCCAGAGTCATATGCGACGTCTCCTTCGGTTGTGGGAAGCTTTGGCGAAGTGGCTGAGACAACGCTCCCATGAACCACCGACATTCATGGAGTTCGGCATGCTGGCGCACCTGCTCCGCGTACCTGCCTCAAGTGCCCGCTGAAGTTGCACACTTGCCACGCCCATGCACCTGGCGAACGTGCGCACCGGCCCCGACGCGGCACTCGGCAAGCCTGCGTCCCTTACAGCTTCAGCGGAATCGCCTTCAACTGCTGGATCCGCACGCCCGTGCTCTTCGCGAGCGCTGACACCGAATCGACGTCGTGCCGGCGAGCCGCGTCCGTGATGATCGCGGCGCACGCCTCGGCGTCGGCGAGCGCATCGTGGTGCGCGAACTCGCCGTACCCGGCGGCCGCGGCCGCGAGCGGCAGCCGATGCGACGGAATCTCATACGTCTTGCGCGAGACCTGCACACTGCACAGATACTTCAACCGAGGCGTCGGCGTCACCGTCTCCGCGCATGCGGCCCTGATGACCCCCATGTCGAAGCTTGCGTTGTGCGCAACCGCGACATCCGTGCCGATGAACTCCCGCAGCTCAACAAGCTGACCCGCCCAATCAGACGCCTCCGCCACCATCGACGGCGTAATGCCGTGGATCTTGATGTTGAAGGGGAGAAACGCTTCATGGCCCGCGGGCGGGCGGATGAGCCAGTGCACGCGATCCACCACCGCGCCCGCGCGCACGCGAACCATGCCCACAGAGCAGGCTGAAGAGGGGTGGCTGTTTGCGGTCTCGAAGTCGATTGCGGTGAAATCTACGGGCACGCCACCACTGTGACACACGCCACTGACATTGAGCGCGGAGCGCCAGTGTGACCCGGCGCGCATCGGCCCAGGGAGTGCGAGAATGGACGCATCACCGATCGACCCGGAGGCACGAATATGGGCGAGCACCGCATCTACTCGATGAGCTTCGCGAGCATCTACCCGCTCTACGTGCAGAAGGTCGAACGGAAGGGCCACACGAGCGAAGAGGTCGACCAGGTGGTGACCTGGTTGACCGGGTACGACAAGGCCGGCCTCGAGCGCGCGATTGCTGATGAAGTGGACCTCCGCGGATTCTTTGCTCAGGCGCCGCACATGAACCCGAACGCCTCGCTCATAACCGGCGTCATCTGCGGCATGCGCGTCGAGGAGATCGAAGATCCGCTCATGCAGCAGATCCGCTACATGGACAAGCTCGTGGATGAAGTGGCGCGGGGAAAGAAAATGACGTCAATCCTTCGCGAGCCGAAGGCGGCGTAACGCGCGAGCGCCGCGGGGAGCGCACGGAGCGCGGCGACTGCAGCACAGAGGCGCGGGGTGCGGATCAGCGACTACGTCGATGACTCACGCCGCTCACGCGCGGTCGAGCGTGTCGGTGGCTCCGCGTAGACTGATGCACCGTGGCTCTTACTATCGGCATCGTAGGTCTTCCCAACGTCGGCAAGTCGACGCTCTTCAATGCGCTGACGCAGAATGACGCGCTCGCAGCGAACTACCCGTTCGCGACGATCGAACCCAATGTCGGCGTCGTGAACCTCCCCGACCCGCGGCTCGACAAGCTGGCTGAGATCTTCGGCTCCGAGCGGATCCTGCCCGCCTCCGTAAGCTTCGTCGACATCGCGGGCATTGTCCGCGGTGCGAGCGAGGGGGAGGGGCTCGGTAACCAGTTCCTCGCGAACATCCGTGAGGCCGACGCGATCGCGCAGGTCGTGCGCGGGTTCTCGGACCCGGACGTCGTGCACGTCGACGGCGCGGTGAACCCGGCGAGCGACATGGAGACGATCAACACCGAACTCATCATCGCCG
The DNA here is from genome assembly GCF_037145615.1 of Leucobacter sp. USHLN153. Lineage (NCBI taxonomy): Bacteria > Bacillati > Actinomycetota > Actinomycetes > Micrococcales > Microbacteriaceae > Leucobacter > Leucobacter sp. USHLN153. Next base: position 9,807 of record NZ_JBBCXE010000005.1, read on the forward strand.
ACCTGCAGACCATCGAGAAGGCGCTGCTACGGTACGAGAAGGAGCTCAAGAACAAGAAGATCGACGCGTCGGTCGTCGAGACCGCGAAGGCGGCTCAGGAGGCGCTGAACGCGGGGACGGTGCTCTCGCACGCGGGCATCGACCTCGAGCCGATCCGCGAGCTCGGGCTGCTCACCGCGAAGCCGTTCCTGTACGTGTTCAACGTCGACGAAGCGGTGCTGCAGGATCGGGCGAAGCTCGACGAACTCGCCGCCCTCGTGGCGCCGGCGCAGGCGATCTTCCTCGACGCGAAGATCGAGAGCGAGCTCATCGAGCTCGATCCCGAGGATGCTGCGGAGCTGCTGGCGTCGATCGGGCAGGAAGAAAGCGGGCTGGATCAGCTCGCGCGCATCGGCTTCGACACTCTGGGCCTGCAGACATATCTGACCGCCGGGCCCAAGGAGGCGCGCGCGTGGACGATCAAGAAGGGCGCTACGGCCCCGCAGGCGGCCGGCGCGATCCACACGGATTTTGAGAAGGGCTTCATCAAGGGCGAGATCATCTCGTTCGACGACCTCGTCGAGGCCGGCTCGGTCGCGGAGGCGCGCGCGAAGGGCAAGGCGCGTATGGAGGGCAAGGACTACGTGATGCAGGACGGCGACGTCTGCGAATGGCGCTTCAACGTCTAGCGTTCACTCTGCACGAGCTCGTCGAGATATCCCTGCGCCCTGGTTCATGTCACGCGCCCGCAACGCGAGTAGCGTGGGCGCATGAGCGTGCACTATTACACCGCGACCAGTCTCGACGGGTTCATCGCGACGCCGGAACACTCGCTGGAGTGGCTGTTCAAACAAGACTTCGACGAGAACGGACCAATGAATTACGGGGCCTTCACCGGGCGCATGGGCGCGATGGTGATGGGGTCGTCGACCTACGAGTGGTTGCGGCGGAACGAGAAGGAGTGGCCGAACACGCTGCCCACGTTCGTGCTGAGCAGCCGAGACCTTCCGATTCCCGAGGGCGCAGACGTGCGCCTCGTACGCGGGTCCGTCGAAGCACTGCACGATGAGATGCGAGAGGCCGCTGCAGGCAAGGACATCTGGGTGGTCGGCGGGGGAGACCTCGCCGGGCAGTTCGCAGACGCTGGGCTGCTCGACGAGGTGTGGGTGCAGTTCGCTCCGGTTACGCTCGGTGCCGGCCACCCGCTCCTACCGCGAGCCCTCGATCTCGAGCTGCTCGAACTCGATCGTAACCGCGCCTTCGTGTGCGCGCACTACCGCGTGCTCAAGTAACAGCGCGCGGGCGGGCCGAGGGCGCACCCCGCCCGCACCCGCCGCGATCCGCGAGCTCACCCGCTACCGCACGCCGCGCATGAGGCGCAGGATCGGCTTCCGCACCACGAACAGCACAATGCCGACCGCAATCGACGCGAGGCCGATCACGAGGAAGTACGGCACCTCGTTGTCGGTCGAGTAGAAGCCCGAGAGCGCGCCCGCAGCGGCGGATCCCAGCGCGATCGACAGGAAGTACAGCGCCACCATCTGCGAGTGGAACGCGTGGGGCGAGAGCTTCGTCGCGAGCGACTGGCCCACCGGCGAGATGCACAGCTCGGCGAGCGTGAAGAGGAACAGGATCAGCACGATCGCGAGGAACGGCACGGATCCGTCGGCGCCGCCCGAGAAGGGGAGGAACGCGAGGAACGCAAGACCCATGATCATCGTGCCGAGCGCGAACTTGATGGGCGTGCTCGGCTGGCGCTCCCCGAGCTTCGTCCACATCGCGGCGAAGACGCCCGCGAAAATGATGATGAAGACCGGGTTGATCGCGGTGACAACGCTCGGCGGCAGTTCGAAGCCGAAGATATTGCGGTCGAGCCGCTGGTCGGAGTAGATCGCGAGCACGGTGAACTGCTGCTGGAAGAGCGTCCAGAAGACCGCCGACGCGATGAAGAGCGGGATGAAGGAGAACACGCGACTGCGCTCGTCCGTGTCGATGCGCGAGCTCGATCCGATGACCGCGAACAGCGCGACCGCGGCGATGACCGTGAGCGCGACCACGATGACGGAGAGATTCTCGGGGCGCAGCCAGCCGACGAGCGCCGCGACCACGATGACCACGATTGCGGCGGCGAGGATCAGGAGCCAGCGCACGCGCTCGGCTCGGGTCAGCGGGTTCGTGGGGCGCGATCCCTCTTCCGTCGCTGTGTGCTTGCGCATCAGCAGGTACTGCAGCAGGCCGAGCGCCATGCCGATCGCGGCGAGACCGAAGCCCCAGTGGAAACCCTTCCACCCCCACACGAGGCTGGTGAGCAGCGGGCCCACGAACGCGCCGAGGTTCACGCCCATGTAGTAGATCGAGAAGGCGGCGTCACGGCGGAGGTCATTGCGTTCGTACAGATCGCCGAGCACGGTCGAGGTCGTGGTTTTCAGCGAACCGGATCCGAGCGCGACGCTCACGAGGCCGACGCCGAGCCCGACTCCGCCCGGAAACACCGCGAGCGAGATGTGACCGAACATGATGATGATGGCCGCCGCCAGCAGCGTCTTCTCCGCTCCGAGCACGCGGTCGGCGATCCAGCCGCCGAGCACCGAGGAGAGGTACACGAGCCCGCCGTACGCGCCGACAATCGACGTCGCGGCAGCCTCGGACATTCCGAGCCCGCCCTCGGAGAGCGAGTAGTAGATGTAGTAGGCGAGCAGGCCCTGCATGCCATAGAAGCTGAAGCGCTCCCACATCTCGACGCCGGCGAGGTTCGCGAGGCCCCAGGGGTGTCCGAAGAAGCCGCGGTCGGAGCTGGACCGCGAGGGGCGGCGTGCACCCGGCGCTTCACTCACGCCCGCTCCCGCGCCGGCGGCTGATGATGCGGCGTCGCCGCCGGTCGTGCTGGGCTGCTCGGTCACGGTTCCCCCTGGTGTTCACGCCGTTTTCAGGCACGGTGCGTGCATTCCGATCGAGGATGATCCTACTCTTCGCCAAGCGGAGAGGCCCAAAAGCGGATCGCGCGATTGCCGAATACCCGTCCGTGGCAGCCCGTGTTACCGTGAGCAACGGAGCACTCGAATGTCACATCGCAAAGGAGCAGTGATGAGTGAGAAGGTACAGGGACCCAAGTCGTATTTTCCGTCGATCGAGGCCAAGTACGGCCGAACGATCGATGAGTGGATCGAGGATTTGCGGCCGCTCGCCGGTCGAAAGCATATGGACCAGGTCGCGCATCTGAAGGAGCAGGGAATGGGACACGGGCACGCGAACGCGCTCGTGCACGTGTTCCGAGCCGAGCACGACGGCGCGTGACCCCGCGCCCGGACACCGCGTCGGCGACGCCCACCGCCGCAGCCGCACGGCGCAATCACAGTCGTTCCATCAGCGCGAAAGGTACTCTGAAGCCATGAGCATTCCCGCAATCCCGGCGTTCGACCAGCGTGCCGGCGAGGAGCCGGAAGGCGACGAGATCACGATTTCTGCGAGCGCCCTCCGCTCGCTCGGCGATCAGATGCAGCGTTTCCTTCTCGAGTACCGCTTCGCGATGGAGGAGGTCGAAACCAAGCTCGCCATCCTGCGCGAAGAGTTCCTCCACATGCACGAGTACAACCCGATCGAGCACGTGTCGAGTCGGGTGAAGTCGATCGACAGCCTCGTCGCCAAGCTCGAGCGACGGGGGATCGGCACCGACTTCGACGTGATCCGCAAGGAAATCTACGACATCGCGGGCGTGCGTGTCACCTGCGCTTTCATCCGCGACGTATACCGCCTCTTCGACCTGCTCACGCAGCAGGACGACATCACGGTGCTCGAGGTGGAGGACTACATCGAGACGCCGAAGCCGAACGGATACAAGAGCCTGCACACGATCATCTCGGTGCCGGTGTACCTCTCCACAGGCCGCGTCGACGTGCCGGTCGAGGTGCAGTTCCGCACTATCGCGATGGACTTCTGGGCAAGCCTCGAGCACAAGATCTACTACAAGTACGACCGCCAGGTGCCGCTCTCGATGATCCGCGAGCTGAAGCACGCGGCCGAGACCGCAGCGGAGCTCGACACGCGCATGGAGCGCCTCCACGTCCAGATGCACGGCGAGCCCGAGACGCACACGGCACCGCTCGAACTGCGCGAGGTCTCCCCGCGAATTCATCGCGCCTAGCCCGGCGGCCCGGGTTCTCGGGTACGGTCGCTGTATGGAAAGCGAGCATCTGCCGGGCGGATCCGGTGGCGTGTGGCGGGTCCGCGATTCAGGCGGGGAGATCCGGGTGCACCGGCCCACGGGGCGCTGGACGCCGGCGGTGCATGCCCTACTCGACTTCCTACGAAGCGCGGGGCTCGACGGGATTCCCGCGGTCCACGGCTTCGACGACGAGGGCCGCGAGGTGCTCGACTATTTGCCGGGCGAAACCCTCGACCCCGAGGTCGACGCGGTCAGCGACGAGGCGCTCGCCCACGCCGCCGCGTGGCTGCGACGGTTCCACGGTGCGGTCCGTAACTTCCGCCCCGGCCCGCTCGAGTGGCGCCAGGGCGAGCAAGCGCTCGAACCGGGCCAGGTGATCTGCCACAACGATCCCGGGCTCTACAACTGGGTCGTTGCCGACTCCGACTTCGCGGGAATGATCGACTGGGATCGCGCCGGCCCGGGTCGCCCCATCGACGATGTCGCGTTCCTCTGCTGGTCGGGGGTGCCGTTGCTCCGCGAGATTCCCGCGGCGGATGCCGCTCGCAGACTTCAGATCGTCGCGTCGTCGTACAGAGACGTCGATGCCAACGAGCTGCTCGACGCGGTCGACGCGCGGATGGCGCTCATCTCCGAGCGTTGGCGCGTGGGGCTCGAACGCAGCGACCCCGGCACGATCGCGCTGCGAGATGCCGGAATCATGGATCGGCACCACGCGCGGGTCGAGGGGTTTCGGAACCGCCGTGACGCCATCAGGGCCGCACTGCGCTGAACGCGCACCGGGAACAGGGAACAGGGGAGCCATGCAGATCACCATTGCCGACGGAGGCATCGAGACCGCGCTGACCGATCGACTGGGCCAGGAGCTGCGAGAGTTCGCGGCATTCGAACTGCTCGAGACGTCGTCGGGCAGGATCGCGCTCAGCGAATACTATGCACCGTTCATCGAGGTTGCCCGTGAGCGGGGGCTGCGCCTCGTGCTCGACACCCCGACCTGGCGCGCGAACGCCGATTGGGGCGCTCGCCTCGGGTACGACGCCGAGGCGCTCGCCCGAGTCAACGCTGACGCCGTCGCATTCGTCCGCGAGCTCGATGAGGGCGCGCCCGCGGGCTCGCCGGAGATCGTCGTGAATGGCTGCGTCGGCCCGAGATTCGACGACTTCGTGGCGGAGCAGCGGATGACCGCCCAGGAGGCGGAGGCGTATCACGCTCCGCAGATCCGCACCCTCTCCGAGGCGGGAGTCGACCGCGTGACCTCGGTGACCACCCTGGATGCGGCCGAAGCGATCGGCGTGGTGAAGGCTGCCCGAGCGGCTCGGGTGCCCTCGGCCGTCTCCTTCGTGGTGGGTGCCGATGGGCGACTCGCCGATGGCAGCACGCTTGTCGAAGCGATCACCGAGGTCGATGCCGTTACCGATCGCGCGGCGGAGGGCTTCCTCGTGAACTGCGCGCATCCGCGAGAGGTCGCGCTGGGAATACAGGGCCAGGCGGGGGATCCGGCGCTCGAGCGCGTGCTGGGATTCCGGCTCAACGCGGCGGCCAGCGGTGATGAGGGCGCGGGCGATGACCCGGAAGCGTTCGCGGCCGCCGAACTCGCACTGCGCTCCTACGCCCCGGCCGCATCGGTCTTCGGTGGGTGCTGCGGAACCGACGCTCCGCACATTGCCGCGCTCGTGGATGGCGCTGCTTCGAAGCGTACTGAGGATGGGTCCGTTGACCTCGGATCGGAGCACTGACACCGACCTTTCTGGCTGACGCGGTTAGGCTGTCGACGTGAGTAAAGATCCATTCGAGGAACTCTTCGGCGATTCAGAGTCCGATGAACCCCGTACGGAGCCGCAACCGGTTCCGGCGCGTCAACGCCTGTCATACGAGCAGGCCGAGCGCGTTCGGACATCGCAGCTTGCGGCCGCTCCCGCCAAACGGACGAGCCGCAGCGGCATCCCTCCGAAGACGATTCCGTGGATCATCGTCGGTGCGGTCGCGCTCGTCGCGATTCTGGTCTCCATGATTCTCATCAACATGTCTCGCTCCTCCGAACCCTCGAGCGCACCGACGTCCGCACCCACAACCGGGGCGCCGACTGAGACGACGTCACCCGAGACCGAGGCGCCCGACGCCGACGACGAAGCCGATAAGCCGGCCGAGGACGAGAAGCCGGATGCCGACGCGGTTCCGAAGGTGGACGTCGGGCCGACGAGCGAGCTCAATATCGAGCCCTGGGCCGCCACCTCGCAGCTGAGCCAGAAATTCGGCATGACGAGCTACTACATTCCGGACAGCACGAATCTCGAGCTCAGCAGCCCGCTCATCGACTCGCTGCCGGAATCGTGCGCCGCTATGCGAACGCAGTGGGGCGCGACCAAGAACGCCGACGGCACCTTCTCGATTCGGAAGCCCGCCGAGCCCTGTGCCGATGCGAAGGAACTCTACGACGAGCTCTGGGGCCTCACCGACGCGTTCGTCAAGAGCATCAAGCCGGTCGCCTAGCGAAACGAGGCGGCGGATCGGCGGAGGCGACCTGCAGCTCAGCCCGCAGGCGCGCCGAACAGTGCCGGCCAGAGCTGCACGGCGAGCGGGTACCCGACGAAGCTCGCGATGTCGAGCACCCAGTGCGCGACGATCAGCGGCAGGGACCGACCCCAGCGGCGGTACGCCCAGCCGAAGACGACGCCCATGATCGCGTTGCCGAGGAACCCGCCGAAGCCCTGGTAGAGGTGGTAGCTGCCGCGCAACAGCGCGCTCGTGAGGATCGTCGCCCACGGCCCCACACCCAGCCTCCGGAAGCGCTCGAAGAGGTAGGCCACCACGATGAGTTCTTCACCCAGCGCGGCGCGCAGCGCCTGCAGCACCAGCACGGGGATGGTCCACCAGTAGTCATCGAGTGCGGTGGGGACGACCGCGGTGTTGATCCCGATCGCTTTCGCTCCCAGGTAGAACCCGACGCCGGGAATGCCGATGACCGCCGCGAGAGCGATACCGCCAGCAGCCTGCGACCACCACCCGTGACACGAATCTGCGCGGAGCCCCAGCCGCCCGAGGTGCGGCCGTCGCGCGGACCAGAGCAGGAAGACGACGAGCGCGACGGGGGCGAGCCCGAACGCGAACTGCAGAAGCTGGTAGACGAGGTCGAAGGCGGGACGATCGGAGAGCGCGCGATTGATGGTCGCGGTCTGGTCAGCGAGCGCCGTGTCTCGCGTGAGGCGCTCAAGGATCGCGACGATGGCGTACACGGCGGAGGCGCCGAACGACAGCGCGAACACAACGACGAGCTCCCAGCGGAGGCGGGCGCGAGCGGCGGGGGTGGTCACCGGCCCAGAGTACGCCGCATTCACAGGAAGCTGTCGACACCCCACAGAACGGGGTGCCCTGCGTGCGGAATCTTTTTCACTGACCTACAGATCTGAATCACGAAGCAGTCACGCGGGCCCGGATTGGCCGATTGTGGCCAGGCGCATGACTAGGCTGAATGTGGATATTTTCAGCGAGTGGAGTCCGAAGTTCGGAAAGATTCGGGCTCCGTCTCGGTATTTTCAAGGAGGAAACCAGTGAAGCGATCACGGATCGGCACCGGCTTCATCGCTCTCGCAGCAGCAAGCGCGCTCGCGCTTACCGGCTGCTCGTCGAGCGGAAGCGGTGGAAGCAGCGACGGCGGCGACAGCTCGGCCATTGTGACGGCCTGGGGCTCGGAGCCGCAGAACCCGCTGCTGCCCGCGAACACCAACGAGGTCGGCGGCGGCAAGATCACCGATTCGATCTACGCAGGCCTGGTCTACTACGACGGCGAGGGCGCCGCTCACAACGACATCGCGGAATCCATCGAGACCGATGACGCGAAGACCTACACGATCAAGCTTCGCGAAGACGCGAAGTTCACGGACGGTACCCCGGTGCAGGCCCACAACTTCGTGGACGCCTGGAACTTCGGCGCGGCACTCGACAACCAGCAGCTGAACTCGTACTTCTTCGAGGACATCGAGGGATTCAGCTACGACGAGAACGTCGACGAGCTTCCGGGCCTCAAGGTCACCGGCGACTACGAGTTCACCGTGACGCTCAACAAGGCCGCCTCGGACTTCCCGCTGCGCCTGGGCTACACCGCCTACTACCCGCTGCCCGACGTCGCATTCGAAGACATCGAGGCGTTCGGCCAGAACCCGGTGGGGAACGGACCGTACAAGCTCGCGAGCGACGACGCGTGGGAGCACGACGTCAAGATCGACCTCGTGAAGAATGAGGACTACAACGGTCCGCGTGAGCCCAAGAACGACGGCCTTACCATCACGTTCTACGCATCGCTCGATTCGGCGTACTCCGACCTGCTCGGTGGCAACCTCGACGTGCTTGACGCACTTCCTGACGCGGCGCTCGAGACCTATGAGGACGACCTGGGCGATCGCGCGATCAACCAGCCCGCCGCCATCAACCAGACGATCACCATCCCGGCTCGCCTCGAGCACTTCGACGGTGAAGAGGGCCAGCTGCGCCGCCAGGCGCTCTCGATGGCGATCGACCGCGCCCAGATCACGGACGTCATCTTCAAGGGCACCCGCACGACGGCGCAGGACTTCACCTCGCCGGTCATCGACGGCTGGAGCGACAGCATCCCCGGCAACGAGGTGCTCGAGTTCAACCCCGACGAGGCCAAGAAGCTCTGGGCTGAGGCCGACGCGATCGCTCCGTGGAGCGGCACCTTCGAGATCGCCTACAACGCGGACGCTGCTCACCAGGGCTGGGTCGACGCGGTGTCGAACAGCATCAAGAACACCCTCGGGATCGACGCGGCCGGAAAGCCCTACCCGACCTTCCCCGAGATCCGCGAGATCGTGACGAACCGCACGATCGACTCGGCCTTCCGCACCGGTTGGCAGGCCGACTACCCGGGCCTGTTCAACTTCCTCGGACCGTTGTTCGCGACGAACGCCGGCTCGAACGACGGTGACTACTCGAACCCCGAGTTCGACAAGCTCATGCAGAGCGGCTCGGTGCAGACCGACCAGGAGAAGGCAAACGCCGACTTCCAGAAGGCGCAGGAGATCCTCTTCAAGGATCTCCCGGCGATCCCGCTCTGGTACCAGAACGTGAGCGGCGGCTTCAGCGAGAACGTGGACAACGTGACCTTCGGATGGAACTCCGTGCCGTTGTACTACGAGATCACCAAGAAGTAACGCACCTCTCGGAAGCCCCGGACCCGGTTCCGGGGCTTCCGCGTGCGCGGGAACTTCTGTATCCCGCGCGCTCCAGCACCGCCGGCGTGTCCGCGACGCCGGCACTCTGCACGCCCAAAGTATCCCGGCGTGCGCCGCACCACCAACGCGAAAGACTTTCCATGTTCCAGACCGACACGAGGGAGGAGCGAGCGATCTCATGCTGAGATACATCCTCTTCCGAATCCTGCAGGTGATCCCCGTCCTGCTCGGCACCACCTTCCTGATCTACTTCATGGTCTTTGCCATGCCGGGCGACCCGATCCTCGCGATGTTCGGCGACAAGACCCCGAATCCCGCGATCGTTGCGCAGCTCCGCGAGCAGTACCACCTCGATCAGCCGTTCATCGTGCAGTACCTCCTGTACCTGAAGGGGCTGCTGATCGGTGACTTCGGCACGAGCTTCTCGGGTCAACCGGTCAGCGAGATCCTCGCCCGCACCTTCCCCGTGACCACGAAGCTCGCGATCATGGCGATTCTCATCGAGTTCCTGCTCGCGGTCGTGATCGGCCTCTTCTCCGGCCTGCGCAAGGGCAAGTTCTTCGACAACATCAACCTGATCATCGGTCTCGCGTTCATGAGCGTGCCGATCTTCGTGATCGCGTTCCTCGGTCAGTTCTTCTTCACGATCAAGCTCGACTGGTTCCGCACCACGGTCAGCGGCGGCGCGCCGCTGCAGGAGCTGCTGCTGCCGGCGATCGTGCTCGGTGTCAGCCTCTACGCGACGAGCATGCGCCTCACCCGCTCCTCGGTCATCGAGACTGCGAACCAGGACTTCGTGCGCACCGCGTACGCGAAGGGCCTGAGCCGCGGCCGCGTGATCCCGACGCACATTCTGCGGAACTCTTTGATTCCGACCGTCACGAACAGCGCCGCGAACTTCGGCATCCTGCTCGTCGGCGCGACCGTCACCGAGGGCATCTTCAACGTTCCCGGCGTCGGCAACACGCTGTACCAGGCGATCCTCCGCGGCGAGAACGCGACCGTCGTGTCGTTCGTGACGGTGATGGTGCTCATCTACCTCGGCGTGAACCTCGTCGTCGACCTCCTCTACGCAGTACTCGATCCGAGGATCCGCTATGCCTGATTCACTACCCCGTACCCCAGCAGCCGAGCACTTCGTCGCACCGTTCGACGAGACGCCCGTGGCGCCCGTCGACGCCGTGCGCGTCGGCGAGAAAAAGTCGAACCTGTGGCTCGACGCCTGGCGCGATATGCGCGGACGGCCCATGTTCTGGATCTCCTCCGCCGTCATCCTCATCGTGATCCTCGTCTCGCTGTTTCCGACCCTGTTCACCCAGGTGGATCCGCGGGCGTGCGATCTCGCGCAGTCGAACGCGGGCCCGGAGGCCGGGCACGTGCTCGGCTTCCAGAAGCAGGGCTGCGACATCTACTCGCGGATCATCTGGGGCACCCAGACGTCGGTGTCCGTGGGCCTGATCGTCGTGCTCATGACCTTCGTGCTCGGCACGATCATGGGCGCGCTCGCAGGCTTCTTCGGCGGCATCGTCGACACGATCCTGTCGCGCATCGGCGACATCTTCTTCTCGATTCCCTACATCCTCGCGGCCGTCGTCGTGATGAGCGTGCTCAGCGCGCACCGCAACGTCTTCACGATCGCGATCGCGATCGGTGCGTTCTCGTGGCCCGTGACGGCGCGCATCCTGCGCGCCGAGATCCTGCGCGTGAAGAACTCCGACTTCGTGATGGCCTCGCGTTCCTTGGGTCTCTCCCAGTTCCGCACCCTCGTGAAGCACGTGCTGCCCAATGCGATCGCGCCCGTGATCGTCGTCACAACGCTGTCGCTCTCTGCCGCGATCGTCGCCGAGGCGGTGCTGTCGTTCCTGGGCGTCGGCCTGCCACCGGCGCAGTTCATGAGCTGGGGCAACGACATCGCCCAGGCTCAGACCGATCTGCGCACTGCGCCGCAGACGCTCATCTACCCGTCCATCGCGCTCTCGGTCACCGTGCTCGGCTTCATCATGCTGGGTGAGGTCGTTAGAGATGCGCTCGATCCGAAGGCGAGGGCGCAGCGATGAGCGAGCAGCAGCCGATTCTCAGCGTCCGCGACCTGAAGGTCGAGTTCGGCACGAAGCAACAGCGGCGCGAGGTGCTCCACGGGGTGGGCTTCGACGTGTACCCCGGTGAGACGGTCGCGATCGTCGGCGAGTCGGGATCCGGTAAGTCGACCACGATGCACGCCGTGATCAACCTGCTCCCGGGCACCGGCAAGGTGACCGGCGGTTCCGTCATGTGGCGGGGACGCGAGCTGGTCGGCGTGGGCCGACGCGACATGGAGCACATCCGCGGGCGCGAGATCGGTCTCGTGCCGCAGGACCCAATGTCGAACCTCAACCCGGTGTGGTCGATCGGCTTCCAGGTCGAGGAGGCCGTGCGCGCGAACGGGCTCGCCAAGGGGCGGAAGGCGGTTCGCGAGCGCGCCGCTGAGGTGCTCGAGCAGGCCGGACTGCAGAATGCCGCGCAGCGGATGAAGCAGTACCCGCACCAGTTCTCGGGCGGCATGAAGCAGCGCGCGCTCATCGGCATCGGTCTTGCCGCGAGCCCTGAGCTGCTCATCGCTGACGAGCCGACCTCGGCTCTCGACGTCACCGTGCAGCGCGTGGTGCTCGACCACCTGCAGCGCCTCACGAGCGAGATGGGCACGGCGGTCGTCTTCATCACGCACGACCTCGGCCTCGCCGCGGAGCGCGCGGAGAAGCTCATCGTCATGTACCAGGGCAACATCGTCGAGTCGGGGCCGAGCCGCGAGATTCTCGAGCGGCCGCAGCATCCGTACACGAAGCGTCTGGTCTCGGCGGCGCCGAGCCTCGCCTCGCGTCGCATCGGATCCGACGCCACGCTGCCGACCGCGCCCACCGAGACCTTCGACCTCACGGCGATCGCCGAGGAGCCGAAGGCAATCGTGACGAACGAGCCGATGATCGAGGTCGCCGACCTCGGCAAGGTCTACAAGATCCGTAAGGGCAACTTCGGTCACGAGGACTTCCACGCAGTTTCGGGCGCGACGTTCACCGTGAATCGCGGCGAGACGATGGCACTGGTGGGGGAGTCCGGGTCGGGCAAGTCGACCATCGCGAAGATGGTGCTGCAGCTCGAGGAGCCCACCTCCGGGTCGGTGAAGGTCGCCGGCAAGGAGACGCGCGGCATGTCGGGGCGCGAGCTCTTCGATCTGCGACGCACGCTGCAGCCCGTGTTCCAGGATCCCTACGGCTCGCTCGATCCGCTGCACAACATCGGAAACACGATCATCGAGCCGCTCAAGATCCACGATGTAGGCGACGCCGCGAGCCGCAAGGCGCGCATGTACGAGCTGCTCGACCAGGTCGCGCTGCCGCGGGAGCTCGCGACGCGCTACCCGAACGAGCTCTCGGGCGGTCAGCGTCAGCGCGTCGCCGTGGCGCGAGGACTCGCTCTGAAGCCCGACATCCTCGTGCTCGACGAGGCGGTGTCGGCCCTCGACGTGCTCGTGCAGGCGCAGATTCTCGACCTGCTCGCGGAGCTGCAGCGCGATCTCGGGCTGACGTACCTCTTCATCACGCACGATCTCGCGGTCGTGCGGCTCATCGCGGATCGCGTGTGCGTGATGCAGCAGGGGCGCATCGTCGAGCAGGCGACCACCGACGAGGTGTTCGAAAATCCGCGCGAGGAGTACACACGCAATCTGCTTGCCGCGATCCCTGGCGCGCACATCGAGCTCGGGAAGACGGTGTAGCTGCGGTTCTGGTGAGGTGAAATGGCGGCGGATCGCGGGAACACGGTTCGTCGGCAGGCTCCACGGCCCGTCAGCGCCCGGCAGCTCCCGCAGCGCCCGTGAGCGTCCGCAGCGCCAGGCAGCGCCCGCCCCTCGTCCGGAATCCCGGACAGGGGCGGGCGCTGCTGCGTTGTCGGCGGGGCGCGCGCCCGCTGTGATGGGAGGAGGGGCCGACGCCCCGCGATCCTGCATACGAAAGGTCCAACGATGGCACTTCCCGGCGCACGCCCCGTCCGATCCCCGCGAGGCACCGAGCTCTCAGCGAAGAGCTGGCAGACCGAGGCGCCGATGCGCATGCTCATGAACAACCTCGACCCGGAGGTGGCCGAGCGCCCCGACGATCTGGTGGTCTACGGCGGCACCGGGCGGGCGGCTCGCAGCTGGGAGGCGTACGACGCGATCGTCGAGACCCTGCGGGACCTCGAGGACGACGAGACGCTGCTCGTGCAGTCGGGGAAGCCGGTCGGGGTCTTCCGCACGAACCCGTGGGCGCCGCGCGTGCTCCTCGCGAACTCGAACCTCGTGGGCGACTGGGCGACATGGCCCGAGTTCCGCCGGCTCGAGGCCGAGGGGCTCATGATGTACGGGCAGATGACCGCGGGGTCGTGGATCTACATCGGCACGCAGGGGATCTTGCAGGGGACGTACGAGACGTTCGCCGCCGTTGGGCGCAAGCTGGCCGCGCGTCGAAGCGCGGCGGCTGGGCGTGCTTCGGCCGGGGATGGTGAGGCGACGCTCGCGGGCACCATCACGCTCACCGGCGGCTGCGGCGGCATGGGCGGCGCGCAACCGCTCGCCGTGACCCTCAACGAGGGCGCCTGCCTCATCGTCGACGTCGACCGCACGCGGCTCGAGCGTCGCGCGGGGAAACGCTACCTCGACGAGGTCGTCGAAGATCTCGACGAAGCGCTGGCGCGAGTGCAGCGCGCGAAGGACGAGCGGCGCGGCTGGTCGGTCGGGCTCGTGGGCAACGCGGCGGAGGTGTTCCCCGAGATCCTGCGGCGCCACCGTGCCGGTGAGATCACGATCGATATCGTCACCGATCAGACGTCCGCGCATGATCCGCTGTCGTACCTGCCGGTCGGGTACGCGGTCGAGGAGCGGCTGGAGCGCGCCGAGGCGGATCCCGAACAGTTCACGCGTGATGCGCAGGCGTCGATGGCGGCGCACGTGCGCGCGATGGTCGAGTTTCAGGATGCGGGCGCCGAGGTGTTCGACTACGGCAACTCGATCCGCGACGAGGCCCGCAAGGGCGGGTACGACCGGGCGTTCGAGTTTCCGGGGTTCGTGCCCGCGTACATTCGGCCGCTGTTCTGCGAGGGGCTCGGGCCGTTCCGTTGGGCTGCGCTCTCGGGCGATCCCGAAGATATCCGGGTGACCGACGAGGCGATTCTCGAGCTCTTCCCTGAGAACGAACATTTGCGGCGGTGGATCCGCGCGGCGCAGGAGCGGGTCGAGTTCGAGGGCCTGCCCGCGCGTATCTGCTGGCTCGGGTACGGGGAGCGCGCGCGTGCCGCGGTGCGCTTCAACGAGCTCGTTGCCTCGGGGGCGGTGAGCGCGCCGATCGTCATCGGGCGCGATCACCTCGACTCGGGCTCGGTCGCTTCGCCGTATCGCGAGACCGAGGCGATGGCCGACGGCTCCGATGCGATTGCCGACTGGCCGTTGCTCAATGCGTTGACGGCGGCTTCGTCCGGCGCGACGTGGGTCTCGATCCACCACGGGGGCGGCGTCGGAATCGGCCGCTCGATCCACACCGGCCAGGTGTCGGTCGCCGACGGGTCGGCGCTCGCCGCCGAGAAGCTCCAGCGGTTGCTCACGAACGACCCGGGCATGGGCGTCATTCGACACGTCGACGCCGGGTACCAGCGGGCGGTGGACGTCGCCGCCGATCGCGGGGTGCGCGTGCCGATGGCGCCGGTGATCCGCAACCGCGACGAGGCCTGGTGAGCGCATGACGGCCACCATCATTACGAACATCGGCGAGTTGACGACGAACGACGATGCGCTCGAGACGGGCGAGCTCGGCGGGCGGTTGCGGGACGCGGCGGTCGTGATCGAGCAGGATCGCGTGGCGTGGGTCGGCCCCGCGACGCAGGCGCCGCCCGCGGACGAGCGCGTCGACGCGGCGGGGCGCGCGGTGCTGCCCGGCTGGGTGGACTCCCACACGCACCTCGTCTTCGCGGGGAATCGCACGGCGGAGTTCGAGGCGCGCATGTCGGGCGAGCCCTACGCGGCAGGGGGCATCAACACGACGGTGGAGGCGACGCGGGCGGCGAGCGACGGCGAGCTGCGCGCGAACCTCGAGCGGCACGTCGCCGAGGCGCGGCGCGGCGGAACGACGACGCTCGAGACGAAGACCGGGTACGGACTCACGGTCGCCGACGAGCTGCGGTCGGCGCGCATCGCGGCCGAGATCGTCGACGCGGTCACCTTTCTCGGGGCGCACTTGGTGCCGGCCGGGGCCGATCCGCACCGCTATCTCGAGCTCGTGACCGGTGAGATGCTCGCCGCCGTCGCGCCGCACGTCAGCGCGGTCGACGTGTTCTGCGAGACGGGCGCCTTCGACGAGGCGGCCTCGCGGCGCGTGCTCGAGGCAGCTGCGGCCGCGGGGCTTGCGACCCGCGTGCACGGGAATCAGCTCGGGCCCGGCCCCGGGGTGCGGTTGGCGGTCGAGAGCGGATCGCTCAGCGTCGACCACGTCGGCTTTCTGAGCGATGAGGACGTGGAGGCGCTCGCCGGCTCGTGGTCGGGCGCCGAACGGGGCACGGTCGCGACGGTGCTGCCCGCATGCGACCTGTCGACGCGCGTGCCGCTGGCCCCGGCGCGGCGTCTCGTCGATGCCGGCGCGGTGCTCGCCATCGCTTCGAACTGCAACCCGGGGAGCTCGTACACCTCATCGATGGGCTTCTGCGTCGCGACCGCGGTGCTGCAGATGGGGCTCACGGTGCCGGAGGCAGTGCGCGCGGCGACGCTCGGTGGTGCGGTCGCGCTCGGTATGGAGGCCGACGGGTGGGTCGATCCGCGCGGAGCGTGGCAGCCGCGCGTCGGCGTGATCGCGCCGGGCGCCCGGGCCGATGTGCAAATGCTCGACGCGCCGTCGGTCACGCACCTCGCTTATCGACCCGGCATGCCGCTCACTACTGCGGTGTGGCGGGCCGGCGCGCGCGTCGTCTGAGGGCGGGGTCGGGACTTCGCGATCCGCCGCCCGCGGGATTGTCCACGTGCGTGCCGCGCGCGCCACGGCCGTTAAACAGTGGATAGCCGGCAGTGCGGGGAGAAACGCCGAGAATCGGTCCGCGTGGCGGGCTTTCCACTGCATGACGGGCTCGCCCGCTACGCGTGATCCGCCCGCCGCCGCGGCTCGCGTTACTGAGCCGTGTAACCGCCGTCGACAACGTGGTAGCTGCCCGTGATGAACGAGGCGGCGTCGGAGGCGAGGAACGCGACGAGCGCCGCGACCTCCTCCGAGTTGCCGAGACGACCGAGCGCGTGCTTGCCCTCGAGGAACTTCAGCGCCTCCGCGTCCATGTTCGCCTCGACGAGCGGCGTCTTGATGAAGCCCGGTCCGACGGAATTCACGCGGACGCCCTGCGCCGCGTACTCGAGCGCCGCGTTCTTGGTGGCGCCGACGACGCCGTGCTTGGCCGCAACATACGCCGACGACATCGGGAAGCCGACGGAGCCGAGGATCGAGGCCATGTTGATGATCGATCCGCCGCCGTTCTCGGCCATCCGGGGGAGCTGTGCGCGCATGCTGTACATGACGGCGTTGAGGTTGATCTCGATCACCTTTTGCCAGCTGTCGAGCGGGTACTCGCCGAGGGGTGCGGCCGCGCCGCCGATGCCCGCATTGTTGACGGCGATGCGGAGCGGTGCGAGCGCCTGGGCGGCCTCGACCGCTGCGACGGCGTCCTGCGGATCCGCCACATCGCCGACGTGGGCGACAGCAGTGCCACCGGCGGCCTCGATCTCGGCGACGACGGCCTCGGCCGACTCCCGCTTGAGATCGGCGACGACCACCTTCGCGCCGTTGGCGGCGAGGAGGAGAGCGACGGCGCGGCCGATGCCGGATCCGCCTCCCGTGACAATTGCGGACCGCTCTGCGACGTCATATGTAGCCATGAATCTGCTCCTTCGTGAGAGATGTGCTCGCGGGCCACGGGGTGAGCTGGCTCTCGAGCCTGTTAACCGACATCTGTCGGATATATTGCAGTGTACGCTCTTCCGCTACGATCCGCACGAGGGGGAAACCGAGAGATGTCTGCACAGCCGGGTGACGCGCAGCGGGTCGATGCGCGTCAGCGCCGTACCCGAACGCTGCTGCAAGCTGCGGCCCTCGACCTCGCCGCGGCGGGGGACATTGCGTCCGTGTCAGTGACCGACCTGGCGCGGCGCGCCGGCGTGCATCGTTCGACGGTCTACGAGCACGGCGGGTCAGCGCTCGGCGTGCTGCAGGGCGCGCTCGCGGTCGAACTCGACGCGCTGCGTGAGCGGCACCTCCGCGACGTCGAGCCCGACCGTGTCGGGGCCGCGCTGCACGAGGTGACCCGCGGGGTATTCGAGCATGTCGACCGTTACGCCGCGATCTACCGCAACCTCGACGCCGCGGCGGGCACCACGCTGCACTCGTTTCTCAGCGAGCACTTCCAGGTGTCGACGCGGCTCCTCATCGCGCAGGCGAGCCTCACGATTCCGACGGGGGTGCCGCACGCGGACCCGCACCTCGTCGAGGAGGTGGCGGTGCGCTACATGGCGGACGGCGTTGTCGGGCTCATCGCGGTGTGGCTGCAGGACGATCACCGGGGCGACCCCGAGACCGCGCTCGCGATGCTCGAGCACCTGCTGCCCGCGTGGTGGCCGCGGGAGTGAGTGGGCTCTCGGCCGCGAGTGGGCTCGGGTCCGTCAGGCAGTGGATCATGCGTCGTGCGGGTCGAAGTCCCGGGAATTGATCCGCGTGAGCAGCTTTCCACTGTCTGATGGGCGGGCACGGGCCACGGGCACGGGCCACGGGCGCTGGACGGGTACGGGCGACGGGCGGGGGTCGCGAGCGGAGCCGCGGTGAACGGGCGGGGCGTGAGCACTGTGCCGATCCGCCGCCGATTTGCAGCCCGATGATTTCGGTGCACACCCCGATTCACGGGATGATCCGCTAAAATAGTGCGTCGGCGTTTTTCGGCGCCACCGCGGGGCGTACCCGCTCCGTGGCCGGCATCCCGCCGTGCCGACGCAACCTCGTCTCGTTAGGACTGTACCTCTATGGCTCTCGCCACCCGCGAAGACCTCCGCAACGTTGCCATCGTCGCCCACGTCGACCACGGCAAGACTACTCTCGTCGACGCCATGCTGCGTCAGACCAACTCCTTCGACGCGCACGCCGACGTCGACGACCGCGTCATGGACTCGAACGACCTCGAGCGCGAAAAGGGCATCACGATCCTCGCGAAGAACACGGCGATCACCTACGAGGGCGCCCACGAGGCCGGCGGCCCCATCATCATCAACGTGGTCGATACGCCGGGTCACGCCGACTTCGGCGGCGAGGTCGAGCGCGCACTGTCGATGGTCGACGGTGTCGTGCTGCTCGTCGACGCGTCCGAGGGCCCGCTGCCGCAGACCCGCTTCGTGCTGCGCAAGGCGCTCGAGGCGAAGCTTCCCGTGATCCTCGCGGTCAACAAGACCGATCGCCCTGATGCGCGCATCGAAGAGGTCGAGGGCGAGGCGCAGGATCTCCTGCTCGGTCTCGCCTCTGACCTCTCGGAGGACCACCCCGATATCGACGTCGACGCCGTGCTCGACGTGCCCACCGTGTACCTGTCGGGTCGCGCTGGCGCCGCGTCGCACGAGCGCCCTGGCGACGGCGAGCTCCCGAACAACCCGGATCTCGAGCCGCTCTTCCAGACCATCCTCGAGCGCGTTCCCGCGCCGAAGTACGACACCGAGTTCCCGCTGCAGGCGCACGTCACGAACCTCGACTCGTCGCCGTTCCTCGGCCGTATCGCGCTGCTGCGCGTGCACCACGGTTGGATCAAGAAGGGCGAGACCGTCGCTTGGGTGCGCCACGACGGCAACGTGCAGAACGTGCGCGTCACCGAGCTCATGCTCACCCGCGCGCTCACCCGCTACCCGGCAGAGAAGGCTGGCCCCGGCGACATCGTCGCGATCGCGGGTATCCCGGAGATCACCATCGGTGAGACCATCGCCGACGCCGAGGACGTGCGCCCGCTGCCCGTCATCACCGTCGACGAGCCCGCCATCTCGATGACGATCGGCGCGAACACCTCGCCGCTCGTCGGCAAGGTGAAGGGGCACAAGCTCACCGCCCGCATGATCAAGGACCGCCTCGACCGCGAGCTCATCGGTAACGTGTCGCTGCGCGTGCTCGACGTGGGCCGCCCCGACGCGTGGGAGGTGCAGGGACGCGGCGAGCTCGCGCTCGCGATCCTCGTCGAGAACATGCGACGCGAGGGTTTCGAGCTCACCGTGGGCAAGCCCCAGGTGGTCACCAAGGAGATCGACGGCAAGAAGCACGAGCCGTACGAGCACCTGACCGTCGACACCCCTGAGGAGCACCTCGGGGCGATCACCCAGCTGCTCGCGGCTCGCAAGGGGCGCATGGAGAACATGGTGAACAACGGTACCGGCTGGGTGCGCATGGAGTTCATCGTGCCGTCGCGCGGTCTTATCGGGTTCCGCTCGGAGTTTATGACCATCACCCGCGGCACCGGCATCGCGAACGCGATCTCGCACGGCTACGGCGAGTGGGCCGGCACCATCACCACGCGCAACAACGGCTCGATCGTCTCGGACCGCTCGGGTGTGGTGACGCCGTTCGCGATCATCAACCTGCAGGAGCGCATGAGTTTCTTCGTGCAGCCGACCGAAGAGGTCTACGAGGGCATGGTCATCGGTGAGAACTCGCGTTCCGAGGACATGGACGTGAACATCACCAAGGAGAAGAAGCTCACGAACATGCGTTCGGCGTCGGCTGACTCCTTCGAAGCGATGACGCCGCCCCGCAAGCTCACGCTCGAGGAGTGCCTCGAGTTCGCCCGCGAGGACGAGTGCGTCGAGGTGACCCCCGAGGTCGTGCGCATCCGCAAGGTCGAGCTCGACGCGTCACTGCGCGCGCGCTCGGCATCGCGCCTGAAGAACCAGAAGTAACTCGGGTTCTGCTGCACACCCCGGTCCGCGCTCGGCGCGGGCCGGGGTGTGTTGCGTTGCTCGGAGGCTTCGCAGCAGCGAGCGTAGGATCGGCACATGTCAATCATTCACCGCACGACCCTGAGCCCCTCGAAGTACGAACTGCTCGCCGCGTGGTTGCCGAAGCAGCCGTGGTTTACGGGCGACGCCACCGCTCTCGCGCCGATCGGGGCGTACCGCTTCGACGACCCCGAGGGCGAGGTTGGCCTCGAGGGGCACGTGTTCAGGGCCGGAGACGAGACGGTCTATCACGTGCCGCTGAGCTACCGGGGAGCACCGCTCGAGGGCGGCGAGGAGTTCGAGGTCGGCACCATGGAGCACGGCGTGCTCGGCACGCGCTGGGCGTATGACGCGGTGGGTGATCCGGTGTTCCGCGCTGTGCTCGCGGGCGCCGTGCTGCACGGCGAGGCGGGCAGTCGCGAGTTCACGGAGGACGCAGAGGGGAATCAGGCGGAGCGAGATCCTTCGGTCCATGTGCGTGGGAGCGGTGACGGCGATGCGCCGGTGCCCGAGCTCGCCGCCGTGCGCGTGCTGACTGAGGGGAGCGCGACGATTGCGGAGACCGAGTTTGCGCTGCTCGCCGTGCACCGGGTCGTTGCCGTGGACGCCGGCGAGGACCCCGCGGGCACGCTGTCGCTGCGCGGAGAGTGGCCGGGCGCGGTGGGCGCGCTGCTCGCGTCGCTGCGGGTGTAGGGGCGGGCGCGCTCGCGTCTGATTGCTCGCTTCGCTGTGGCCGCGTGCTCTGGTTCGGTGGTTCGCTCGCGGGGCGGCGGATCGGGTCTCGCGCTCCGCGCTCGACACGGCCGGGCGGTCCCCGTTTTCGCGATTGGGTCGCAACCCGCTAGAGTATTCCTTGCGTGAAAAACGCAATCGGGATGTGGCGCAGCTTGGTAGCGCACGTCGTTCGGGACGACGGGGTCGCAGGTTCAAATCCTGTCATCCCGACTCAGAACCCCCGGAACTCCGTTGAAATGATGCGGAACTTCCGGGGGTTTCGTAGTTCTCGGGGTGTCTGAGACAGCTCGTTGGTCACGATGGGGACACGACCGCGCGAAGCGGTGACGTGCCCCCGGACGCGCAATCGCGGGGGAGCGCGCGCACCGCGTCGAGCGCGGCGCGAAGATCCTGGATCAGGTCGTCCGGGGTCTCGAGGCCCACGGAGAGTCGCAGGAGGCCGGGCGTGATGCCGAGGCGCTCGTTGACGTCGGGGGAGAACGTCGCGTGCGTCGTCGTGAGCGGGTGGATCACCATCGAACGAGTGTCCCCGATCCCGGTCATGCGCGAGAACACGCGCAGCGCGTCGACACACGCACGCGCCCCCGCCGCCCCTCCGCGCACGGTGACCCCGAAGACCGATCCGGTGCGTGCGATGCCGTCGCTACCCGTGCCGTAATCGCGTGCAGCGAGCTCGTAGAGCGGATGACCGGGAAGGCCGGAGTAGTCGACGGATTCGACCTCGGGCTGATCCGCCAACCATGCCGCGATGCGCTGCGACGACGCGACATGACGGTCTATGCGCAGCGACAGCGTCTCCATGCCCTGGTGCAGCAAGAACCCGTTGAACGGCGACAGCGACGGGCCGATATCGTTCACGACGGCCTCACGGGCCGTGCGCGCGTAGGCGGTGGCACCGAAGCGATCCAGCATCGAGGCGGCCCCCGGCCGCGGGGCGCGCGTGATCAGCGGGTACGACCGCCCGGCGCGCTCGGCCGCCTCCCAGTCGAAGCGGCCGCCGTCGACGATCGCCCCGCCGACGGCCGCGCCGTGGCCGGTGAGGAATTTCGTGGTCGAGTGCACGACGATGCTCGCGCCGTGCTCGAACGGCCGAATCAGCGCAGGGGTGCCGACCGTGTTATCGACGACGAGCGGTAGTTGGTGGCGAGCGGCGACCCTGGCGAGATGCGCGAGGTCGGTGACGTCGTTGCAGGGATTCGGGATCGACTCAGCGAAGATCGCCTTCGTGTTCGGGCGAATGGCGCGATCCCACGCTGCGTCATCCGTGGTGTCCCAGACGTAGTCGACGTCGATACCGAAGCGCTTGAAGCTACGGCCGAAGAGAATGCGGGTGCCGCCGTAGATCGACGCAGCCGAGACGATGTGATCGCCGGACTGAGCGAGCGCGAACAGCGCCGACGAGATCGCCGCCTGGCCACTCGACACGGCCACCGCGGACGTGCCGCCCTCGAGCGACGCCAGACGGGCCTCGGCGACGGCGTTCGTCGGGTTGCCCTGGCGAGCGTAAATCGGCGCCGGCGCTGAGCCGGTGAACGCGTCGACCTCGCTGAGCACGGCGTTCGCCCCGGCATTCCACACTGACTGCCCGGAGAAGCGCGCTGCCTGGTCGTCGAAGTCGTCGAACACGAACCCGGCCGACATCGCGATCGCGGGCACGCGGAGCCCTGCGTTGAGGTCGCTGAACTCGCCGGCGTGCACCTGGCGGGTATCGAATCCGAAGTCGGTCCACTCGGTGACCGGAGCGGCGGCGCTCATGAAGTCTCCTCTGCGTCATCGGGATGTGTGATGGGTGCGATGCGCGCTATTGCGTCGCGCACGGTCTGGGGAGGGCACGCGAGGTTGACGCGCACGTGGCCGCGGCCGCCGCGCCCGAAGGTACGGCCGTCGCCGAGCGCGACGCAGGCCTCGCGCAGGATCGCGGCGTGGGGGTCGTCGGCGATGCGGGTGGCGCCGAAGTCGAGCCACGCGAGGTATCCGGCCTCGGGCGGCACGAAGCGCACGCCCGGCAGCTGCGACGCGACGAGGTCCTTGAGCAGGTTCACGTTCTCCTCGATGCGGCGGATCGCCTCGTCGAGCCAGTCGCGCGCCCTGCTGAACGCGGCGACGTTCGCGTGCAGGCCGAGGATGCTCGCGCGGCAGGCGACTTCGGGGGGAAGTCGACGCAGGAGCGTGTCGTCCTCGGCGCTCGCCGCGATCACCATGGCGCACTTCGTGCCCGCGAGGTTCCACCCCTTGCTCGCCGAGGTGACCGTAACCGAAGCTACTCCGGCACTCGCGGCAATGGGGGCGAAGGGAACGAACGACCTGCCGCGGTGGGTCAGGGGAGCGTGAATCTCGTCCGAGACGACGAACACGTCGTGCGCGGACGCGAGGCGGGCGAGCTCGGTGAGATCGGCTTCGCTGTGCAGGAGCCCGTGCGGGTTGTGCGGATTGCAGAGCAGCAGCGCATCGATGCCGGCGGCGGATCCGAACGCCTCTGCGAGGGCGTCGAGGTCGAGGCGTGGGCCCGCCGTCGGGTCGGTGGCGAGGGGGATCTCGACGACCTCCACGGGCAATTCCTCGAGCATCTCGAAGAACGACGGGTACACGGGAGTCGTGATCGCGACACGTCCGCCATCCGGCAGCGCGAGGCGCAGCGTCTCCACGATGCCGACGCTGACGTCCGTGCAGAGATGCACGTGTGCCGGGTCGACCTCCCACCCCCAGCGATCCCGGGCAAATCCCGCGAAGGCGGGCGCCAGCGGACCGGGCCCGTCGAGGTAGCCCGTGTCCGAGGCGCGCACGCGCTCGATGATCGCCTGCTGCACCTCGGGAGCAATCGCGTAGTCCATCTCGGCGACGAAGAGCGGCAGCACGTCGTCCGGGTACCGGGTCCATTTGATGCTCGTGCGCTCGCGGCGCAGCGCCTCGGGAGTGAGGGCCGCGAACGGCACCCCTCCCGGGTCGGTGGTAGCGGTCGCGTTGCGGTTGCCGTCTCCGTGGCCGTTGCCAGCGCCCGACGAGGCAGCTGGCCCAGCGTCGTCGGCCTTTGAAGCCTGTGGGACTGCGGTGTGCATGTTCTGATCCCGTCATCGCGATGGTGTGCCGCGGCATCGCTGCCGCGTCCGTCCGGATGCGCGCTGGCGCGCCTCAGCTCGCGGAGAGCTCGGAGCGCAGCAGTGCGGTGCCCTCCGCGAGGGCGGCCATCTTGTCGCGAGCCACGCGTCGGCCGAGGGGCGCCATTCCGCAGTTGGTGCTGGGGATCAGCTTGTCGGCGTCGACGTAGGGGAGGGCGCCGCGCAGCGTCGCGGCGACCGACTCGGGGCTCTCGACCTCGTCGGTCGCGACGTCGATCGCTCCGAGCATCACCTTCTTGCCGCGCAGCAGCTCGACGACTTCCACGGGCACGCGCGAGTTGTGACGCTCGAGCGAGACGATGTCGAGCGACGACTGCTGCAGCAGCGGGAACGACTCCTCGTACTGGCGCCACTCGTCACCGAGGGTGAGCTTCCAGTCGTTATTCGCCTTGATCCCGTAGCCGTAACAGATATGCACGGCTGTCTCCGCGCGGAGCCCCTCGGCGGCGCGCTCGAGCGCGGCCACGCCCCAGTCCTTGAGCTCGTCGAAGAACACGTTGAAGGCCGGCTCGTCGAACTGGATGATGTCGACGCCCGCGGCCTCGAGATCGCGAGCCTCCTGATTGAGGATCGTCGCGAACTCCCATGCGAGCTTCTCACGGCTGCGGTAGTGCTTATCGGCGAGCGTGTCGATCATCGTCATCGGCCCGGGCAGCGCCCACTTGATCGGGCGGTCCGTGCGCTCGCGCAGTCGTCGCGCGTCATCCGCGAAGACGGGTCGCTCGCGCGTGACCGCGCCGACGACCGTCGGCACGCTCGCGTCGTAGCGGTTGCGGATGCGCACGGTCTCGCGGTGCTCGAAGTCGACGCCGCCGAGGTGCTCGATGAACGTCGTGACGAAGTGCTGGCGGGTCTGCTCGCCGTCACTGATGATGTCGATGCCGGCGGCGCGCTGGTCGTCGGCAGCGAGGGCCAGCGCGTCCAGCTTGCCCTCGGCGAGATCATCGCCGTCCAGGCGCCACGGGGACCAGAGCGTCTCGGGCTCGGAAAGCCAGGACGGCTTCGGCAGGCTGCCAACCAGTGCGGTAGGGAGGAGGGGTGCGGTCATGCTCGGAATCCTTACGCGTCGATCAGTCGGTCGGAGTGCTGAGCGGCCCATCGCTCGAGAACATCGCCGTAGGGCCGCATGAGGTGCTCCTCGGTGAAGCGTCCCTGCTGCACGGCGAGCTGACTGCGCTCAACACGGTCGTAGGTCACGCGAGTGGGGGAGTAGTCGCCGTGCTCGAGGTTCGGTCGGTAGATCTCGCCCGCCGCCGAGTTGGCGTTGTAGATCTCCGGCCGATAGATCTTTTGGAACGACTCCATCGTTGCAACGGTGGCGGCAAGCGCGAGCGGCGTGTAGTCGCCCAGCAGATCCCCCCGGTAGTAGAACGCCAGCGGCGCGACGGCCCCCGGTGGCATGAAGTAGCGCACCTGCAGGCCCATGCTGCCGAAGTACGTATCGGTCAACGACGAGCCGTCTTCCGGCGCGTACTCGACGCCAAGGATCGGGTGCTCGTTGGTCAGCCGCTGGTACGTGCGCGATGTCGAGACACTGATGCAGATGACGGGCAGCTGCGCGAAGCACTCGCGGTACGCCGGAGAATCGAGGAAGAGCTCGAAGACGCGCCCGTGCAAGCGGCCGAAGTCTTCAGGCAGGGGCTCACCCGGGTGCTCTTCGGCGTGCTGCCGCAGCCGCACGCTGAAGTCGTAGTCGCGAATGTACGACGAGAAGTTGTTGCCGACGATGCCGTCGATGCGAGAGCCCGTGTGCTGGTCGACGATGGCCACATCGAGCACCTCGATGATCGGGAACTCGGCGGCCTCCGACTCCGTGCCCGCATCAATGCTGAGTTCAACGGACACAATGTCGAGCTCGAGACGGTAGCGGTCGCGGGCGGGGTTGTCCCAGTGCACGAGGTCATTGAAGCGGCGATCGATCATCTGCATCGCATTGCGCAGGTTGTCCTGGCGGTTCACGCCGCGAGCCAGGTTCGCGAAGTTCGTCGTCGTGCGCGAGGTCGACGACGGAGCGTAGTGCTCGTCGAAGCGAGTCGTGCTGATGCTGAACTGACAGTCAGTGTCCATAGTGATGATGTCGTCACGCTTTCGTTTACATGCCGGGGTCGTCCGTCGGGACCCTCGCGCCGTTCTAGGAACAGGCTGCTCCTGGCCTGGAACTTCGATTTCCAAGCTCGAGTGCCAGTGTAGGTACGAGCTCTCGCGCACAGCCATCCGGGCTGCAACGTGACGTAATCGGGGCGACCGAAACGCGAGTGTGCGACGCCCGGAAACCGACTCCGGTCGCGCGCGGCGCCGAGCCATCGGCGGGCGCCGACTCAGGTGAGGCCGAGCCGATCCACGACCTCTGCCACACGGGCCCGCTGCTCGCGATCGAGACCTTGGATGGGCAGCGGCAGCGAGCGGAACGGTGCGAGCCCCAGGTGCTCGGCGATCGCCGCAGTGACCCGAAGGCTGCCGCCGAAATCGGCAAACAGATCCCACAGCGGCTGCAGCCGATCCGCCGCCGTTTGTGCCTCGTCGGCCCGGTCCTGCTGTGCCGCGCGGGTGATCTCGAGCGCGGGAGCGGGAAGCGTGCCGCCGATGACCGAGTACCAGGCGTCGCACCCGGCGCCCAGGCCGGTCGCCGCGAACGCATCACCGGAGATACCGATGGTGACGTGGCTCGGAATCACCGCGCGAATCCCCTCGACGCGCGCGGCGACCTCGTGCCTGGAGCCCGGGGTGCCGGGAATCTTGATGGACGCGATGCCCGGGAGCTCCGCGATGCGTGCGTAGAGCTCGGTGGTGAACGTGAAGTGCGTCGTGCCCGGATTGTCGTAGACGACGACGGGCAAATCGGTGTGCTCGGTAGCGGTGCGGTAGAGCTCGAACACGTCGCCCGCGGTGAGCGCCTGGTACGTCATCGGAGCGAGCAGCACGCCGGCCGCGCCCGCCTCGCTCGCGCTGTCGATGTGGGCGAGCACGTGCGAGGTGCGGAGCCCTCCGACCCCGACGAGCACGGGTGTGGATCGGGCGTGCTCCACCGCGAGTCGCGCCACACGGCCCCGTTCCTCCGGTGAGAGGTAGGCGTAGGAACCGGTCGACCCGAGCGCGGTGATCGAATCGACGCGTGCGTCCGCCAGCCGCTCGATGAGACCGACGAAGGCGGCCTCGTCGACCGCGTCATCGCGGAGCGGAGTGAGCGGGAAGGCACTGAGCCCGGTGAATGCGGTCATGGCTGTGAGCCTAGTAGCGCGGAATGCGAGAGTGAGATCGACTCCGGTCCGTGAGATCGACTCCCGTTCGTGCGTTTTCGAAGTCAATCTCGGTGTTGGGGGTCGATCTCGGCGCGGCAGAGGGGCGCTAGTCGCCCCCACGTGCGGCAGAGGGGGCGCTAGTCGCCCCAGGCGCGCGCGAAGAAGTCGTCCGAGCGGGCCTTGAGGAGGGCCTCGTAGTCGGCAGCGCTGAGCGAAAGCGCCGAGTCGGCGGGTATGTCCGTCGTGAAGGCGGAGACGCCGAGCCCCGCCTCACCGTCGCGGATCTTCAGCCCTGCGGCCTCAAGAAGCGTCGGATACATGCTGAGCTGATCAGATCCAGACCGCAGTTCGCCCTCGGAGCGCGGGTGCTTCGCAGACTTGGGGATCCACACCCGATTGAAGATGGTTCGATCGCTGCGCCCGATGAGCTCGTCGTGGAACGCGCCACGCGTGCCGAGCTGCTTCAAATGGTCACCCATCACGACGACGGCGGTGTCTTCGAGGTAGCCCTGATCCTCCATGAACCGCATGAACCCCGCGACGGCCTCCATCGAGCAGACGTAGATGGACGTCATCTCTTCGTCGGTGTCCACGTCGCAGCTGTCGTAGACGTGCGCCGGTTCGTGGGTGTCGAGCGTCAGCAGCGAGAGGTTGAACGGCCTGCCGCTCGCCTCGGCATCCTCATGGAGCTCGGTGACCTTCTGCTCCGCGTGCACCATGAGCCGTGCATCGCTGAGTCCCCAGTCGGGGCGGATCTCCGAGTCCGGCTCGCCCGCTGCGCGCCAGTCCTCGAGTCCGTACTCCTCGGCGTATCCGTGGTCGGAAAGGAACTGATCCTTCGCGGCGAAGCCGGGGTTCGCGCCACCCATGAAGACGCTGCGGTAGCCGTGCTCAGCGAGCACATCGCCGAGGCAGGTTTCGTTGGGGAGATACGCGTCGAGACCGCTCATCAGCTCATGCACGATCTCGCCTCCCGAGGCCGTGATCTTGCCCTTCAACGGGATGCCGCATTGCGTTGACACGATGCCCGCCATCGTCCATCCACCGCCCGCGTACTGGCGGTAGTTCTCGATACTCTGCCAGCCCTCCGTGGCTCCCGCGATGGGCGCGAGCATGTCCTTCTCGAAGAGCGTGTCATTCGCGAGCGTCGCCTCGCCCGACTCGAGATAGATGATGACGATGTTGCGCTTGTGAGTGTCGTCCGTGACGACGGGGGCCGTGTAGTAGTCACCGATGTCGGCGGTGGACTGATTCGCGGCGAGAAAGTCATCGAGCTTCACGGTGGTTCTGAACGCCGTGGTGCCCATCACTATCACTCCTGCAGCGAGCAGGATCGACACGAGGCGAGCGCCGTGCCTCGTGCGATGGGTGAGTCGGCGAGAATAGCGCAGCTTCTGCAGGCGGCGGGCGCGGAGTCGCGCGACCGCAAGGGTGAGGGCTAGCGGCAGCACCGCGATGCAGACGATCGCCAGCAACAGGAGGGCGGATCCGCCGCCGCCGTCCGTCTGTATAGCGACGAGGTTGAGGAGC
Source organism: Leucobacter sp. USHLN153 (assembly GCF_037145615.1). Classification (NCBI taxonomy): domain Bacteria; kingdom Bacillati; phylum Actinomycetota; class Actinomycetes; order Micrococcales; family Microbacteriaceae; genus Leucobacter; species Leucobacter sp. USHLN153. The sequence continues at coordinate 38,750 of NZ_JBBCXE010000005.1, forward strand.
ATCTGATCGACCGTGACGGTCCCGAACAGCAGGCGGATGCCGATACCTGTGATGAGGAGCGTCAGGCTCGCCCAGACGAGGAACCAGGTGAGCGCTCGTCCTGCGCGACGGAGCGAGCGGATCCTGTGCGAGGCGCGCTGTGGGGGAGCGGCGGCGGCCTCGGACGAGCCGGGAGGGGGTGTCTTCATGCGATCCTCCCACCCATACCTCGACTCAGCTTACGACGCACCTGCCGCAGTTTCCCTTGGGGCGGGCGCGACGGGCAAGGGGAGTGCTATGTGTGGGGAACTCGGCTATGCCTGCTCGGGGTGGCGCCCGCGCCACGCCCCATGTCGCCCGTGCCGGTGCCAATTCACTCACCGCGGGGCCGGAGCGAGGGCGCGAGCTAGTGCGCCTTGAATGCTTCAGCCAACCACCACGACGTCGTGCGAATGATCTTCGCGTCGATGAGCAGGGGAGTGTCGCGGGGACCGGCGAGCCACTCCTGCACCGGTGCGAGATCCGCGGCCGACCGCACCGTCACGCCGTTGAACCCGTAACCGCGCGCGATCGCAGCGAAATCGGTGTCGGGGAAAGTGATGAACCCGAGATCGTGGTCGGTCTTGCCGAAATGATGCAGCTCGGCTCCATACGCGGCGTCGTTGTACACGATGACCACCATCGGGATGCCGAGACGAACGACGGACTCGAGCTCGGTCGCGCCCATGAGTGCGCCGCCGTCTCCGGTGCCGCATATGGTCAAACGGTCCGGCTGGGCAAAGGAGGCCCCGATGGCGCTCGCGAGGCCGAGGCCCACGCACTGGAACGCCTGGCTGAACACGAGCCCGTTCTCATCGGGGAGGTCGAGGAAGGCGCTCGGGTAGCCGAGGAAATTGCCCGAATCGACAGCGATCACGCGGTCTTCGTCGAGCATGCCATTGAGAGCGATGGTGAGCGTGCGCGGGTCGATTCGCTCGCCATCGCTGAGATCCTCATACGGCACCTGCTTCCAGGTGCCCGCTGCCGCAATCGCAGCCCGCATTTCATTGGTGCGGTAACGCTCACCGCTCACTCCTCGAGCCTGCAGCGCCCCCGTGATGGCGAGTGCTGTTTCCGCAGAGTCACCGATGATGCCGAGATCGGCGGGGCGGTGACGCCCCGGGGCGAGCGGATCGACATCGACCTGCACGACGCGGGCGCCCTCGCCGATGAGCGAACCGTGACGCATGGTCCACATGTTCAGGGCGGAGCCGAAGGAGATGATGAGGTCGGCCCGTTGGATGGTGTCGGCGGCCAGCGGCGTGCTGAAACCGCCCGAGATGTCGAGCGAGAAAGGATCGCGTGCGAACAGCCCGCGCGCCACTGCCGAGGTCGCGAGCAGGGCTCCGGCGGCCTCCGCGAGTTCTCGCAGCTCTCCGCCTGCTTCGCGTGCTCCCCGGCCCGCGATGATGACCGGGCGCTCGGCCGCTTCAATGAAGCCAGCAAGAGTCTCGACCGTCGCGGCGCTTGGAGCCGGAGGAGCAGGAAGTTCGGGGACATCGCCGACGAACTCCTCGTCGGAATCGGCGTTCTGCACGTCGAGCGGGAGGTGCACCACGACGGGAACGCGCTCGGTTACCGCGATCCGGAATGCCAGATGAATGTCTCTGACCGCGGAAACACGCGTGATGCGAATGCTGCGAGCGCCCACAGCCTCGACGAGACGGTCCTGCTCGATTCTGAAATTCGAATGAAGCGACGCGGTTTCGGCTTCCGCAGTGAGGACGACGATGGGGGAGCCCGACTTGGCGGCCTCCGTCAGGCCCGTGATCGTATTAGTCAGGCCGCATCCCTGATGCACCGACACGGCAGGCACTGACGACCCGACGCGCGCGAACGCGTCAGCCATCGACATCGCGCCACCCTCGTGCCGAGCCGCCACGAAGTGTGCACCTCGCTCGATGAGGGAGCGCGTGACTTCGTAGTTGCCGCTTCCGATGACGCCGAAGACGTTCGTGATGCCGAGACTCGTCAGGGCCTCTGCGACCTTCTCAAAAACCTTCATGCTGCGCCTAGACTCCATTACTCGAAATGCTCGAAATGCTCGCGGCACCGCGCTACCGCCCACTCTAGAGTGGCGTGAATCGTCTCGACATGCGAGTGGGGAAGGCCTGAGTGGCTGTGTGGCGCCGATGCGCGCATGGGGTTCCCCGCACGCCGGAGAACTCTGACGCGAAGCGGGGCAGGTCGAATAAACACGGTGGAAACGAGGGCGGCGGGGCGGCCCTTCGGCGGAGGATCGGGGTGCGCGCATCGCGCACCCCGATCCCACTGGAGGCACTGTCCATGCAACTGTCACCCGAGTCCACAGCGGTCGTCGCGGCCACGGCCGGAGTCGTCGCCGAACACGCTGACGAGATCACTCGTACCTTCTACGCCGACATGTTCGAGGCGCACCCCGAGCTGCTGAACGTCTTCAACGCCGCGAACCAGGCGGTCGGGGAGCAGCCGAAGGCGCTCGCCGCATCCGTGGTCGCCTTCGCCGTGCAGCTCATCGACCCGGACGCCCCCGACTTCACGCCGGTCATGCAGCGGATCGCGCACAAGCACGTCTCCCTGGGTATCAAGGCGCGCGAGTACACCATCGTCGGTCACCACCTGTTGAAGGCCGTGGGCACGGTGCTCGGGGACGCCGTCACCCCCGAGATCGCCGCGGCGTGGGACGAGGTGTACTGGCTCTTCGCGACCTCGCTGATCGCCGAGGAAGCGAAGCTCTATGCGCTCGGGGGCACCGATCCCGAACAGCCGTGGCGGAAGTACCGCGTCGCGAAGCGCTTCGAGGAGTCGGATGAGGTGTTCTCGCTGCTGCTCGCGCCGATCGAGGGGGAAGTGCCCGCGCACCGCACCGGGCAGTACGTCGCGATCGCGGTCGACCTCCCCGATGGGCACCGCCAGCCGCGCCAGTACACGATCTCCTCGGGCCCGCGCGGAGACTCCCTCCGCGTCACCATCAAGCGGGTGCGCGGAGTCGGCGGCGCCCCCGACGGGCAGGTTTCGGGTTGGCTCCACGAGCACGCGCAGCCGGGCACCATCCTCGACGTCTCCCAGCCCGCGGGCGACGTCGTGCTCGACGACTCCGATGCCCCGCTCGTGCTCGTCTCGGCGGGAATCGGCATCACGCCGGTTGCCGCCATCATGGAGGATCTCTCCCGCCGCCAGCCGGATCGCACCGTGCGCCTCTTCCACGCCGACAAGTCGCACGCGCACCACGCGCTCTACGGCGGTCTGCGGCGACAGGTCGTCGCGATGCGCGACGCCCGCGCTCAGAACTGGTACGAGGACGCCGCCGAATCCGCACCCACGCTGCACCCGGCGATGAGCGGGTTCATGGACCTTTCTGGCGTCGAGGTGCCCACCGAGGCGGAGGTCTTCATGTGCGGCCCGCTGCCGTTCATGCAGATGGCGCGCAAGTCGTTGATCGGCAAGGGCGTGCCGGCGGACAACATTCACTACGAGGTCTTCGGGCCTGACCTGTGGGCGCAGAACCCGGCGTAAGGGCTTGCCTTCAGCGGCCGGCGGTGCTTCCCTGCGGGGAAGTTTCGTCGGCCGCTTCGGCGTTCGCCGGACCTGACGACGGCACCGGTTCGCCCGAGATTCCAAGCTCCATTCTGCAGCGCTCGGGAGCGAAGAAGGGGTCCAGCCGCCGCAGTTCGAGGGGGCCCGGAACCTGCGCGAGGTGACTCTGCACGAGCCGCGTGTGAACGGAGCAGACGAGCGGCTGATCGCGATCCAGCACCGGCCGATATACGCACGGAGCGAGCTCGAATGTGAGCTGCTCATGATCGAGCGAGGGATCGAGCCCCGCGTCATCCAGGTGCTCGTACAGGGCGTCGAGCTGGTGGACCGCCTCGGCCGCGAGGGTGCCGCATTCCGCGAGATCGGGCGCGAGTTGTCGCAGCGCTTCGCCGTGCGCGCGGGCCGTCTCGGACCGGCGCCGCGCCACCTCGCTCACGTGGTCGCCGTCGACCGGGTGGAAGATCACGGGCGGCCGGCCGCGCTCTCCCGTCGTGAGGGTGAAGCTGACGATGAGGCCCTCGTCCTCGAGCACCGTCAAGTGCTCGCGAGCCGTGTTCGCGTGGAGCTCGGCCTCGTCCGCGAGTTCTGCGAGGCGCCGGCCGGGGAGTCGCTGCACCGCACGCAGCAATTTGAGGCGGCTCGGGTGCGTGAGCCCGCGGTAGTCGGTCACGCGGCGCGGCATGGTTGAAGGGTATCCCGCGCGGCTGGGGAGCTGCCTGCGGGGTAACTTTCGGCGGGTGTCGAGCGAGGATGCTCGCCGACACCCGCCGAAAACTACCCCGATCCCAGGGGGCGGGGTCGGCGCGCAGAGGAGGAGCGGAGGCTCAGCCTCCGCTCCTCCCGATCCGCACCTTTGCCGCCGCGAGCGGCGAGCCCCGCTCAGCTGAACTGGTGCATCGTGTTTTCCTTACCACCGGCCTTCAGGGCGGCGTCGCCGGCGAAGTACTCCTTGTGGTTGTCGCCGATGTCGCTGCCGGCCATGTTCTGGTGCTTCACCGTCGCGATGCCCTGGCGGATCTCCGCGCGCTGCACGTCCCGCACGTAGGTGAGCATGCCCTCATCGCCGAAGTAGCCCTTCGCGAGGTTGTCGGTCGAGAGCGCCGCCGTGTGGTAGGTCGGCAGGGTGATGAGGTGGTGGAAGATGCCGGCGCGGGCGGCTCCGTCGCGCTGGAACGAGCGGATCTTCTCGTCGGCGAGGCGGGCGAGCTCGGTGTCGTCGTACTCCTCGCTCATCAGGCGATCACGATCGTACTGCGCGACATCGGTGCCCTGCTCGGCGAGCTGGTCGTAGGCCTGCTGGCGGAAGTTCAGGGTCCAGTTGAACGAGGGGCTGTTGTTGTAGACGAGCTTCGCGTTCGGCACGGCCTCGCGGATCCGATCCACCATCCCCGCGATCTGCTCGACGTGCGGCTTCTCGGTCTCGATCCACAGCAGGTCGGCGCCGTTCTGCAGCGCGGTGATGCAGTCGAGCACCACGCGGTCCTCGCCCGTGCCCGGGCGGAACTGGTACAGGTTCGAGGGGAGACGCTTCGGGCGGAGCAGCTTGCCGTCGCGCTTGATGACGATGTCGCCGTTGCCGAGATCCACCTCGGAGATCTCCTCCACGTCGAGGAACGAGTTGTACTGGTCGCCGAGATCGCCCGGCGTCTGCGTCACTGCGAGCTTCTGGGTGAGGCCGGCGCCCAGCGAGTCGGTGCGAGCGACGATGATGCCGTTCTCGATGCCCAGCTCGAGGAAGGCGTAGCGCACCGCGTTCAGCTTCGCGATGAAGTCCTCGTGCGGCACCGTGACCTTGCCGTCCTGGTGCCCGCACTGCTTCTCGTCGGAAACCTGGTTCTCGATCTGGATCGCGCACGCGCCCGCCTCGATCATCTTCTTGGCGAGCAGGTAGGTTGCCTCGGGGTTGCCGAAGCCCGCGTCGATGTCGGCGATGATCGGCACGACGTGCGTCTCGTAGTTGTCGATTTGCGACTGCACGAACTCGATCGCGGTCTCGTCGCCGGCGGCCCGCGCCTCGTCGAGCTGCGTGAAGAGGAGATCGAGCTCACGCGCGTCGGCCTGGCGGAGGAACGTGTAGAGCTCCTCGATGAGGGCCGGCACCGCGGTCTTCTCGTGCATCGACTGGTCGGGGAGCGGGCCGAACTCGGAGCGCAGTGCTGCGACCATCCAGCCCGAAAGGTAGAGGTAGCGCTTGTTCGTGGTCTTCAGATGCTTCTTGATCGAGATGAGCTTCTGCTGACCGATGAAGCCGTGCCACACGCCGAGCGACTGCGTGTACGCCGAGGAGTCGGTGTCGTACTCCTCCATATCGCGACGCATGATGTCGGCGGTGTACTGCGCGATTTCGAGCCCGGTCCGGAAGCGGTTCTGCGCGCGCATGCGGGCGACCGATTCGGGGCTGATCGCATTCCATGCGGAGCCGTTCTGCTCGACGAGCTTCTGCGCGGCGTCGATGTCGTTCTGGAACGCAGTCATGGGGGTACCTCTCGGTTGTGATGTTCTCGGTAATTCCAACGATGGGGCAGTTTCGGGTTCGAATCTCGCGAAATCGAGACTGAAAAAAGCGAGAATTTCTGCAATTTAAATGTTTCCTGCCGTTCGGGCTGGTTGGGCGTCGCTGTAGTCCCAGGGACGCCCTTCCAGGCCTTGCCCTGCGTAGAGTGGGCGCATGGAGCGTCATTCTTCTCAGGAACACGTCCCCGCCCTCCGTGCCGAGCAAGAGCGTCTCGCCGCCCGCGTCGCGCGACTCGAGGCGGATCTCGACGCCCTGACAAGGGCCCGACGAGGGTCCGTCGACGACGATGAGCACGATCCCGACGGCGAACCGCTCTCGGCCCGCTGGTCGCTGCTCGCCGGGCTCCTCGAATCAGCTCGGGCCGATGCCCGCCTCGCTGACGCCGCGATGCGCAGGATCGAGGCCGGGACCTACGGCGTCTGCGCCTCGTGCGGGCAGCCGATTCCCGAGGGACAACTCGAGGTGCGTCCGTTCCGCGAGCGGTGCGTTTCGTGCACGGAGTAGCGAGCGTCAAGGGGCAGCCGATGTCGGTGGTCGCTCATTAGACTTTGAGCGAAGCCACTGGGAGGTGTGATGACGGGAATGCAGGGACTGACCGGGGGCCGCGAGCTCGTAATGGTGTCGAACCGCTTGCCGGTCGACCGGGTCGTCGCGTCGGATGGGTCATCGACGTGGAGGACGTCGCCGGGCGGGCTCGTGACGGCGGTCGAACCAATCGTGGAGCAGCTCGGATGCGTCTGGGTCGGCTGGGCCGGCAATGCTGATGAGCGCATCGAGCCCTTCGAGCTCGGCCAGATGCGACTCGAGCCGGTCGAGCTGTCGAGCGATGACGTCGAGCTCTACTACGAGGGGTTCTCGAACGGCACGCTGTGGCCGCTCTACCACGACGTGATCGCGCGGCCCGCGTTCCACCGCCAGTGGTGGGACCGCTACCGCCGGGTGAATCAGCGCTTCGCCGAGCGCGTCGCCGAGACGGCGGCCGAAGGCGCGATCGCGTGGATCCACGACTACCAGTTGCAGCTCGTGCCCGAGATGCTGCGGAAGCTCCGGCCCGACCTCACGATCGGGTTCTTCCTGCACATCCCGTTCCCGCCGCGTGGGATTTTCGAACAGTTGCCGTGGCGCCGCGCCATCATCAACGGCCTGCTCGGCGCTGACGTGATCGGCTTCCAGCGGGTGCCCGACGCGATCAGCTTCCGTACGATCGCGGAGCGCTACACACACACGCAGGCGCTCGGCAACACGCTCGTGCTGCCCGCGACGGACGACAGCCCCGGCCGCACCGTGCTCGCGCAGGAGTTCCCGATCTCGATCGACGCGGCGGCCTTCGCCGAGGTCGCGCGACGCCCCGAGACGCAGGCGCGCGCACGTGAGATCCGCGAGGAGCTCGGCAACCCGAAGCGCATGATGCTCGGCGTCGATCGCCTGGACTACACCAAGGGGATCCGCCACCGCCTCAAGGCGTTCGAGGAGCTGCTCACCGACGACGAGATCGACGCCTCGGACATCGTGCTCGTGCAGGTCGCGAGCCCGAGCCGAGAGCGGGTCGACGCGTACCGCAAGCTGCGCGACGAGGTCGAGGTGACGGTGGGGCGCATCAACGGCGAGCACGGCACGATTGGCCACGCGCCGCTCGTGTACCTCCACCGCGGCTACACGCGCGAGGAGATGGTCGCGCTGTATCTCGCGGCGGACGTGCTCGTCGTGACCCCGCTGCGCGACGGCATGAACCTGGTCGCGAAGGAGTACGTGGCCTGCCGTGAGGACGAGCAGGGCGTGCTCGTGCTCAGCGAGTTCGCGGGCGCCGCCGACGAGCTGAACGACGCGCTGCTCGTCAACCCGCACGACATCGAGGGGCTGAAGGCCGCGCTGCTGCGTGCCGTGCACATGCCGCAGGAGGAGCAGCGGCGCCGCATGCGGCAGATGCGCCGCGCGGTCCACGACAACGACGTGGCGCACTGGGCGAACGGCTTCCTCGGCTCCGTCGCGTCCGTCTCGGAGTCGCGGGGCGCCTCGCACGCGAGCGGGCTGGAAGAGGGGAAGACGGGGCCGATCTCGATCGTGCCCCAGGCGTTCGTGCCGCGCAGCGTGGGGGATCGCCTGCGGCGCATCGCCACCGCGTCGTCTCTCTTGGTCGCCACCGACTTCGACGGGACCATCGCGCCGATCGTGCGCCGCCCGCAAGATGCGCGGATCCTGCCGCGCGCACGGCAGGCGCTCGAGATTCTCGCGACCGCGCCGGGCGTGCGGGTCGCGCTGCTCACCGGGCGTTCGCTCGACGGTCTCGCGCAGACCGGCACGGGCACCTCGGGCGAAGGGTGGATCATCTCGGGTTCGCACGGCTCGGAACTCACGGGCTTCGACGTCTCGGGCGTCATGGCCGCGAGCGGCTTCGGTGAGCCGACCGCCGACGAGGCGGAGTGGCTGCACCGTGTGAATCGGCGCTTCGAGCGCGTGCTCGGGGGAGAACCCGGCGTGCGGCTCGAGCGGAAGCCGTTCGGCATCGCAGTGCACACTCGGGAGGTGCACGACGAGGAGCAGAGCCGCGAGCTGCAGGCAGCCGCGGTCGAGCTCGGGCTCGCCGAAGGTTTGCACGTGCGTGAGGGCAAGCAGGTGCGGGAGTTCTCGGTGCGGGCATCGAACAAGGGCGCCGTGTTGCAGAGCATTCGCGACGCGCTGCCCGTGGGGCCGGTGCTCTTCCTCGGCGACGACGTCACCGACGAGGACGCGTTCTCGGTGCTCGGCCCCGACGACCTCGGAATCAAGGTCGGGCCGGGCGAGAGCGCTGCGACCGAGCGCGTTCCCGATCCCGCAGCCGTTGCCGCCGTGCTCGCCCGCCTGGTCGAGCTCCGCACGGGCATCGTGATCGGATCCGACTGACGCGTCACCCGAATACTGGTGCGCACCTGCGAAATCAACCCCGCTGACAGCGGGGGTGCCGTGCCCATACGCTCGGGGACGAACCTGCAGCGGAAGCTGTCGGTTTTCCGACCCGAAAGGAACGCAAGATGAGCACTGTGAGCAGCGACATCGACATCAACCTTCCGATTCGCACCGTATACAATCAGTGGACGCAGTTCGAGGATTTCCCTGCGTTCATGGGCGGCGTGCAGGAGGTGCGTCAGATCGACGACACGACGCTCAACTGGCGGGTGACGGTCGCGGGCGTGGAGCGCGAGTTCACCGCCGAGGTCACGGAGCAGGTGCCCGACGAGCGCGTCGCGTGGCGCAGCACCTCGGGACCGTCGCAGGCGGGCGTGGTCACGTTCCACCGCCTCGACGAGAACAAGACTCGCGTGCGTCTGCAGCTCGAGTGGGATCCCGAGGGTCTCGTCGAGCACGCGGGCGCTGTGCTGCAGCTCGACGACGCGCAGGTCAACTCGGACCTCAAGGAGTTCGCGCGCCTCATCGAGTCGAACGGCTTCGAAACCGGCGCCTGGCGCGGGAAGGTGGATCGCCCCGGCGACGGCGCGGTCAGCTAGCCGCGCACCGCGCGCTTCACGATCAGCACTTCAGGAAGAGGACGGCAATGGCCGAGATTTGGGAACCCACCGATGAGATCGACGGTGACGAGGAACTGGTCGTGACCGACCACCGCGACGAGGATCGTCCGCTCGTCGGGGCGGACGACGAACAGTCAGTCGAGACGACGACGGACGACCCCCGCGCAGCCCTCGAGGAACTCGGTGAGGACGTCGCGTCCTCGCCGGCCCGCCGGGCGGAGGACACGGACACGGACGCCAGCGCGGGAGAGGCGCTCTGAGCGTGTCGCAGAGTGCATCGCAGCGGCGCAGCTTTGGCGTCGAGGAGGAGTATCTCCTCCTCGACGCCGAAAGCGGCGTGCCGATCGACCGAGCAGCCCAGATCGTCGAGCGAACGCCCGAGCTGCGGAGCGACGCCGACCGGGAGTTCTTCTCGAGCCAGCTCGAGACGGCCTCGCCGGTCTGCTGGGAGGCGGCCGACGCGGATCGTGCGCTCAGCCACTTTCGCGAGTCGGCGGCGCGAGCCGCTGAGGATCTCGGGGCCGTGCTCGCAGGCACGGGCCTCCCGCCGGTCGGCGGCGAGCACGAGGGCGTTGTCACTCCGAAGGCGCGCTACCGCGAGCTGCGCAGCGAGCTGCGGGCTGCCGCCGCGCACCAGTACGTGACCGGCACGCACGTGCACGTTTCGGTACCGTCGAAGGACGCCGGCGTGCTTGCTCTGCGCGGTCTCTCGCGCTGGGCGCCCGCTCTGCTCGCGATCACGGCGAACTCGCCCATCTGGTGCGGCGAGGAGACGGGTATCGCGAGCTGGCGGCACATCAAGAGCATGGCGTGGCCGCTCGCGGGCTATCCGCCGGAGTTCGCGGACGGCACCGACTACGAACAGGCGATCGGCACGCTCGTGGAAACGGGAGTGCTCATCGACAGCGGGGTCGTGACGTGGGTCGCGCGCCTGTCGGAGCGCTTCCCCACGATCGAGCTACGGATCGCTGACGCCCAGCTGCGACCGGAGGACGCGGTCTCGTTTGCGCTCCTCGTGCGCGGGCTGGTGGATCGCATCCTGCTCGAATCCGAGGACGGCTCCGAGCCCGCCCGCGTCGTGCCCGGGCTGCTTGACGGCGCCATCTGGATGGCCGCGCGCGACGGGCTTTCCGGCTCGCTCATCGACCCGGTCGTCGGCGAGTCGAAGCCCGCGGCTGCGTTCCTCGACGAGATGTTCGAGTACGCCCGCCCCTCGCTCGAGGACTTCGGCGACGCGGAGCGCGTCGAGCGCTACCTCGAGGAGCTGCGGACGACCGGCGGGCCGGCGCAACGCCAGCTCGCGGCGTTCCGCGAGCGCGGCGTCGACGGGCTGCTCGAGCTGTATCGCGCCTCGCACGGCGGGCAGACGGGGGCCGAATGAGCGGATCGGGCCGTCGCGGGAAGCGTGGCGGCCCGATCACCCGCGAACCCGACGGCGACGGGTTCGTCTATCGGCAGGACGGCAGGCGCATCACCGCGGCCAAGGAGATCGCGAGGATCGAGGCGCTGGTGATCCCGCCGGCATGGACGGATGTGCGGATCGCGCGCTCGCCGTCCGCGAAGGTGCTCGCGCGCGGCATTGACGCGGCGGGCCGCACGCAGATGATCTATCACCCGCGTTTTCGCCAGCGGCGGGAGCGCGAGAAGTTCGCGCGCCTCGGCCGATTCGGCACGGCGCTTCCGAAGCTCCGGCAGCGGGTCGACCGCGATCTGCGGCGGAGACGCCTGAGCCGCGAGCGCGTGGTCGCCTGCGTGATCCGCCTCATCGACCTCGAATTCTTCCGCGTCGGTAATGCCGAGTATGCCGAGCGGCACGGCAGTTATGGCGTGACCACGCTCCGCGAGGAGCACGTGACGGCGAACGGGAGCTCCGTGCGCTTCGACTTCGTCGGCAAGAGCGGCAAACGCCACGAGCGCCGCGTCGCCGATCCGCGGGTTGCGCGCCTCATCGCGCGGCTCGAGGAACTACCCGGATCCGAGGTGTTCAGCTTTTTCGAGGACACCGGGGTCACGCGGCAGGTGCGCAGCAAGCACGTCAACGCTTATGTGAAGCGCGTGATGGGCGAAGAATTCACCGCAAAGGACTTCCGCACTTGGGGAGGGAGTCGGATCGCGCTCTCCGTACTGCTCGAGCACGACGAGCCGGATTTCTCCACCGAGAACAAAGCCGCGGGCGTCGCTCGACAGGCCGTGCGCGCGGCGGCCGAGCGCCTCGGCAACACTCCCGCGGTGACGCGTTCTTCGTATGTCGACCCGCGCGTGCTCGCGCTCGCCGAGGACGCGGAGGCCAGGGACCGCCTTCGACGCGCCCGCGAGAAGATGCGCCCGCGCCAGCACCTGAGCGTCGACGAGCAGTGCCTGCTGGTGCTCTTCGCGCGACGCGCTCCGCGCTGACGGGCGGGGACGGCGCCGGGCCGGGGGCTTCCACCGATCCGCCGCCCCGTTCTGTTAGCAGCGGATCGGCCGTCAGCACACGCGGTTTTGGTGGTCGCGGTGTGCTGACGGCGAATCTGCTGGTGACGGCGGGTCATGGACGCGCTGTGCCGATCCGCTGCGCGCGAAGCAGAGCGCGCGACTCAGCTGCCGCTGATGGCCTCGCTCACGGCCGTGGGGGAGTCGTACTCGCGATCGGGCAGCGCCTCGAGGGCACTCACCACGTCGTCTCCGGCTCCGTTATTCCGAGCGGTCTCGACCAGGTCATCACGGCTTGCCGGGTAATCGACGCCGCCCAGGTGGCGCTGCACCTCGATGGGGTTTTGCGGTTCAGACATGCGATCTCCTTTCGGTTGGGGCTTCGGCGCGCTCGGAGTCGGCGTCGAAGTGCAGTTCGTCGCTCGCCTCGGTGCGGCAATCGACGAGAGTAGTGGGGGACTCGAGGTGCACGGCACCACGACGGCTCCTTGGCGGGGAAGGTCGTGCCCGAGGGGTGCGGAAGTTCAGCCTCATGAGGTCGGCGCCGTCCTGATGCGTTCGATGAGCTCCGACGTCGAGTGATCGGGGATGTAGTCGAGCATGACGACATCGCCGCCGATGCGTCGCATCTCCGCCGCCTCTTCGAGCATCTCGGGGGTGTAGTCGCCGCCCTTCGCGTAGACGTCGGGTCGGAACTCGTGCAGCAGCCCGCTCGCCGTGTCGTCGTCGAACACCGTCACGTAGTCGACGCACGAAAGCTCGGCGACGACATTCACGCGATCGCGGATCCCGTTCAGCGGGCGACCGGGTCCCTTGAGTCTCCGCGCGGAATCGTCGCTGTTGAGCGCGACGACCAGCACGTCGCCGAGCCGCTTCGCCTGGCGGAGCATGGCCGTGTGCCCGCGGTGGAGCACATCGAAGCACCCGTTCGTGAAGACGATCCGCTCGCCGGCCCGGCGATGCAGCTCGAGGCGTTCGGCGAGCTCGCGGGCGGAGAGCTGCGGATCGGGGGCCGCCGTCGCGCGCAGCTCGAGCTCGTCGAGCGAGCAACGGCAAGTGCCGGTACGCTCGACCGCGATTTCTGCGGCGAGCTGCGCGAGGTCCACGGCATCCGCCATCGGGGCGCCCGCCGCACGAGCCACCGACAGCGCCGAGACGAACACGTCGCCCGCGCCGGACGCCTGCTGCTCGGGGGCCGCTCGCGCGCGGGTGCGGTGCGGCGGCAGTTCCCCGTCGAGCAGCACCGTCCCCGTGCGATCGAGCGTGACGACCACGGCCTGAGCGCCGCTGCGGGCCTGGAGTTTGGCGCGCGCGGCGTCGGCCGCCGCCACCCGGGCCTCACCCGAGCCGAGCGACGCCCCGAGTAGCCGTTCGGTCTCGCCTGCGTTCGGCGTGATCGCGTCGGGCCGGAGTGCCGCCCAACGGGCGGGGTCGTGGGCGTCGACGACGAGCAGCTTCGGGCGCGGCAGCGCAGCGAGGCGCTCGATCAAGGCATCGGTAAGGAGCGTTGCCCCGTAGTCGCAGACGACGAGCGCGTCGCAGAGCGGGAGCGCGGCCTCCAGGTCGCGCAGCAGGCGCTCCTGCACCGAGGAGGGCCAGGGATCGCGCTGCGAGTCGTCGAGGCGGATGAGCACCTGATCCTCGACGGAGACGCGCGCCTTGGTCGTCGTGCGCCCGCCCGGCACCCGTTGCACCGCGCTCACGTCGACCCGCGACTCCATGAGCCGCTCGCACAGGCGGTCGCCCGGTTCGTCGGCGCCGATCGCGCCTAAGGCGGCGACCTCAGCTCCGAGGGCGGCGAGATTGCGCGCGGTGTTCGCGGCGCCGCCCGGCAGGTCCGACGCTCCCGAGAGCTCTACAACGGGGGCCGGTGCCTCGCGCGCGACGCGGTCGACGGTGCCGTGCCACCAGCGGTCGAGCAGGAAGTCGCCGAGCACCGCAACGCGCGGCCGGCGATCGCGAATGAGCGCGATGGTTTCCAGGGGAGTCATGCGAACCGCCTTTCGCGCCCGAGGCGCTCTGACACGTGTGCATCCGTCACGTTTGAAACTGACGAGAAGGGGGCAGTGGAACAGGGAAGCACCGGCGCGACGAATCGCCGGCGATGACCACACCGGAGGAACGCATGCATCAGCCCCGAACGGCACCCGAGCCTCGAGCGCCTCGCGCGAGGGATGCGGTGGTCGTCGCGCCGCTCGCGCCGTGCTTCCCCGAGGTGCGGAAGATCGCGGTGCTGCGCGGTGGCGGGATCGGCGACCTGCTGTTCGCGGAGCCCGCGATCGAGGCGCTCGCCGCGGCCTACCCCGAGGCGGAGGTGACGCTGCTCGGGACCGGAGCGGCGGCGCTCCTGGAGGGTCGCGACGGCGGGCCGGATCGAGTGGTGCCGTTGCCGGTCGCGCAGGGAGTGCACGAGCCGCGGGGATCCGCCCCCGACCCGGATGCGAGCGAGCGCTTTTTCTCCGAGCAACGCGCGGAGCGCTACGACCTCGCCGTGCAGCTCCACGGCGGCGGACGTTTCTCGAACCCGTTCGTCGCGGAGCTCGGCGCACGATTCGCGATCGGCACGCGCACGGACGATGCGCTGGAGCTCGACCGCACGCTCGACTACGTCTACTTTCAGCACGAGGTGCTGCGCTGGCTCGAGGTCGCCGGCCTCGCGGGCGCCGCGCCCGTGACACTCGAGCCCCGCGTGCGGGTAACGCGTGAGGAGCGGGAGCGCGGTCGTGTCGCCTGGCTCGATGCAGCGGGTGCGGCGGGCTCCGGAAGCTCCGCGGGCTCCGCGGGCTCCGGAAGTTCCGCGGGATCCGAGCGCGACGGGGCCGCAAGCGGCGGCGGATCGCAGGAGGGCCATGCCCCGCACGTCGTGCTGCACCCGGGCGCCTCCGACGCGCGCCGGCGCTGGCCGACCGACCGCTTCGGGGCGATCGCGGCCGAGCTCTCTCGTCGCGGTGCCCGCGTCTGCGTGATTGGTGACGAGTCGGAGCGGGACATCGCGACAGCGGTGTGCGAGGCTGCGGTTGCGGCGGGCGGTGCGGCGCCAGTGAATCTCGCCGGCCGGCTTCCGATGCGGGACCTGCCGGGGCTCCTCGCGTGCGCGGATCTCTGCGTCGCGAACGACAGCGGCCCACGGCACCTCGCGCAGGCCGTGGGCACGCGCACGGCGTCGGTCTTCTGGTGCGGCAATCTCGTGAACGCGGGGCCGTTCGGCCGCGGAGAGCATCGGGTGCAGCTCTCGTGGACGACCCGCTGCCCGGTGTGCGGCCGCGACGTCACCCAGGTGGGCTGGACAGCGGAGCGTTGCGAGCACGAGCTGTCGTTCGTCACGGACGTGACGGTCGACGCGGTGCTCGCGGACGCGCTCGCGCTGCTTCCGGGCTGAGCGCAGCCCGGAAGCAGGTGCGGGCCGGCTCACGGCCATGAGGGCTCCTCTTCGGGCGTGAGCACGAGCTCGCGCACCTCGGATCCCTGCGGCTGCTGCAGCGCGAAGATCACGGCGCGGGCGACGTTCGCGGGATCGTTCAGCTGTGCGTCCGCCGAGGGACGGTACTGCTCGGGGCGGTCGTCGAAGAATGCCGTCTGCATGCCGGCAGGGATGAGCGTGGTAACACCCAGGCGCCCCGCTGTTTCTGCGGCGAGGGCGCGCGAGAATCCGAGCACGCCGAACTTGGACGCGCAGTAGGCGGTGGCTTCGGGGAGTGCGCGAAGGGCGAGGGACGACGCGACGGTGACGACTCGGCCGTGCACCCGCTCGATGTGCGGCAGCGCAGCTCGCACGGTCGACACCGTGCCGAGCAGGTTCACGCCGATGACCCGCTCCCACTCCTCGGCGGCGACATCCTCGAGCCGTCCGCAGCGGTCGATGCCGGCCGCGGTGACCACCGCGTCGAGCCCGCCGAGCTCGTCGACGATCGACGCGACCGCGGACTCCACCTGCGCGCGATCCGACACGTCGGCCGACCGCGCGACTCCGCCGCTCGCTGCGCCCTCGACGGTGAGGTCGATGATGGCGGGCGTGCCCCCGGCCTCGCTCACGGCCCGAGCGATCGCGGCGCCGAGGCCGGAGCTGCCGCCGGTGATCAGGACGCGGCCGAGCGGGCGGAGGGTGGTCGATACAGTCATCAGGTTCCTTTCGATAGGGGTGAGGATCGCGCGGTGCGGAGATCGTGCTGAACGGATTGCGCGGTGCCCGCGCTGCCGGCCTCAGCTGACTCTGGCGATGGCCTCGGCGAGTGCCGTGGTCGAGCGGCCGAGGTGATAGGGAAGCGTCACGACCTGGCCGCCCCACGATTCGACGAGGGCGGTCTCGGGGAGGGACTGGGCGCGGTAGTCGCCGCCCTTGACCCAGATGTCGGGGCGCAGCCGATCGAGGACCGCCTCGGGGCCGTCCTCCTCGAACACCAGGACCGCATCGACGCAGCTCAGAGCCGAGAGCAGCTCAGTGCGGTCGTCTTCGCGGATGAGCGGGCGATCCGCACCCTTCAGCCGTCGCACGGAGTCGTCGGAGTTCAGGCACACGATGAGGCAGTCGCCGAGGGCGCGAGCGGCGGAGAGCGTGCGCACGTGGCCGGCATGCAGCAGGTCGAAGCACCCGCCGGTCGCGACCACGGTGCCGCCCGCGGCGCGCACGCGCTCGGCGACGGCGAACGCGTCGCGCGGGCCACCGCCCCGGGCGCCCGCGCTGGTGCCCAGCGCTGCAACGCCGCCGCTCTCGAGGAAGTCGGCCGCCGCATTCCCAGCTGCGCGCACCGCCGTGGGAAGATCCGCGCCCTCGATCAGCGCGAGCAGCGCCGCCGAGGCGAAACGATCGCCCGCGCCGCACGCGTCCGCCGTCTCGACCGAGCGCGTCGGAATGTGCACGGCGTCGTGGTCGACGTCGAGCAGCATCGCCCCCTGCGAACCGAGGGTCACCGCGACCGCGACGCAGCCCCAGCGCTCGCGCAGGTACTTGGCCGCGTCCGCGGCGGTCGAGGGATCGGCGGCCGTTCGAGCCGCCTTCGCGGCCTCGCTCAGGTTCGGCGTGACGAGCCGCGACGACGGCACCGGATCCGCCCCCTTCGGATGCGGATCCCAGACGAGCGGCACGCGCGCACCCCGATGGTGCAGCGCGACGCGCAACTCCGGGTGCTCGGTGAGCGCTCGACCGTAGTCGGACACGATGATGCCGTCGGCACGCGAGATCGCGTCGAGCATTTCCTGCGTGACGTGCGGGAGCACCGGGTCGCCACAGCCCTCATCGATGCGCGCGACCGGTTGGCCGTGGGCACGGAGGCGCGTCTTCACGGGGGTGGGCGCGGGCAGAAGACCCGCGACCACGGTGATGCCCTCCAAATGGGCGCGCAGCCGGTCGGCCGGCGCGTCCTGCGAGAGCGCGGTCACGAGCGTGACGTCGACGCCGTCCTCTCGCAGCATGCGCGCGACGAGCCCGGCGCCGCCCGCACGCGAGACGCGCTGGTGCACATCGACGACGGGCACGGGGGCGTCGGGCTGGAACCGCTCCGCGATCCCGTCGATATCCTCGTCGAGGAGCGTGTCTCCGACAACGACGATGTTCATGATTGTCCGTCCTTTCCGACGCAGGCGTCGAAGACCTCGCACACGGCGTGAATAGCGGCGAGCTGGCACTCCTGCACGTGCGGCGACGCGCCGTCGAGGCAGATCGCGTCGTCGACGATGGAGGAGAGCGGGTTCGGCCCCGGCCCCGTCATGGCCCAAGTCGTGGCACCGGCGCGCTCGGCCGCGCGGGCCGCCTCGAGGAGGTTCGCGCTTCCACCGCTCGTCGAGAGCAGGAGCAGAATGTCGCCGGAGCGGGCGTGCGCGCGCACCTGCCGAGCGAACACCTGGTCGAAACCGTAGTCGTTGCCGATCGCGGTAATGCTCGACGTTTCCGCGTGCAACGCGATTGCGGAGTAGGCGTCGCGGTCTCCGCGGTATCTGCCGACGAGCTCCGCCGAGAGGTGCTGAGCCTCCGCGGCCGATCCACCGTTGCCCGCAACCAGCAGGCGATGCCCGCGCCGCAGTCGTGTCGCGAGCTCCCGCCCCCACGCCTCGAGGTGCGGCGCGTGCCGGCGCGCGAGAACGAGGGCCTCGGCGAGGTCGTCCCAGTGGTCGAGCACCGCCGAGGGTGCGATGCAATGCCCGGGCCGCAGCGCGGGCTTCGGCTCGGCCGGCCCGGTCGGGGTCGGCGGGATGTGGCTGGGGAGAGTCTGGGTCGTAGTCACAGTGCGGCCTCCGCGAGTCGTGCGCCCGAGGCGCTGGTGGGGTGCTGGCTGCGATCCTGGCGGACGCGCTGCAGCACTCGTTCATAGATGCGTTCGGTGCGGGAGGCGACGCGCTCCCAGCTGTAGCGGGACTGCGCGCGGGCCTGACCTGCGGCGCCGAGGGCCGAGCAGAAGACGGGATCGGCACGGAGACGCTCGACGGCACCCGCGAGCGCCTCGGGATCCTGCGGCGGCACCAGCAGGCCCGTGCCGCCGTCGACGACGCTGTCGCCGAGACCGCCGACGTTCGCGGCGATCACGGGCGTGCCGCACGCCATGCTCTCAAGCGGGACGATGCCGAACGGCTCGTACCAGGGCGTGCAGACGACGGCGTCGGCCGCGCGAATGAGGGAGGGCACGTCCGCCCGATCCACGCGGCCGAGGAAGTGGATCTGCTCCGCCACCCCGAGGCTTTCTGCGAGCTCGCGAAGGCGCAGCGTCTCGGCGTCCGGCCCGATCCACCCCTCGGGAGCATCGCCCGTGCCGACGATGCGCAGTTCGACATCGGTCACCCCGCGCGAGCGCAGGAGCGCGATCGCGCGGATCGCGAGGTCGACGCCCTTTCGCGGCACGAGGCGGCCGAGGCTGAGCAGTTGGAAACCGGGTCCTCGTTCGGCGACCGGGCCGGTCGCGTGGAACACCGAGAGGTCGACGCCGCACGGGGCCACGTCGATCCGCTCGCTCGGGATGCCGAGCGCCGTGAGCTCCGATACCTCATCGGGACAGGTCGCGATCACGGTGTCGACGCGCTGGCCCACGAGAGGCTCGAGGTGTTCGCGCTCCGCGGGGCTCGTGTCGGCCGCGCCCTGGTGCCGGCGCTTCACCGAACCGAGGGCGTGGAAGGTGTGCAGCACGGCCGGGCGGCTGCCGCCCCGCGCCGCGAGCGACTCGACGGCGTCGAGGGCGGCGATGCCCGACATCCAGAAGTGGCTGTGCACCACGTCCGGCGGGTCGAAGCGCCACGCCGCTGCGAGGCCCTCGGCGAGGGCGGGGAGGTGGGGGAGGAGCTCATCCTTCGGTACGTGCCGCATCGGGCCCGCAGTGAGGTGCACGACCTCGACTCCCGGGCACATCTCGACGCGCGTCGGCGTGTCGGGGTTGTCGCGGCGGGTGAACACGGTGACGCGGTGGCCGCGTTCGGCGAGAGCCCGTGAGAGGGCGGCGACGTGCACGTTCTGACCCCCGGCGTCGACGCTTCCGGGCGTCGCGAGCGGGTTGGCGTGTTCCGAGACCATGGCGATGTTCATCGAGCGATCCCTTCCGTGATCAGTGAGGGCTCGGCGCCGGGTGTGGCGTCGTGCGGAGCGCTGTCGGCCGCGTGGGCGCCGCGGGCGCGGGATACAGAGGCAGTGACCGCTGACGCTGCGGCGATGTCCGGCACCGCGAGATCCGGCACCGCGAGCAGCGGCCCGCGACGCCCCCGCGTGTCCAGGGTGTCCGCGAGCACGGCGTCCCAGTCCTCCAGGAAGCGCGTCAGGTTGTAGCGCGAATGCACGGCCTCGCGGGCGATGACGCCCCGTCGCCGCGCCTCGTCGGGATCCGCGAGCAGCAGGTCGGCCGTCGCCACGAGCTCTGCGGGATCGGCCGAGATCGCGCCCGCCTCCGGCGGTACGGCTCGCGCGGCCTCGGTCGTCGCGAGCGCGAGCACCGGCATTCCGAGGTACATCGCCTCGAGCAGCGACAGGCCGAGCGAGGTCCAGCGCATGGGGTGCACGTACGCGCGGCGGCGGGCGAGCGCGGCGTGCATGTGCGCCGTAGGGAGGTCGCCGACGACGCGCAGCTGATCCTCACCCAGCCCGAGCGCCTCGGGGAGCTGATCCGTGTGGATGCCGAAGCAGTCGAGCCGGCCCGCGCTCGCGAATGCCGGCAGCAGGTCGGTCCCCGTGATGCGCCCGCGCCGCACGGGCTCGTTGATGACGACGCCGAGCGCGCGCTCCTCGCCCGTGTAGAGGGCGCCCGGGTCCGGGATCCCGTGCTCGATCACCACGGTCGGCGCGTCGCCCGAGTCCCACGCGAGGCGGTTGAAGTGCGTGACGTGCACGACCGGGATGTCGGTGCGATCAGCGAGGAAGTGGCGCTCCGACACCGGGGACTGCTTCGGCGTGTTGTGCTCGATGAAGATGGCCGGGACGTCGCGGCCGAGACGGCGCCCGAGCATGTCCTCGGCCCATCCGAGCTCCTCTGTGCGCTGCAGCACGACAACGTCGATCTCTGCATCCGCGACCTCGCTCGGCTCGATGCGGCGAGCGTTCGGCGGGAGCTCGGGGAGCTCGCGGCCCGGCTCAGCCGGCACGAGATACTCGTGCGAGCCGCGCAAGAACGCCTGCATGTAACCGCCGTGGAGATACCACACGAGAATGCGCATCAGTGTCCTTCCTGCTCGGGCGTCGCGGAGGAGGCGGCCTCAGCCGCGCTCTCATCTCGCGAGCGGCCCAGCGGTTCGAGTTCGAGAGCGGCGGCGAACGCCGTCTCGGGGGTGACTCCGGCGAGGCACGGGTGCCCGGTGATCGGGCACTCCCTCGCGCGGGAGTTTCTGCACGGAGCGTTCTGGTCTCCGAGGAGCCGCACGGGCACGCCGTAGGGCGCCCACTTCACGGCGGGAACGACCGGGGAGAACAGGCTCACGACCGGGGTCCGCACGGCCGCTGCGAGGTGCGCGGGGCCGCTGTTGCCCGACACAAGCACGTCGGCACGAGCGAGCACCCCCGCGAGTTCCTGGGGCGTGCACGCGCCCGCGAGGTCCACGGCGTCAGGCGCCGCATCGCGCACCCGAGCGGTGAGCATCGCCTCGCCCGCGCCTCCCGTGATTACGACGCGACGCCCGGAATCGGTGAGGAGCCGCGCCAAACGCGCGAAGTGTTCGACGGGCCAGCGGCGAGCGGGCACGGCCGCTCCGGGGTGCAACACGATGTATGGTGCATCCCCCGTGAGCGCGGTCGTTTCGGGCGGAGGCACGACCGCGAGGCGCCCGTCGTCGAGGCTCGGGAACCCTGCCGCCTCCGCGATCGCGAGGGCGCGCTCGGGCTCGGGGAGATCCTCGGGCAGGTCCTCGCCCGGGCGCAGCCGCACATCGAGCAGCGATCCCGCGTGATCGACCGAAGCCCCGGTGATCCGGGCCACTCCCGCGAGCCGCAGCAGCATGGCGAGCGGCAGGGGCGACTGATGGAACGAGGTGAGGATCACCGCTTCTTCGGCACCCGTCGCCCGCACGGCGGAAATGAGGTGCTCGGTGTGGGCCCGGCTGACTTCGCGCCACGGCTCGGAGATCCACGGCGCCTCCCACACCAGAGTGCGGCTCACGCCCGGCAGGAGCGCGGCACCGCCGGCGCCGAGCGGGCCGCACAGCAGCACGACCTCCGACTGGTGCGCCACGGCGCGGATCGCGGGCCCCGAGATGAGCACATCGCCCATGCTGTCGAGGCGCGCGACGATCACCGGCCCGCTCATCGCGCCACCGCCCCGTGCCACGAGAGCGCGATCTCGACGGCTTCCTCGATGTTCTCCGCTACCGTTTCAGCTGCCTCGCACTCCTGCGCAAGCGTGAGGCGGGTGGGAACGAGAATCCCGCGGGCGCCGGCGGCCTTCGCGGCCTCGACGTCCGCCCCGATATCCCCGATCATCACCATGTTCTCCGGAGCGATGCCGAACTCTCGAGCAACCGAGAGGATCATGCCGGGCTGCGGTTTGCGGCACTCGCAGCCCTCGAACGGCGCGTGCGGGCACACCCGCCACGTGTCGAAGCGACCGAGCTCGGCCTCGACCCGCCCGTTGACCGCGCGCACCTGCTCCTCCGTGAGGAGGCCGCGGTTGATGCCCGACTGGTTGCTGATGACCCCGACGGGAATGCCGAGCTCGCGCACGCGATCGACCGCGGCGCGCGCGCCTGGCATCGGGCGCACGGCCTCGGGGTCTCCGTTGTACGGCACGTCCACGATGAGCGTGTCATCGCGGTCGAACAGCACCGCGAGCACGGGCGCTTGCGCGGCTTCCTCGGCTTCACTCATATCTCACCCATGCCCCGAAGCAGCAGGAGTAAACGAGGTCGCCGACCCCTTGCGCGGCGCTGAGCAGTGCGGTAGTCCAGAGGGCAATGCGGCTGGTTACGGCCGCGCAGGGGGAGGAACTGCATGTCGCATCGGCCGAAACCGACGCTGCTCGTGCTGCGCACGCTCAAACTCGGGGACCTGCTCGTCGCGGTCCCGGCGCTCAGGGGGCTCCGAAAGCGCTTTCCGGATCACCGGATCGTGCTCGCAGCGCCCGGATGGTTGTCTCCGATCGTGCGGCTGGTCGACGCGGTCGACGAGCTGCTGCCGACGCCGGGCCTCGACGAGCTGCTGCCGCTCGCTCCCGGCGAGGTCGACATCGCCGTGAATCTGCACGGCAACGGGCCCGAGAGTCGCACCGTCATCGACGCGCTCGAGCCTCGGGTGCGGATCGTGCATCACGTGCCGAGCGACACCGGAGCGACCCCGCCCGGGCCCGAAGACCCCGTACCTCCCTTGTGGGTCGACGGCATGCTCGAGCGCGAACGGTGGGCCCGGCTCGTGCGGGCCGCGGGCGCTCCCGCCGACGCTGACGATGTGCGGATTGCGGTGCCCGAGGCGCTGCCCCCGGTGAGCGGAGCGGCCGTCATACACGTGGGCGCGTTCTACGGCTCGAGGCAGTGGCCGGTCGAGCGCTTCGCCGAGGTCGCCCGCGCGCTGGTCGAGGCCGGGCATCACGTCGTCGTCACGGGGGACGAGCGGGATCGCGAGCGCGCGGAACAGGTGGCCGCACTGGCGGGCCTCGCCGAGGATGATGTGCTCGCGGGGCGTATCGGCCTCGCGGAGTTCGCGGCGGTCGTCGCGCGAGCCGTGATCGTGGTGACCGCCGACACCGGGGCGGGCCATCTCGCGTCGGCGTACGGCATCCCCTCGGTCATCATCTTCGGGCCAGCGTCCCCCGAGGAGTGGGGGCCGCCTCCGGGGCCCCACATCGTGCTGACGGACGCCTCGGCGCGGCGCGGCGAGGCCTTCGCGACGGATCCGGACCCCGCGCTCCTCGCGGTGAGCGCGGCCGATGTCATCGCGGCAGCGCGACGCGTGCTCCCTCGACGGGTCGCGTAAGCGCTAGACCATCGTTTAGACCACCGTCATTTCGGCGACCAGGGTTGCCCGGAGCCTCGCGAGCATGTTCGTGAGCATCCGCGAGACCTGCATTTGGCTGATGCCGCACTCAATGGCGATTTCGTCCTGAGTGAGCTGATCCTCGAAGCGCAAGTTGAGCACGCGACGTTCCTCGCTCGTGAGCACCCGCGACGCGCGCTCGAGCGTCAGTGCGAGTTCGGTGCGAGAGAACCCTGGATCCGTCGTCGGAAGCATCTCAGCGAGTGACGCGGTGTCATCGCCCTGACCGAGGGGAGCGTCGAGCGAGAGCGGGGCGCGGGACGCGGCGCACTGCAGGGCTTCCGCGATGAGCGGCGCGGGACGATGCAGCGCGCCCGCGAGGTCTGCGACGCCGGGGGTGCGGCAGAGCTCCCGTTCGAGCTGATCCTGCACCGCGGGCACCTCCTGCGCGAGCTCCTGCAGACGCCGGGGTGGGCGCACGATCCATGAGGTGTCGCGCAGGTACTGCTTGATCTCTCCCGTAATGGTCGGCACCGCGAAGGACACCAGGTCGTCGCCGAGACTCGGGTCAAAGCGCTGCACCGCCTTGGCGAGCCCGATGCAGGCGACCTGGACGATGTCTGCGGTGTCGTCGGGGCGACCCCGAAAACGATTCGCGATCGAGCGTGCCACCGGGAGGTACTCCACGATGACGCGCTGCTGCAGGCGTCGGCGCCGCTCGGGCCCCGAGCGTGCCGCAGCTTCGAGAAGCGCGAGCGCGTGCGCATTGCGCGCGACGTCGGCGTTAGCGCGCGTGCTTCCGCTGCGAGGCGGGAATTCATCTCGGTCGAATGCGGGGTTCGGAGCAAGCATGAGCCTCCTTCAGGGGCGACGAGCGAAGCCGGGCGGGCACCGGTTTCGCTCGCAAATTCGGCGGGGCCGCAGCATGCAAGCGGAGCGGCCCAGAGCATCAGCTTCGCCGCACTTCCGGTTCTCGGGGAGCGCCTTGACCCAGTGCTCGCAGTCGCCTAGCATTCCTCAACCGGTCGCGCCCCGCGGTGTCAAGGGGCTGCGCGGGCGCCGCACGGCACGTAGCGTCGGAGCATGGCTTCTCTGTGGCAGCTCACCGGCGCACCCATCCCGACGTCCGATTCCCGGCCGACGTTCGACAGACCCTACGACACGATCGTGGTGGGAGCCGGTCTCACCGGGCTCGTCACCGCGGTGCTGCTCGCTCGCGCGGGTCAGCGGGTCGCCGTCTTCGAGGCCCGCACGGTGGGCGCCGTGGCGACGGGCAATACGACCGCCAAACTCAGCCTGCTGCAGGGCAGCGTGTACTCGTCGCTCCGCACACACCTTGGTGACGAGGCCGTGCGCGAATACGCCGAGGGCAACCGCGAGGGTCAGGCGTGGCTCGTGCGCGAACTCGAACACCTCGGGATGCCCGTGGAGCGGCAGCGGGCGGTCACTTTCGTGCACTCGGAGTCGCAGCGCAGCGCGCTCGAGCAAGAGCTCGAGGCCTGCCAGACGGCAGGGGTGGGCGCGGAGTGGACGACCGACACGGGCCTGCCGTTCGCGGTTGCAGCCGCGATCGCCCTGCCGGACCAGGTGCAGCTGCAGCCCATCGACGTGCTCGCGGCGCTCGCCGCCGAGTTGCTCGCGCGCGGCGGGGAGCTGCACGAGGGCGTGCGGGTGACGGGTGCGAACGTCAGCGGAACGCGGGGCGACGACGCGGGTGGACCGTCACGGCGGGTGCGGCTCAATACCCCGCTCGGCGTGGCCACGGCGGACCGCTGCGTGCTGGCGACGGGCGTGCCGATCCTCGACCGCGGTATGTTCTTCGCCCGCGTCGAGCCGAACCGTTCGTTCGTGGGAGCGTACTCGGTGCCCGAGGCGTATGTGCCGCGCGGCATGCACGTGTCGATCGATGAGCCGAGCCGTTCGCTGCGGACGGCCCGCGGCGCTTCCGGCGAGACGCTCGTGCTCGTCGGTGGTGGCGATCACACGACGGGTCGCGGCGGTGACACCCGGCGAGCGTTGGCGGATCTCGACGCGTTCGCGAAGGCGAACCTCCATGCGGGCCCGCGCGTCACGTGGTGGGCGGCGCAGGATTACCGGCGTCACGCCTCAGCGCCCTACGCCGCCCCGCTTCCCGGTGGTCACGACCGCGTGTTTGCTGCGACCGGTTACAACAAGTGGGGCATGACCAACGCGGTCGCCTCGGGTCTCGCCATCGCCTCGCAGATGCTCGGCGGGCGCACGGACTGGGCCGACGTCTATCGGCGCACGACGCCGGGCGTCGCCGGGGTTGCTGACGCGGCGCGCGTGAACGCGAGCGTTGCGGGGCATGTCGTTGCGGACTGGGCGGGTGCGATGCTCGGCGGGTCGGAGGGCGAACTCGCCGAGGGCGAGGGCTCCGTTCGTCGCGAGGGAAGGAAGCCGGTGGCCGTCGCGCAGGTCGATGGGCGTGAGTGCCGCGTATCCGCGGTGTGCACACACCTCGGCGGCATCGTGAATTGGAATCCCGCAGAACGCAGCTGGGACTGCCCGCTGCACGGATCGCGCTTCGCCGCGGACGGCACGATCCTCGAGGGGCCCGCGACGAGCGACCTCGCCGCGAGCTAGTCTTCCCGGCCCTCCGGGCCCTTCCCCGCATCGAACCGCCGCTCGTATCGCTCGGCGGCTTCGCTGATCGCTCCGCCTCCGAGACGAGCGATGGGCACGACGTTCTTCAGGAGCGGTTCGCAGTCAGGGCCGCGCCCGACGAAGTGGCCCGTGAGCACCCAAGGGAATCGCTGCGGGTTGCGCTCCTGCAGGTGCCGGTATTGGCAGACCTGTCTCGCGAGCCAGTCAGCGACGGGTCGAAACCACCAGCGCTCAGGCTGCAGGGGGTTGACCGAAATGCCAGGGAGTTCGAGCCCGCTCTCCGTGTCGACGCTGCCGCGCTCGCTGTCAGCCTCCGGACCCTCCGAGTAGCGGATGTGGAGCTCCGGGTAGCGGCGCAGCATCGATTCGAGGTCGTACATCGACTCGAGCGGCGCGATTTCGAACGCGCCGAATGGGCGCTTCCCATCGTGCGAGGATTCGAGGTGTGACAACTCTTCGGTGATGCCGAAGTGAGGCTCGAAAGCGAGTTCGGTCACGGTGCGGTCCCTTCATGATTGTTGCTCGGGCGCGGCGTGACGGTCGAACTATCCGAGCACCGCTTTGGGCGCAGACCTCGGTTATCAGTCCCACCACCCCTGCGTTCACCAGAGCGTACGCTCCGCTTCCTCGTGAGCAGAGGCCCTTGCGCTCCGGGGGGAGCGTCGGTTAAGAATCATGCACAGTGTCCGGCTTTTTCCCAAGGAGCGCAGAGGTGCCGCTGATGTGTCTCCGAGGTCACGCTGAAACGGATAGCCGGGGCGGCCTCGAGCGGGCCGCAACTGGGTCGGAGCCGACTCAGGCTAACGAGCGCGCGTGCCTATGTCGAGGGGCTCGTCGGCGGAGCGGGAGCGACATACGCTCGGCACGACGAAAGGACGATTCATGCCGAAAACGAAGACACCGCAGCTGAAGGATCCCGAGCTCTACGACCGACTCCGCGACGAGGGGAACTCCGCGGAGAAGGCCGCGCGCATCTCGAACGCGGCCGCGAAGGAGGGCCGCTCGAAGGTCGGCAAGCGCGGCGGCCACGCGGAAGATTACGACGAGCGCACCGTTCCCGAACTCAAGCAGCGCGCCAAGGAGCTTGGTCTCTCGGGCTATTCGAAGCTCCGCAAGCCGGAGCTCATCAAGAAGCTGCGCGAGCACTGAGCTCGAGCACCGAGCGCTCTCAGCCGCTGACACCACACGACACCTGGAGGAGACCCGATGACCCCGAATCTCGATCCGCGAACCAAATACCCGAGCGCCCCGCTGCCCCAGCAGGAGCAGGAATCGCAGCCGGGCCTGACCGGTGCAATGCAGCCGCAGCCTGACCACGGGGAGGACACCTACCGAGGGTCCGGGCGCCTCGCCGGCATGCGCGCCCTGATCACTGGCGGCGACTCAGGCATCGGCCGCGCTGTCGCAATCGCCTACGCGCGGGAAGGCGCCGATGTCGCGATCGCGTATCTCCCCGAGGAACACGAGGACGCGCAGGCGACGCTCGAGCAGATCGAGCTCGCAAACCGGAGGGGCGTGCTCCTGCCGGTCGACCTGCGCCGTGAAAGCGACTGCGTCGAAGCGGTGGAGCGCACCGTCCGGGAGCTCGGCGGTCTCGACATTCTCGTGCTCAACGCAGGCACGCAGCGGGAGCGCGACGAAAACGCGCAGGTTTCGCGCGATGCCATCGAGAACGTCTTCTCGACGAACCTCGTCGCGCCGATCCTGCTCTTCCGCGAGGCCGCTCCGCACCTCGGACCCGGTTCGAGCGTCATCGTCACCGCCTCGATTCAGGCCTACAGCCCGTCGCCGGACCTGCTAGATTACGCCATGACGAAGGCGGGTCTCGTCGCGTTCACGGAGGCGCTCGCCGAGCAGCAGGGAGAGCGGGGCGTGCGCGTCAACGCGGTCGCCCCCGGCCCCATCTGGACGCCGCTGATTCCGGCGACCGGCTGGGACGAGAAGCAGGTGAAGTTCGGCGCGGATACGCCGCTCGGGCGCCCCGGGCAGCCGGCCGAACTCGCGGGCGCGTACGTGTACCTCGCGTCCGAGGAGGCCTCGTACGTCTCGGGCGCCGTCGTTCCCGTGACCGGCGGCAAGCACCTCTGAGCCCCCGCGCGCTGTGCTCCGCGCCCGTTCGCGTCGCACACGCTCTGCAGTCCGCGCTGCTCTGCACCGCGCCCGCCAGACAGTGGATAGCTCCACGTGCGGGCCGACACGCCGGTGAGTCGTCCGAGCGAGCGGTGATCCACTGTCTAACGGGCCCCGGTGCAGCCTGGATACAGTAGGAGGATGACTGCGTCCCGAGGCCGGCCGCGCGCCTCCTCGCGCGAGATCCTCGCCGACGCCGCGTGCGAGCTCTTTCTCGAGCGAGGGTACGAGGAAGCCTCGGTAACGGAGATCGCGCGGCGGGCGGGGGTCAGCCGCTCCAGCTTCTTCAACTACTTCGCTTCGAAATCCGACGTCGTCTGGCACGTCTTCGATGAGCGGATCAGCGCGCTCACGAGCGCGCTCGCTGACCGTGGCACGCCGCTCCCGCAGGCCCTGCGGGCGTTCGCAGCGGGGGAACAGCCCGACACCCTCGCGCTCGCCGTCGTCGAGTCCCGCACGATGGGCGTCGAGGCCGAGCTCGGCGCGGGCCGCGCGGAACGGCAATGGTGCATCTCCGAGGCGATCGCGGGGCGGCTCCGGCGAGACGGCGTCGACGAACTGCGAGCGGAAATCGTAGCAGCGGGATACGCCGCGGGGCTCGTCGGCACGGTGTGGCGCTGGGCGAACCGGGGCGCGGGCCGTTACCCGCTCGACAAGATGCTCATCGACGCGATCGCGGCGGTCGAGAAGCTCCTGAGCTAGGTGCAGTTCCCTTCGCTCTCGGGTGGGCCACGCGGGCCGCGCCACGAGGGTGGGCCTCACTGGCACCGCTCACAGTGCGGCCGCGAGCCTCGTCCCCTGGTCGATCGCGCGCTTCGCGTCGAGCTCCGCTGCGACGTCGGCCCCGCCAATGAGGTGCGCGTCGATGCCGCGCGCAGCGAGCTCCGCGTGCAGCTCTCGCGCCGGATCCTGCCCCGTGCACAGCACGATCGAGTCGACCGTGAGCGTGCGCGCCTCGCCGCCCACCCCGACGTGCAGGCCCGCGTCGTCGATTCCGCGGTACTCGACACCGGCGACCATCTCGACGCCTCGGCGAGCGAGCTCCGTGCGGTGAATCCAGCCGGTCGTCTTGCCGAGGCGCGCCCCGAGCTTGCCCGCCTTGCGCTGCAGCATCACGACCGAGCGCCGAGCCCGCGGTTCCGCGACCGCGGTGAGCCCGCCGCGGCGCGCGTATTCGGTGTCGACACCCCAGTGGGCGAGGAAGCCGGGGACGTCCCCGGGATCCTCTTCGCCCTCGCTCGTCAGGAACTCCGCCACGTCGAAGCCGATGCCGCCCGCCCCCAAGATCGCGACGCGCTCGCCGACCGGCACCCGATCGCGCAGCACGTCGAGGTAGCCGACGACGCTCGGGTGATCGAGCCCCGGGATCTCGGGGCGGCGGGGGAGCACGCCCGTCGCGAGCACGATCTCGTCGAATCCGCCCGCGAACAGGCTCTCGGCGGTCGCCCGCTCGTTCAGGCGCAGCTCGACGCCGGTCTCCGCGATCCGCACCCCGAAATAGCGCAGCGTCTCGCGGAACTCGCTCTTTCCCGGCACCTGCAGGGCCACGTTGAGCTGCCCGCCGACGCGCTCGCCGGCCTCGAAGAGCACCACGTCGTGGCCGCGCGAGGCCGCCGTGGTCGCGCACGCGAGGCCGGCGGGCCCCGAGCCCACGACCGCGATGCGGCGGCGGATCGCGGGGGCGATCACGAGCTCCGTCTCATGGGCGGCCCGCGGGTTCACCAGGCAGGAGGCGACCTTGCCCGCGAACGTGTGATCGAGGCACGCCTGATTGCAGCCGATGCAAGTGTTGATGCGCTGGGGAGCGCCGTCCCGCGCCTTCGCGACGAACTGCGGATCGGCGAGGAACGGGCGCGCGAGGGAGACCATGTCGGCGGATCCCTCGGCCAGGATGCGCTCCGCCACCTCGGGGGTGTTGATGCGGTTCGTGGCGATGACCGGGATCGATACCGCGCCCATAATGCGATGCGTCACCCAGGCGAACGCGCCCCGCGGCACGGAACTCGCGATGGTCGGGACGCGGGCCTCGTGCCAGCCGATGCCGGTGTTGAGCATTGAGGCTCCCGCGGCCTCGATCGCGCGCGCGAGATCAATGACTTCGTCGAGCTCGGAGCCGTCGGGCACGAGGTCGAGCATGGAGAGCCGGTAGATCAGGATGCCGTCGTCGCCGATCGCCGCGCGCACTCGGCGCACGATCTCGAGGGGGAAGCGGGCTCGGGCGGCAGCGTCGCCGCCCCAGCGGTCGGTGCGCTGGTTCGTGCGAGGTGCGGTGAACTCGTTGATGAGGTAGCCCTCGGAGCCCATGATCTCGACACCGTCGTAGCCGGCGTCGCGCGCGAGCTTCGCGGTCCGGGCGAAGTCCTCGACGGTCCGTTCGATGTCGGCGTCCGTGAGCTCCCGCGGCGTGACGGGGGAGAGCGGCGCCTGCAGCGGGCTCGGCGCGACGATGTCACCGTGTGCTCCGTAGCGACCGGCGTGCAGGATCTGCAGCAGGATGCGGCCGCCCTCTTCGTGCACCGCCGTGGTGATGAGTCGGTGGTCGGCGACGTCGCTCGCGCTCGCGAGCATCGCAGCGTGCTCGGTGAGGCGCCCCTCGGTGTTCGGTGAGACGCCTCCGGTGACGATCAGCGCGGCTCCGCCCTGAGCGCGCTCTCGGTAGAACGCGGCGAGTCGCTCGAAGCCGCCAGGTAGTTCCTCGAGCCCCACGTGCATGGAGCCCATGAGTACGCGATGGGGAAGCGTGATCGCGCCGAGCTGCAGCGGGGTGAACAGGTGCGGGTACGTCTGCGTCGACATCTCTCTCCCGGGCGAATCAGGGTCGGCCCGCTGATCTGCGGCCGAGCCGCCCGGCTGGTTCTCAGCAGCGAGCGCGTGTCGGTGACACTCGCACGACTGTACTGATGCAGCAAGCTGGTGTCGACGGCGCTGTGCAACGCCTACAAAAAAGTGAGGCGCAGGGGCTTCACGCCCCCGCGCCTCACTTCACAATCGCGACTTAGAGTGCGCGGATGTTGCTCGCCTGCAGACCCTTGGGGCCCTGCTCGACGTCGAACTCGACGCGCTGCTCTTCGAACAGGTCGCGACGGCCGTTGCCCTGGATCGCGCTGAAGTGCGCGAAGACGTCGGATGCTCCGTCATCAGGAGTGATGAAGCCGAAGCCCTTTTCGGAGTTGAACCATTTCACGGTGCCGGTGGCCATACTGTATTTCCTTTGTGTTGCTGGTCGCTGAGCGACCGAGATACCACGGCGACGGCGCCGACGTGGAGACTGGTAGCGTGCCGCAACAGTGCGGCAGTTAAAACGTGCTGGAGAATCCCCTACGTTCGGCATTACTGGTCTTACCCCCAAAGCCTATCCCAGCATTGCCGGAAGCGCGAGGGTTTCGTGGAAAAAGGGTGCGCCGGCATCACCCGGGCCCGGTTTGACTTTCTCGATCTGTAAGGTGATGCTACTTAAAGTCAGTCTGACTCGAAGTGGTGCCGGGTGGTGTGCATGCGGCAGGAGAGGCGCGCATGGATAGCTTCGCTGCGGCGAGCGCGAGCGAACGGCGCTTCATGCCGCCTGCGGTCGCCGTCTCGACCGTCGCCTTCGCACTGCAGCCGCCCGCCGGCGCGTATCGCATCGACGCCGACGACATTTCGCGGCGCGCTCCCGGGGGAGCGGGACGCGTCGCCGACGAGCCAGGAGGCGCGACCACCCTCTGGATTCCTCTGGTGCGCCGCACCCGTGCCCCGTTCCGCGGGCGCTGGGCGCTGCCGGGCGGGCCGACGCGCTGGAACGAAACGCTCGCTGACACGGCGCTGCGGTCGATTCGCGCGGCGACGCTGCACGCGCCCGGTTATCTCGAGCAGCTCTACGCCTTCGGCGGTATCGAACGCTCCGCGGACGCTCAGCGCCTCGTGACGATCGCCTACTGGGCGCTCTACGGCGAGGCTGACCTGGCCGAGGGCGGGGAGCGGCGCGAACCCGCGACGGCCGGGAGCGCTGCAGGTGGGACGCCGGGGATGAGCGGCGGGGGCCGGGCGGCGGGCGTCGGGCCGTTACGGCGCTGGGACGATCCGG
This sequence comes from Leucobacter sp. USHLN153, assembly GCF_037145615.1. Classification (NCBI taxonomy): domain Bacteria; kingdom Bacillati; phylum Actinomycetota; class Actinomycetes; order Micrococcales; family Microbacteriaceae; genus Leucobacter; species Leucobacter sp. USHLN153. The sequence goes on from NZ_JBBCXE010000005.1 coordinate 70,894, forward strand.
CGCCGGCCGAAGGCGCTCTGAACGAGGCACCCGACGCTGCCGACGTTCCCGACGCTCCCGATGCACTCGCCGCTCCTGAGCCGCGAGTCGGCGAACTGCCTCATGACGAGAACGTCGCGTGGTGCTCGGCCGATCGCCTCCCGGAGCTCGCGTTCGATCACGAGGAGATCGTTTCGTACGCCCTCGCGCGGCTGCGAAGCAAGACCGAGTACGCCGCGGTCGCCCATCGCTTTCTCGGCGCGACCTTCACGATCGGCCAGCTGCGCGCCGTGTACGAGGCGGTGCTCGGGCGCGCTGTGGACCCCGCGAACTTTCGACGCCAAATGCTTGCGCAGGGCACGCTCGTCGACACCGGCGAGCGCGAAACCGGCACGCCGCATCGGCCCGCCCGCCTGTACCGCTTCCGCGAAGACGCGGCGCGCACCTTTCCCACTGATCGACCCGAGCCGAGGAGCACGACATGACGAGCGTTCACGAACTCATTCGCGGGGCCGTCTCCCGCGAGGAAGCTGCGGCCGAGGAATCCGGCGTTCCCGGGCTTTCGCTGCCCGGTGCCGCTCGGCCTCGATCGACTCGTCCGATCGCACTGCGGGCCGTCGGCGGATCGACCTGCGGTTCGGAGCTGGCCCAGGTTCCCTGGTCGTTCGACACCGCTCCGGGGTACGGGCCGGGGGCGTCGGTCGCCGACGCGATCCCGACCGACGCACCCCGGCAGGGCGTGCTGCCAGCGCGATACCGGGAGGCGAGCGAGGAGCAACTGCACGAGTGGATCGTCGAGGCGCGCGCGGAGCTCGGCGACCGGGTGCGGATCCTTGGCCACTTCTACCAGCGCGATGAGATCGTGCAGTACGCCGATTTCGTGGGCGACTCGTTCATGCTCGCGCAGGCGGCGAAGAGCAGCCCGGAGGCGGAGGCGTTCGTCTTTTGCGGCGTGCACTTTATGGCGGAGACCGCGGATATCCTCTCGGGACCAGAGCAGGCGGTGATCCTGCCCAACCTCGCGGCCGGGTGCTCGATGGCCGACATGGCGACGATCGAGCAGGTCGAGGAGTGCTGGCGCGAGCTGACCGAGGTGCTCGGGGAAGGATCCGATGGTCTGCAGAGCGTGATCCCGGTGACCTATATGAACTCTTCGGCCGCGATCAAAGCATTCTGCGGGCGCAATGGCGGGATCGTCTGCACGTCGTCGAACGCGCGCGCCGTGCTCGACTGGGCGTTCGCTCGCGGGCAGCGGGTCGTCTTCTTCCCCGACCAGCACCTCGGGCGCAACACCGCGACCGCGATGGGAGTCGCCGAGGAGCAGATGCCGCTGTGGCGGCCGCACCTGCCGCTCGGCGGAAACACGGCGGAGCAACTGCGCGACGCGTGGGTCATTCTGTGGAACGGCTTCTGCTCGGTGCACAAGCGCTTCTCGGTCGCGCAGATCGAGCAGGCGCGCGCGGAGCACCCTGGCGTGCGCGTTATCGTGCACCCGGAGTGCCCGGCTGCCGTCGTCGCGGCGGCGGACGGCGCGGGGTCGACCGAGTACATTCGGCGCGAGGTCGAGGCGGCTGAGCCCGGCAGCGTGATCGCGATCGGTACCGAGATCAACCTCGTGAACCGGCTGCAGCAGCAGCACCCCGAGCTCACCATCTTCTGCCTCGACCCGGTGGTGTGCCCCTGCTCGACGATGTATCGCATTCACCCGGCCTATCTCGCGTGGACTCTGGAGTCGCTGCTCGCCGGCGAGACCCCGAACCGCATTCGCGTGCCCGACGCGGTCGCCAGCGACTCGCGCGTCGCGCTCGAGCGGATGCTCGCGGCCCGGCCGTGATCGTCGTCGTCGGCTCGGGGGTCGCGGGGTGCTCCGCGGCGCTCGCGGCCGTGCGCGCTGGCGCGGACGTGACGCTCGTGACGGCGGGGTCGCTCGATGCTCGTGCGGCCGGCAACTCGCCGCTCGCGCAGGGCGGCGTCGCTGCGGCGATCGGGCCTGAGGATCGCGTGGCCGATCATCTGGCCGACACCCTCTCGGCGGGCGCGGGACTCACGGACGCTGTTGCTGCCGAACAGCTGGTGCGAGCGGGCGCTGAGGCGATGCGAGCGCTCTTGGCGGATGGTTTCGCAGCGGATCGGGATCGCGACGGGCACGTCATGCTCGGCCTCGAGGGCGCGCATGGCCGCCAACGCATTGTGCACGCCGGTGGGGATAGGACCGGGGCGGTGCTGCACGCGCACCTGACCGCGCGGGTGCGAGCGGCCGTCGATGCCGGCCTGATCGCGCTGCGGGAGTGGAGCGAGGTGTCGTCGCTCGTCGTGCAGGACGGCGCGGTCTGCGGGGTGGTGCTGCGCGATGCGGTGTCGCATGGACGCGGCCGTGGCCCGGCTTCGAGCGCTGCTGTCGCATCTGCTTTCAGGGCGAGTGATTCCGCGAACGGAGAGCTGTGCGGTGACGCGGTGGTGCTCGCGACGGGCGGGTATGCGTCGCTCTACTCCGTGAGCTCGAACCACCCGGGCGCTCGGGGGCAGGGCCTGCTGCTGGCCGCTCGTGCGGGGGCGATGCTCGCGGACCTCGAGTTCGTGCAGTTCCACCCGACGGTGCTCGCGCCGGTGAGCCGCGATGCGGCGTCCTCCGGGGCGAAGTGGCCTGGCGCGACGCTGCACGAGGGGGAGTTGTCGGGGCCGGAATATGCAGGGGCAGAGTATGCAGGGGCAGAGTCGCGTGCGCCGGGCTTTCTGATTTCTGAAGCGGTGCGCGGTGCCGGGGCGGTACTGCGCGATGGTTCGGGCGAGCGCTTCATGCGGGGTCGGCATGAGGCGGAGGAGCTCGCCCCGCGCGACGTGGTGGCGCTCGAGATACATCGTCGGATGCGGGAGCGCGGCGACAGCGCGGTGTGGCTTGACGCGACGCAGATCGAGGCTCGCGAGGGAGCGGGAGCCCTCGAGCGGCGCTTCCCCTCGCTCACCCGCGGACTCCTCGAGCGCGGCTGGGACTGGCGCCGAGAGGCCGTGCCGGTCGCGCCCGCGGCCCACTTCACGATGGGCGGCGTCGCGAGCGACCTCGACGGGCGCAGCAGTTTGCCCGGGCTCTTCGTCGCGGGGGAGGTCGCGGCGAACGGCGTGCACGGCGCCAACCGGCTCGCCTCGAACTCGCTGCTGGAGGGACTGGTGTTCGGCGAGCGCGCCGGCCTCGCCGCCGCGCGTCACGACCCCCGGCGCGACGCCTGGAACCTGCTCGGAGCCGGAATGCGTGCGCTCGTGCGCACCGCGCCCGCCGTGGAGATCCCCGGGCCCGCGACGCCGGGCGCGGCGCTCGCCGCGCCCGCGAGCACGGTTGCCCGCGCCCTGTCGCGGCACCTCGGCATCGAACGCGATGCCGAAGGCTTAGCTCTCGCGCGGCGAACGGCGAGCGCTGCGCTCGCGAATTCGGAGGAGCGCGACGCCGCTGAACTCGCGATCGCGATCGCGTTCGCCGCCGAAGCTCGAACGGAATCCCGGGGCGCACATCGGCGAGCAGACTTTCCCGAGCCGTCACCAGACGTTCCCGCCCGCCGCGCGCTGCGCCTGGCCTACCGCTCACCGCAGGCGGATGTCGCCGCCGCCATCACACACGTCGACCCCGCACACGAACCCAGGAGCGTACCCGCATGCTGACGAAAGCCCACATCGAATCCGTAGTCCGCGGCGCCCTCGCCGAGGACGCTCCCTGGGGCGACATCACCTCGGAGCTCGCTATCCCGGAAACCGCCACGCTGGCGACACGCCTGGTCGCGCGCGAGCCGGGAGTGTTCGCGGGCGGGGACGTGGTGGCCGAGACGTTCCGCCAGGTCGACGAGCGGGTACAGCTTGCGGACCTCCTCGCCGACGGAACTCGGTTCGCCGCGGGGGACACCCTCGCCCGCATCGAGGGACCGGCCCGGGGAGTGCTCACGGGAGAGCGCGTCGCGCTCAATTTCGCGCAGCGCATGAGCGGGATCGCGACGCTCACCTCGGAGTTCGTGGACGCCGTTGCCCACACCTCCGCACGCATCGCGGACACGAGGAAGACGACACCTGGGCTCCGCGCCCTCGAGAAGCACGCGGTGCGCGCGGGTGGCGGGAGCAACCACCGATTCGGCCTCTCCGACGCGATCATGATCAAGGACAACCACCTCGCGGCGCTCGGCGCGATCGACGACGCGACCACGACCGCCGCCCTGCGCCGGCTCCGCGCTGAAGCGGGCCACACGGTGTCGATCATCGTGGAGATCGACCGTCTCGACCAGTTGGACGCGGTGCTCGAGGCGGGCCCCACCGGCGTGCTCCTCGACAACTTCTCGACCGACGATCTCTCGCTCGCCGTTGCTCGCGTCGCGGGACGTGCCGTGACGGAGGCGAGCGGCGGCGTGCATCTCGGCTCTGTGGCCGCGATCGCGGAGACGGGGGTCGATGTGATCGCGGTCGGCCTCCTCACCCATGGCGCGCGCGCACTCGACCTCGGCCTCGACGCTGAGTAGCGGGGAATCGTGACGCTCGAGGGACGCCCGCGCGAGGTGGGCGCAGTGGACGCAGCGGTTGAGAGACAGGTCGGCACTGGGCCTGGGGCCAACGCCGAGGACGGAGGCTGGTATCTCGACGCCGCGGCGACGGCGCCGCTTCGAAGCGAGGCGCGGGCAGCGATGCTGGAGGTGCTCGCGGGCGACGCGGCGAACGCGTCGAGCGTGCACCAGGCCGGGTACCGGGCGCGAGTCACGCTCGATCGCGCGCGCTCCGACATCGCGGTCAGCTTCGGGGCGCGGGAGAGCGACCTCGTCTTCACGTCCGGCGGAACCGAGGCGAACAATCTCGCGATCATCGGCCTCGCGCTGGCGCGACCGCGCGGTCGGCACATCGTCACGACCCCGATCGAGCACCCGTCGGTTCTCGAGAGCTGCCGGTACCTCGAGCGCGTATTCGGCTTCGATCTCGACTTCGCGCCCGTCGACCCCGGAGGACGCGTGCTGATCGAGCCGTTCGAACGTCTGCTCCGTGACGACACCACGCTGGTCTCCGTCGGCCTCGCGAACGCCGAGGTCGGTACCGTGCAGGACGTGCCGCGTCTCGCTGCCGCGGCCCGAGCGCGCGGCGCCCTGGTCCACAGCGACGCGGTGCAGGCCGCGCCGTCGCTCCCGGTGGAGTTCGGCCGAGAGCCGGGCGGCGACGAATGGCCCGGGCTCGGCGTCGATGCGCTTTCGGTCGCCGCGCACAAGTTCGGGGGACCGCAGGGGGCCGGCGCGCTGTTCGTGCGCGGCGGGCTCGCGCTCGAGCCGCTCCTGCACGGTGGCGGGCAGGAGGGCGGGCGCCGCTCGGGCACCGAGAACGTCGCCGCGATCGCCGGCTTCGCCGCGGCGGTGCGAGCATCCCGCGAGAACGTGGGCCGGCGTGCCGCGGAGGTCATGGCGTCCCGTGACGCGCTGGTGACGCGCGTCCTCGCCGCGATTCCGAGCGCCCGGCTCACCGGCGACCCCGAGGAGCGTCTGCCCGGCCACGCATCGTTCGTGTTCCCCGGGGTGAGCGGCGAGTCTCTCCTCGTCGCACTCGACGCCGCGGGGGTCGCTGCGTCCTCGGGCTCGGCCTGCGCCGCTGGGCACGACGGGCCGTCGGAGGCGCTGCTCGCTCTCGGGATGCCCGCGGAGCTCGCCGACACCGCGGTGCGATTCACCCTGCCCGGGCCGATCCCCGAGCCGGTGGTCGAACGCATCGTTCGGGTTATTTCGGCCGAGGTCGAGGCCGGGGGACTCATGCGGCGTCCGCAGCCGGGTGCGGGAGGGAGCGCGTAGAGGGCGGGAGGCCCGCGATAAGCCGTTCGTACAGCGGCTGATCCGTCAGCCGACGGAGCATCAGCGACATCTCATGCGCCTCGTCGATCTCGAGCGCCGCGTCGAGCTGGCGCTGCGCGACCGTCTGGGTGCCGCTGAGCCACCACAACCACGAACTGAACGCGAGCAGGCCGGGCCGATGTTCGCGCGGGCACGCGCTGAGCGCGTCGAGGAGTCGTCGTTGCAGCGGGGGCAAACGCGCGTGCTCGGTGAACTCCGGGCAGATGCTTGCGAGCAGCCGGTAGATCGACCACCCGGGAGGCGGCGAGTGCATTCCGCGTCGGCACACCCCATCGGTATCGACGGGGCCGTGCGCGCAGGTCGCTGCCCAACCCGCAGCGGCGGTCATTTCGCGGAGCTCCTGCGTGCTGCGAGCGGTGCCGAGACCGCGGTCGAGATCCAGGTCGATCGGCACGCCGATGAAGTTGCCGAGCGGGTGCTCGTGCCCGAGTTCCACGGGGAAATCCGGCCGCGTGAGCACGCCCATCGCCAGGACGAGCCAGCGATCGGAGTCGGTGGTGCAGCGTATGAGCTCGGCAATGCACAATGCGTCGAGATCTTCCTCACCGAGCAGGGTGCGCGTCACCTCCGCAGTGTCTTTCATCCAGGCGAGCGCCCGATGGGCGAGGTTCCCGGCCCCGGGAGAGAGCGGGGGGTCACTCTCCGGGGCCGGGAAGTCTGGGGCCGCGAACCCTGCGAAGGCGGCGGCGACCTCCGCGGCGCGCTGCGCGTCGACCTCGGGGATCGCGCCGAGGGAGGCGAGGGGCTCGGGCCGCGGGCCGAGCTGCTCGAGATCGGCGGCGATCGGGCTCGCCGAGATCTCGCTGAGCGGCCGGCCCGAGCGCGGGGCGCGCGGGTCAAGGAAACTCACCCAGCCGTCGGCCGCCAGCACGCAGAGCTCGCGCACGGCGACGCGATCTCGGCGCAGTCGTCGCTCGATGCGGCGGGCGAGTCGGCGCCACGGGGCGTCGCCGAGCGCGGAGAACGTGTCGTCGGTCGAGATGACGATGGCGAGCGCGCACGGTAATCCGCTGGAACTCTCGATGTCGCTCGCAAGCTCGCTGATGAAGTCGAGGATCGCCCGTGAGTCCTGCGGCTCCTCGGTCTCGGGGAGATCGATCCGCACGGCTTGCCCGGAGCGCGAGCCCGAAAAGCAGACGACGAAGATGCTGTTGCATGCCGTGAACCCCGTCAGTCGGGGAAGCGCGGCAAGGAAATCGGCGGTGGTGGTGCACCGGACGACGGGGCGGGGATCGTGCAGCGTGTGAGTCATGCCCCGATCCTGCGCCGCCGCGAAGCGCTATTCGGGGTTATGCACAGCGCTCGCTCCGGAAGCCGCACAGGGACGCAAAATCGCAGCCTGTGCACACATCATCAGCTCAGACCGCGGCGAGACCGCAGCAGCACACTTCAGTCGCGACCCGCGGCAACACCGCGAATCGACTACGCGCGCTGCGCCTCCACCTGAGCGAGATCGGCCTCCAGCGCGACCCAGCCGAGCATCGCGCACTTCACGCGCATCACGTACTTCGAGACGCCCTGCAGCGCGACGGCGTCGCCGAGCAGTTCCTCGTCGGGCTCGCCCTCGCCGCGCGACTGGATCATCTCCCGGAACGCGCCCACGCGCTCGCGTGCGTCTTCGATCGTGAGCGTCTCGTCGCGCACGAGCTGGGAGAGGATCGACGCCGAGGCCATTGAGATGGAGCAACCCTGACCCTCCCACGCGAGCTGTTCAATTCGACCCGTCTCGGGGTCGACCGCGATCGACAGGTCGATCTCGTCACCGCAGCTCGGGTTGAACTCGTGGTGCGACGCCGTGAGCGACTCAGCGGCGGCCTGCAGCTCGCCCTTGCCGATCGGCCGCTTCGAGTGGTCGAGAATCAGCTCTTGGTACAGTCCGTCGAGCGCGCTCACGCCGACACCTCCGCTCCGAAGTACCGCTGTGCGCCGCGGAGCGCGTCGAGGAACCGATCCACCTCGTCTTCGGTCGTCGTCACATGCACGCTGGCCCGGGTGCTCGACGTGATGCCGAGTGCACGGTGCAGCGGCTGTGCGCAGTGGTGCCCGACGCGCACCAGAACGCCCTGGTCGTCGAGATACTGGCCTACATCGTGCGCGTGCACCCCATCGACCGACACCGCGGCGAGCGCCACACGCTGCGTCGTGTCGGCGGGGCCGAGCAGGCGCAGCCCGGGGGTCTCAGCAATACCTGCGACCAACCGCTCGACAAGCTCGTGCTCGCGTGCCGCCACGCGCTCCATGCCGATGTCCTCGAGGTACGCGACCGCGGCGCAGAGACCGACGACCTGGGACACCGGCTGCGTGCCGGGCTCGAAGCGCTGCGGAGCCGGCATGAAGAGGGCGCTCTCCATCGTCACCTTCGTGATCGCCGAGCCGCCGGTGCGCGATGGCGGCAGCGCGTCGAGCATCTCGGCGCGACCGTAGAGCACGCCGATGCCGTTCGGCCCGAGCATCTTGTGGCCGGAGAAGGCGGCGAAGTCGACGCCGAGCGCGCCGAAATCGACGGGGATGTGCGGCACGGATTGGCAGGCGTCGAGCACGGTGATGGCGCCGGCCGCGCGCGCGAGCTCGACGAGCTCCGCGACCGGAGCGACAAGGCCCGTGACATTCGAGACGTGCCCGAACGCGAAGATGCGCGTGCGGTCGGTGAGGGCTTCCCGCGCGTCGTCGAGCGTCCAAGTGCCGTCTTCGCGAGCGGGAATGTACTTCAGTGCGGCGCCGGTCTTCGCGGCGAGACGCTGCCACGGGATCAGGTTCGCGTGGTGCTCCGCCTCGGTCACGAGAATTTCATCGCCCGGCTCGAGTCGATATCGCTCGCTCCCCGCGACTCCGAGCCCCGCGTTCGCCTCGCCGATGCCGAGCGCCACGAGATTCAGCGCGTCGGTCGCGTTTTCAGCCCACACGATCTGCTCCGGCGTCGCGGCCCCCACGAAGCGAGCGACCGCCGCGCGAGCTCCCTCGAAGGCCGCGGTGGCCTCGCCGACTGCGCCGCTCGTGCCTCGGTGCACCGCCGCGTTCGCGGTTTCGAGGAACCGGCGTTCGGCGTCGAGCACGCGGGCCGGGCGCTGCGAGGTCGCCGCCGAGTCCAGGTACGCAGCGGGTTCGTCGCGCTGGTCGTTCGCCGCGAAGTACGGGAATCCGGCGCGCAGTTCCGCGATGTCCGCGCCGGTGAGCGCGGCGGTCTGAGCGAGAGCAGGCATGTTCTCCATTCTTCCACCTGATGGGTGGGGCTGCCGATGTCCCGTGCAACGTGCACTGGACGCACAGTATTCCGCGCCGCGCGATCCGCCCGCCCCCGCAACGCTGGCCGCGCTCAGGCCTGTTCGCTTCGCGCCGCCACCGAGACGGGCGCCGTGTTGCGCCCGGTTCCCGCGCGATCCCGTGGCCTGCTGAGCGGCCAGTTCACGGCTCCCGCGACAAGCGCGAGCGCAGCCGCCGCGAGCGGGAGCGTTAGCGCGGCCCGCGTGCCGAGCTCCGCCGCGATGGTCCCCGTCACCGCAGCGCCCGCGGCCTGCCCGACCATGAGCGCCGAGCCGAGCATCGTCATCACCGTCGCCGAACGGCCGACCGGGCTCCGCTGCGCACCGAAGCTGTACAGCGTCACGAGCAGCGGCCCGATGCCGACGCCCATCACCGCAAGGCCGGCAACCATGAGCGGCAGGTTGTCCGCGAACTGCACCATCAGCGTGCCCGCAACGATGCACGCCGCGAAGACCGGCCACCGCGCGCGTAGGGAGAAACGCGGCGGGAGGAGCGCGACGCCGATCGCGAAAATAGCGGATCCGACGCCCATCGCGCCATAGACGAGGCCCGCGCTCTCGGCGCTGCCGCGATCCTGCATGAACGACGTCAGCGAGGTGAGCGTCGTACCGAAGCACAGACCCACCGTCGTGATGCCCGCGACCGTGATGAGCAGCGCCGGTCGCCGCAGCTCAGCAGCCGGCGCGAGCACCGCGGCGCGCTCCTCAGCCGACAGATCGGGGGCCGCGGTTCGATGCAGCGCGAAGGCCGTGACGAAGAGCAGGGTGAGGATCGCCGCACCCACGATCGGCGCCCCCGCGCCGAGGGCGGTTGCGAGCGCTCCCACGATGACGGGGCCGAACACGAAGATGACCTCGTCGGCAGCCGACTCGTACGCCATGAGGTTCGAGAGCGTGCGGGGTCGACGCTGCGGCGGGATGTCGTGCGACACGATCGCCACGAGCCTCGTGCGCGACATCGGAGAGATCTGCGGCACGGTCGCGCCCGTGAGAAAGGACACGATGAAGAGCAGCCACACGGGCGCGGGCGAGAACGCCATCCAGGCGAGCACACCGAGCAGCGCACTGTTGATCACGGCGGTGATGAGCAGCGTGGGCCGCTGACCGTAGCGATCCGCCGCGGCGCCGATGAGCGGCCCGAAGCACGCGACACCGATGCCGACCATGGCCGAGTTCACGCCGCCGAGCTCGACGGAGCCGCGCGCCGAGACGACGAGGGTGAGCACGCCGATCACCATCATGGCGAACGGCAGTCGGGCGACGAGCGCGAGCGGGAAGTACGCTTTCCCGGCGCGCGAGATGAGCGACGGCGCGTTCGAAGACGGGGCCGGGCTGTGGGAAGTGCTCGCAGGGTGCATAGCCGACCGAGTCTACCAGTCACGCGGGTGAGCGGGGCGGATCGCGGGTCGGCCGCTGCGGGTGCGCGCCGAGGCGCTGTGCTGCGCTGTTGTCTCTCGGCGTCGCGCTCTGTCCGGTCGTGGGGCGCGCCGATCGCGCATCGGCGCGCCGGGCTCAGCGGGATCGCCGGGCTCAGCGGGATCGAACCCATGCGCCGCCTACGATGGGGGGATGATCCTCCTCGCCGCGACCCCCATCGGCAACCTCGGCGACGCCTCGGCGCGCCTGCGCAGCACGCTCGAGGAGGCGACCGTCGTCGCGGCGGAGGACACGCGGCACACGGCACAGCTGCTGCGGCTGCTCGGCATCGAGAACCGGCCCGAGCTGATCGCGCTGCACGATCATAACGAGAATGAGCGCGCCGCGAGCCTCGTGGAGCGGGCGCGTTCGGAAGACATCGTGCTCGTGAGCGACGCGGGCATGCCGACGGTCTCCGACCCGGGGTTCCGCGTCGTGCAGCTCGCCGCGGAGTCGGGGGTACCCGTCACTGCGATCCCGGGCCCGAGCGCGGTCATCACGGCCCTTGCCGTTGCGGGCCTCCCCACGGACCGCTTCGCCTTCGAGGGTTTTCTACCGCGCAAATCGGGCGAGCGAGGCAAGGTGCTGCGTGAGCTCGCTCCCGAGCGGCGGACGCTCGTGTTCTTCGAAGCGCCGACTCGATTGGCGACGACGCTCGCCGACCTAGCAGGGGCCTTCGGATCGGAGCGGCGCGCGGCGGTCTGCAGGGAGTTGACGAAGTTGCACGAGGAGGTGCGCCGGGGGAGTCTCGAGGAGCTGGCGGCCTGGGCCGCCGACGGGGTGCGCGGCGAGATCGTGGTTGTGGTCGGCGGTGCGGAGGCGAGTGAGGTGTCGCCGGAGGCCGCGCTCGCCGAAGTGCAGGAGCGCGTGCGGGGTGGCGAGCGGCTGAAAGACGCCACTCGGGCCGTTTCCGAGGCGACCGGACTCTCTGCGCGAGAGCTCTATGCAGCGGCGCTCGCCGATCGCGCCTGAGGGGGTCGGCGTACCGCGATTTTGACTGATTTTGCAGCGGAGCGATACTGCATCTTCCGAGGCTCGTGCAGGACTCCCATAGGAGTCTCTCAGCGGACAGGCAGACCCGTGCGCGATACTCGTGATGCACCTCCGGCCGTTTGCGCGCATTTCTTTGCGGGACCGGCCGCCCCCGCGAATCGAAGGACTGCTATCACCGTGAAATTGACGCGCGCTCTCGCTCCGGTCGCCCTCACCGGCGCACTGCTGATGGTCGGCTGCGCCGGCGGAGGTTCGGCGAACGCCGATGCCTCGGGAACCGACTGCCTCGCCGAGGGGGACGCCAGCGCGAGCATCAAGGTTTCCGGTTCAGTCGGTGATGATCTGAAGCTCACCTCGAAGACGCCCGTCTCCGCGAAGGAGGTGCAGCGCTCGGTCCTGACCGAGGGCTCGGGCGATGTGGTCGAGAAGGGTCAGACGGTGCAGACGTCGATGACCCTCTTCAACGGCTCGGACGGCTCCGTGCTGCAGCAGCTTCCCGCCAGCGCGGTGACGCTCGACGAGAACCAGCTGAACGGCTGGGCCTATGAGGGCGTGCGATGCGCGACCAAGGGCGAGCAGATTGCGCTCGCCGCGCCGTACAAGGAAGTCTTCGGCGACACGGATCCGGCGCAGAGCGGGCTCGAGGGTGTCACGAAGAAGGACTCCCTCGTGATCGTGATGGAGTTCGGTGAGATCAAGGACGCCGATGAGGCTGCGGCCGCCGCTGGCGAGCCCGGCACGCTGAGCGACGACGAGTTGCTGCAGAAGGCCGAGGGCAAGGCGGTTGCCGCTCCCGAGGGGTTCCCGGAGGTCGAGCTCGCTGAGAACGGTGAGCCGACGATCACAATCCCGAAGGGTCTCAAGGCTCCCGACAAGCTGAAGATCGCCACGCTGATCGAGGGCAAGGGTGAGGAAGTGCAGCCCGGCGACCGCGTCTACGTGAACTACCGCGGCGTGATCTGGCGCACCGGCGAGGAATTTGACTCGAGCTGGAGCCGCGGCGAACCGATCGACTTCCTGACGACCGGCGTGATCGGCGGTTTCCAGAAGGCGCTCGAGGGGCAGAAGGTCGGCTCCCAGGTGATCTCGGTCGTGCCGGCTGAAGACGGCGGCTACGGCGCTGCCGCGCTGAAGCAGCAGGGGCACAAGGCGGACGACGTCATGGTGTTCGTGCTCGACATTCTCGGCACCGTCCACGCTGACGACGCGAAGGCTTCGGACGAGAAGTAGGCTTCGGCGCTTCTTCTGAGCGAATGCCCCTGGCACCCACGCGGTACCGGGGGCATTCGTGTGCGTATGCGCCTCTGTGCGTCTTTCGCGCGTCGTTCCGTGCGTCGTCGCGTGCGGTTCGTCGCCTGTTCCCTTTGTATCTTTCGTGCGTCGTCCCGTGCGCTTCGTCCCCTGTGTATCTTCGGCTGTGCTTCGCCTGACCCGATGCGTATCGGTGGCCCCGGCTAGCCTGGACCCATGAAACGCGTCATCATCCTGGGATCAACCGGTTCCATCGGCGAGCAAACGCTCGATGTCATTCGCAAGTTTCCGTCGCGGTATCAGGTGTCGGGCATCATCGCGGGGTCGCGCGCGGATCGGATGCGCGAGCAGGCCGAGGAGTTCAACGTCGAGCACACGGGACTCGGCGCGGCCGAGGCGGTGCGCATGATCCGCGACGTCCAGGCCGACGTGGTGGTCAACGGCATTACGGGCTCGGTCGGTCTCGGCCCGACGATCGCGGCGCTGAAAGAGGGGCGCACGCTGGCGCTCGCGAACAAGGAATCGCTGATCGTCGGGGGCGACCTCGTCACGGGCCTCGCCGCGCCCGGCCAGATCGTGCCCGTCGACTCCGAGCACTCCGCGATTGCCCAGGCACTGCGCTCCGGCAACGCGGGCGAGGTGCGTCGGCTGATCCTGACGGCATCCGGAGGGCCGTTCCGTGGGCGAACGCGCGGTGAGCTGCGAGACGTCACCCCGGAGCAGGCATCGGCCCACCCGACCTGGAATATGGGTCGCGTCGTCACGACGAATTCGGCGACCCTCATGAACAAGGGCCTCGAGGTCATCGAGGCGCACCTGCTCTTCGGAGTGTCTTACGGAGACATCGAGGTCGTGGTGCATCCGCAGTCGATCGTGCACTCGATGGTCGAGTTCGTGGATGGGTCGACGATTGCGCAAGCATCCCCACCCGACATGCGGCTGCCGATCGCGCTCGGGCTGTCGTGGCCTGATCGCCTCGCCGGCGTCGGGGCTCCGCTCGACTGGCGTTCGGCGAGTGCGTGGGAGTTCGAACCGCTCGACACCGAGACCTTTCCCGCGGTGGCACTCGCGAAGGAGGTCGGTCGGGCGCGCCTCACGTATCCGGCGGCCTTCAACGCCGCGAACGAGGAGGCCGTCGATGCCTTCCACGCCGGTCGCATCGGCTTCCTCGACATCGTCGACATCGTGCGCGACGTGGTCGAGGCACACACCGCGCCGACGGCGCTCACGCTCGAAGCGCTGGGCGAAGCGGAATGCTGGGCCCGCGAGCGGGCGCAGCAGGTTATCGCGGCCCGCTCTCGTTGACGGCGAAGTCGGGGGAGCCTCCCCGAAACTCCACAGCGCCGCGCAGTAGCCTGAGCAAGTGACTGAGGTGCTGCTCTACGTGCTCGGAATCCTGATCTTCGTGGTCGGGCTCGCCGTTTCCATCGGCCTGCACGAGATCGGGCACCTCGTTCCCGCAAAGCTCTTCGGCGTCAAGGTGACCCAGTACATGCTGGGCTTCGGGCGCACGATCTGGTCGAAGCGCCGCGGCGAGACCGAGTACGGGGTCAAAATGATCCCCCTCGGCGGCTACGTTGCGATGACCGGAATGTACCCGCCGAAGCCCGGCGAGGCGCCCCGAGCGTCGACCACAGGGTTCCTGAATACCGTGGTGCAGGAGGGGACGCCGCGCGGCGCCTCGAGCGCAGTCGCTACGGCGGATGATCTGGAGCAGGGCGAGGCGCCGGAGCGGAAGCGCGGCGTCGTCGGGATGGTCGAGGATGCGCGGCTTGCGAGCGCGCAGTCGATCGCGGCGGGGGAGGACCACCGCACCTTCTACAGACTTCCGCCGTGGAAGAAGATCATCATCATGCTCGGTGGCCCGATCATGAACCTCGTGCTGGCGTTCGTGTTCTTCGCGATCGTGCTGGTCGGCTTCGGCGTGCCGCAGAACAGCACCACGCTCGGCCAGGTGAGTGAGTGCCTCGTGCCCGCGTCGAGCACGGCGACGCAATGCGGCACCGGCGATCCCGCCGCTCCCGCTGCCGCGGCCGGTTTGCGCCCGGGGGATCGGATCCTCTCGGTTGACGGGACGAAGATCGCGAGCTGGGAGCAATTCCGCACGCTCGTTGCAAAGTCACCCGACGACGCGCTCAGCGTGCGGATCGAGCGCGACGGTGGCGAGCAGACCGTCGACCTCACCCCGGTCGAGAACGCGCGCGCCGTGACCGACGCGGTCGGCAAGGTCGTGACGAACGCTGATGGATCGGTGCGCACCGAGGTCGTCGGCATGATCGGCGCGACGCCCGCGAGCGAGAACGTTCGCCAGCCAATTACGGAGGTGCCGGCGTTCGTCGGCGAAAACGTGAAGAGCGTCGCGGGCATCATCGTGCGGCTACCGCAGCGCATGGTCGACGTGTGGAACGCCGCCTTCGGCTCGGAGGCCCGCGATCCGAACGGGCCGATCAGCGTCGTCGGCGTCGGCCGCATGGCGGGTGAGATCGCGAGCCTCGAGGACGCGCCGGTGGCGGCCCGCGCGCAAACGATGATCGGGCTCGTCGGCTCGCTGAACGTCGCGCTCTTCGTCTTCAACCTCGTGCCACTGATGCCGCTCGACGGTGGCCACATCATCGGGGCGCTCTACGAGTGGCTGAAGCGCGGCTTCGCGCGCCTGCGCGGGAAGCCGGATCCCGGTCCGATCGACACGGCGAAGATGGTGCCGATCACGATGGCGGTCGCGATCGTGTTGGGCGCAATGACGGTGCTGCTCGTCTACGCCGACATCGTGAAGCCGGTGTCGCTCTTCGGGTAAGCCGGGCGTAAGCTCGCTGCGTGTCGTTCGCAGCGCGTTCGCTGCGCTGCGCTGTGCTCGGGATGACGCCAGGACCCGCGGGTAGACTCTCGGTCGTGCCAGCAGTCAACTTGGGGATGCCGAAGGTCGCGGAGGTTCTTGCCCCGCGCCGCAAGTCCCGCGCCATTCAGGTCGGTTCCGTGACGGTCGGAGGCGACGCTCCCGTGTCGGTGCAGTCGATGACCACCACGCCGACCACCGACATCAACGCGACGCTGCAGCAGATCGCCGAACTCACCGCTGCCGGGTGCGACATCGTGCGCGTCGCCTGCCCGAGCCGTGATGACGCCGAGGCGCTTCCGATCATCGCGAAGAAGAGCCAGATCCCCGTGATCGCCGACATCCACTTCCAACCGAACTACGTATACGCCGCGATCGACGCGGGCTGCGCCGCGGTGCGAGTGAACCCGGGCAACATCCGGAAGTTCGACGATCAGGTCGGGGAGATCGCCCGTCGTGCGCAGGCCGCTGGCGTGTCGCTCCGCATCGGCGTGAACGCGGGGTCGCTCGATCCGCGACTGCTCGAGAAGTACGGCAAGGCGACTCCCGAGGCACTCGTGGAGAGCGCGGTGTGGGAGGCGTCGCTCTTCGAGGAGCACGACTTCCATGACTTCAAGATCTCGGTCAAGCACAACGACCCGATCGTCATGGTGAAGGCGTACCGACAGCTCGCGGAGCGGGGCGACTGGCCGTTGCACCTCGGCGTCACCGAGGCCGGCCCGGCGTTTCAGGGGACGATCAAGAGCGCGACCGCGTTCGGGATTCTGCTCTCCGAAGGCATCGGCGACACCATTCGTGTGTCGCTTTCGGCCCCGCCGGTCGAAGAGGTGAAGGTCGGCCTGCAGATTCTGCAGTCGCTGAATCTCCGGGAGCGGAAGCTCGAGATCGTATCGTGCCCCTCGTGCGGCCGCGCGCAGGTCGACGTCTACACGCTTGCCGAGGAGGTCACTGAGGGCCTCGCTGGCATGACCGTGCCGCTGCGAGTCGCCGTCATGGGGTGCGTGGTGAACGGTCCGGGCGAGGCGCGCGAGGCCGATCTCGGCGTCGCCTCGGGCAACGGCAAGGGCCAGATCTTCGTGAAAGGTGAGGTCATTAAGACCGTGCCCGAGTCCGAGATCGTCGCGACGCTGATCGCGGAGGCCAGCCGCCTCGCCGACGAAATGCCCGCGTCGGCCGGCACCGGCGCGCCGGAGGTCGTCACGGCGTAGCGCACGGCCCGCGCACCGCGCGCCTTGCGCTCCCGCCGGGCTCATTCCGCGCCGATGGGACGCGGGTGGCCGTTTCCCGCGGGAATAGCGGCCACGCGCGTCCCATCGATGACGAAACCAGGGCCCGCGCTGCTCCGTAGACTGGGCGCGTGACCAACGACAGCGCCGACTCCCTCACCGAACCCCTGAACCAGCTCCTCGACGAGGCGGGGATCTCGTCGCAGCGCACCCTGATTCGCCGCATCCTCAGCGCGGGCATCGGGCTCGGCCATGACGACGCCGAGCGGCTCGACCTCAAGATCACCGCCGCGGCCGTCGAAGAGATGCGCGCGGCCTTCCGCCTCTTCGCGCCCTACCGCGGCATCCCGAAGGTCACGATCTTCGGATCCGCGCGCACGCAATCGCACGACCCGCTGTGGCGGAGCGCCGAGTCCGTCGCGCGCGAGCTCGCGTCACAGGGGTGGATGGTCGTGACCGGCGCCGGGCCGGGAATCATGGAGGCCGCGGCGACGGGCGCCGGCCCGGAGCGCTCGCTCGGTATCTCCATTCGGCTCCCATTCGAGGAGTCGCCGTTGGACGCCGCGAGCGACGCCGATCACCACGTCGCGATGAAGTACTTCTTCACCCGCAAGCTCATGCTCATGAAGGAGTCGCGCGGCTTCGTCTGCCTCCCCGGTGGTTTCGGCACCATGGACGAGACGTTCGAGCTGCTCACGCTGCAGCAGACCGGCAAGATGGAGCCGCAGCCGATCGTGCTGCTCGATCGGCCCGGGGGCACCTACTGGCGGGGCTTCGCCCGGTTCGTGACCGAGGAACTCGCGGGATCGGGCCTCATCGCCGTGAACGACCTCGATCGGGTGCTGATCACGGACTCGCCCGAGGCCGCCATCGCCGAAGTGACCGGGTTCTGGCGCAACTACGACTCGCTGCGGTGGCAGCACGACCAGCTCGTGCTGCGCCTCCGAGCTGAGCCGACCGATGCCGAGCTCGCGGATCTCAACGAGCGCTTCTCCGGGCTCTGCGAAGCCGGCGCGATCGAGCGCTCGGAACCGCTCGCCTCGGAGGTCGCCGACGACGACGTGCTCCACCTCCCGCGTCTCGTGCTCACGCCGCGGAGGCGGGCGGTGGGGGACCTGTACCGGCTGATCCGTGCGCTCGGGGAGCTCGGGAGCGCCCCGAAGACGGCTCCGAACGGGCTCGAACCGGCGGATCGCGGCGAGGCCGCCTAACGCCCGACGTACGCCGCAAGGTGCTCGCCGGTCAGCGTCGACTGCGCCGCGACCAGATCCACGGGCGTTCCCTCGAACACGATTGTGCCGCCCTGCTGCCCGGCCCTGGGGCCGAGGTCGATGATCCAGTCGGCGTGCGCCATCACCGCCTGATGGTGCTCGATCACGATGACGCTCTTGCCCGCATCGACGAGCCGGTCGAGCAGCCCGAGCAACTGCTCCACGTCAGCGAGGTGGAGGCCCGTGGTCGGCTCGTCGAGTACGTAGATATCGGCGTCCTCCAGCATGTGGATCGCGAGCTTTAGCCGCTGCCGCTCGCCGCCCGAGAGCGTGGAGAGCGGCTGGCCCAGCTTGATGTAGCCGATGCCGACGTCGACGAGGCGTCCGAGGATTTTCACCGCCTTCGGGATCTTCGTGTCGGGGGCCGAAAAGAACTCGAGCGCCTCAGCCATGGACAGGTCGAGCACGTCCGCGATGCTCTTGCCACCGAAGGCGTACTCGAGCACCTCGGCCGCGAAGCGGCGACCCTCGCACACTTCGCAGACGCTTTCCATCGTCGCCATCATGCCGAGGTCGGTGAAGATGATGCCTGCTCCCTTGCACTCGGGGCAGGCCCCCTCCGAGTTGGCGCTGAAGAGGGCCGGCTTCACGCCGTTCGCCTTCGCGAACGCGGTGCGCACCGGGTCGAGGAGACCCGTGTAGGTCGCGGGATTGGATCGGCGCGACCCCTTGATCGCGCCCTGGTCGACGGCGACCACTCCTTCTCGGTTGGCGACGTAGTTCGAGATGAGCGTGCTCTTGCCTGAGCCCGCGACCCCGGTCACCGCGCAGAGGACACCGAGAGGCACGTCGACGTCGATGTTCTGCAGGTTGTGCCGATCCGCGCCCCGCACCTCGAGGGCACCATTCGCCGAGCGCACCGACTCCTTGAGCCGTGCCCGGTCGTCGAGGTGCTTGCCTGTGAGCGTGCCCGACGCTCGGAGGCCGTCGACAGTGCCCTCGAAGCAAATCTCGCCGCCGCCACTGCCCGCGTGCGGGCCGAGGTCGACCACGTGGTCGGCGATCGCGATCATCTCGGGCTTATGCTCGACGACGAGCACGGTGTTGCCCTTATCGCGGAGCTTCAGCAGCAGCTGATTCATGCGTTGCATGTCGTGGGGGTGGAGCCCGATCGAAGGTTCGTCGAAGACGTAGGTCGCGTCGGTAATGGGGGAGCCGAGGTGCCGGATCATCTTCGTGCGCTGCGACTCGCCGCCTGACAGCGTGCCGGTCGGGCGCTCCAGGCTGAGGTACCCGAGCCCGATCTGCACGAACGAGTCGAGCGTGTCGACGAGTTTCACGATGAGCGGTGCGAGGCCCGGGTCGGTGATGCCGCGCACCCACTCGGCGAGGTCGGTGATCTGCATCGCGCAGACGTCGGCGATCGACTTGCCTGCGACCTTCGAGGAGCGCGCCGTCTCGTTCAGTCGCGTTCCGTCGCAGTCGGGGCAGTCGTGGAACACGATCGCGCGATCCACGAACGCGCGGATGTGCGGCTGCATCGCCTCGCGATCTTTGGAGAGCATCGACTTCTGGATGCGCGGAATCAAGCCCTCGTACGTGAGGTTGACGCCCTCGACTTTGATCTTGGTCGGCTCCTTGTAGAGCAGGTCTTCGCGCTCGCGCTCCGTGTACGTGCCGATCGGCTTGTCCATGTCGAAGAGGTCGGCGAAGAGGCGCCCCCACCAGCCATCCATGCTGTAGCCGGGCACCTTTAGCGCGCCCTCATTGAGCGACTTCTCCGCGTCATACAGCTCGTCGAGCGCGAAGTCGCTCACCGACCCTCGCCCCTCGCACGTCGGGCACATGCCGCCGAGAATCTCGAAGCTCCTCCGCTCCTTGACCTTCTTGCCGCCCTTCTCAATTGTGACGGCCCCGGCCCCGCTGATCGAGGCGACGTTGAAGGAGAACGCGTTGGGGGAACCGATGCGTGGGCTGCCGAGGCGCGAGAAGATGATGCGCAGCATCGCATTGACATCGGTGGCCGTGCCGACGGTCGACCGCGGGTTCGCGCCCATGCGCTCCTGATCGACGATGATCGCCGTGGTGAGCCCCTCGAGCACGTCGACGTCGGGGCGGCTCTGCGAGGGCATGAACCCCTGCACGAACGCGCTGTAGGTTTCGTTGATGAGGCGCTGGGACTCCGCGGCGATCGTGCCGAACACGAGCGAGCTCTTACCCGAGCCCGAGACGCCCGTAAATGCGGTGAGGCGGCGCTTGGGGAGGTCGACGCTGACGTCCTTGAGGTTGTGCTCGCGTGCGCCCTGCACTCGGATGCGATCGTGCGAGTCTGCGATGTGCGTGGTGGTCATGGAGTCAGCGTAATCGGAGCCGCCAACATTGCACTTCTTCATTCGTGATCGGTTCGAGGGTCGACTTGCTAGGGTCGTCGCATGCCCCTTCCCGAGACCTGGATGCCGCAGCGCCGCGAAGACGGCGAGCTGGTCGGCTGGATCGTGCCACAAGGTGACGGGTTCGTCACGCACGACCTGCTGGGACGCGCGCGGCAGGAGGCACCGCTCGACTGGCTCGACGCGGAGGAAGACCTCGAGAACCTCGGGATCGGTTACCTCGCCGAAATATACGCGCTGCGCACGGGCGCGGGCGAGTGGGTGCGCGTGCGCGTCGTCGAGGTCTCGACCGACGGCATCGGGCTCAAGGACGACGACTTCGGAGACATCGGAGCTCCGGTCTCGAGCTATCGCCTTCCGTTCCCCGTCGGCGACCGGCTCGTGCCTCTCGCTGATGCGCCCGCCCCGGTGCGCAGCCTGATGAGCTGACGCGTGCCGAATCCGGGGCCCAGCGCGCGCGAGCCAGAGACCAGCGTGTCCGCGCTACCAGCGCTCGCCGCGCTGTCGGTATGCCTCATGGCGCCCGCGTGGTTCGTGCTGCACTGGATCTGGCTCGGGATCGCGCTCGGCGTCGTGGGCCTCGCGCTCGCCGCGGTTGCGGGTCGCACGGCTCAGCGGCGCGCGCAGGCGCCCGCACCGGCTCGAACGGGCGTCGCGGCTCCCCGCCCGCCGTCACTCCTCCGCGACCTCTCCCTCATCGTCATCGGGCTCGGCATCGTCCGAACGATTCCGCTCGCAGCGCAGCTCGACACCTGGTCCATGGTGAAGTTCACACTCGCACTCGGCGGGGCGGTCGCGGTGCCGTACGTCGTCTCGCGGTTCGTCTACCGAGATCGCGCGACCGGCTTCCCGTGGCTCGGGAGCGCTGGCGGATCGCGGGGCGCGCGATGGACGACCGCGCAATGGGCCTGGCTCGCGGCGGTGCTGGTGCTCGGGTGGCTGATCCTGCCCTGGTATTTCATCAGCTCGGGCGTCTACCAGAACTGGCCGGTCGTCGACACGCCGAATCTCGTCGCCCGGCTGTTCATCGGAGTCGGTGCGGTCGGGATCTGGGACGAACTGTTCTTCATCTGCACGGTGTTCGCCGTGCTGCTGAGGCACTTCCCGGCGTGGGCCGCGAACGTGCTGCAGTCGATCGTCTTCGTGTCGTTCTTGTGGGAGCTCGGTTACCGCGCGTGGGGGCCGATCCTCACGATTCCGTTCGCGCTTGTGCAGGGGTACATCTTCTTACGCACCCGGTCGCTCACGTACGTCGTCACGGTGCACCTGCTGTTCGACGCGGTGGTGTTTGCGGTGTTGGTCTACGCGCACAACCCAGCGCTATTCAACATCTTTCCGACCGCGCCGTAGCGGTCAGCGGGCGCGAGCAAGCGGCAGGCGGTTAGCCCGCCAGCAGCGCGGCGATCCTGCGCACCGCGAACTCGTAGCCCTGCACACCGCAGCCGACGATGACGCAGGCAGCGACGCCGGAGATGTACGAGTGGTGGCGGAACTCCTCGCGCGCGTGCACGTTCGAGATGTGCACCTCGGCGGTCGGCAGCGCGACCCCGGAGATCGCATCGCGGAGCGCGATCGAGGTGTGCGTGAAGGCGCCCGGGTTGATGATGATGGCGGCGCAGTCCTCGCGGGCCTCGTGGATCGCATCGACGAGCGCACCCTCGTGGTTGCTCTGCACGGCTCGCACCTCGAGGCCGAACTCCGCGGCGACGCGCGACGTGAGTGCCTCGACGTCGGCGAGCGTGTCCTCCCCGTAGACCTCGGGCTCGCGGGTGCCCAACAGATTGAGGTTCGGCCCGTTCACCAGCAGGATCCGCCTGGTCATGATGCACCCCTTCGTTCGGCACTCCTCTTCTCATGGTAGCGGTCGGCCGAAAGCGCTCGGCCGGCGCGGCCCGCGTGCGGCAATGGGCCCCGGCACCTACGTGGACATGACCCGGCGAACACCCCGCTTTGCCCCCGCACGCGGGCGCGACTACCGTTATGGGGTGACCGAGCAGCAGCCCCTCCCGTACAAGAGCTTCGATCCGACGACGTTCCGCGAAAAGCCTGTCTCGTTCGTGCGACGCAGCGGGCGCATGACCCCCTCGCAGGAGCGTGCCTGGGCCGACCACCACGCGAAGTACGTGCTCGACATTCCGCACGGGCCCGCCGCGACCAGCGTCGCCGACGGCGCGCACAGCGACCCCTCGGAGATCTTCGGTCGCAGCGCGCCGCTCGTCGTGGAGGTGGGGTCGGGTCAGGGCCACGCGATCCTGCACGCCTCCGAAACCCGCCCCGACACGAATTTCCTCGCGATCGAGGTGTTCCGCGCCGGCCTCGCGCGTACCATGATTCGCGCGGAGATCGCCGGCACCGAGAACCTGCGCCTCGCCGAGGTGAACGCGCCCGAGCTGCTCGAGAAGTACCTGCCCGTAGGGTCTGTCGACGAGATCTGGGTGTTCTTCCCGGACCCGTGGAAGAAGGCGCGTCACCACAAGCGCCGCCTCGTGAGCGAGGATTTCGCTCGCATCGCCGCCCGCGCGCTCAGGCCCGGAGGGGTGCTGCGACTCGCGACCGACTGGGAGGACTACGCGGAGCAGATGCGCGAGGTGCTCGACGCGGCACCCGGCTTCGCTCGCGATTTCTCGGGGGAATGGGCGGATCGCTTCGACGGTCGCATCCTCACCGCCTTTGAGCAGAAGGGCATCGACAAGGGTCGCCACATCCGCGACCTCACCTACCGCGCGGCGTGACGCGGGGCGGGCCTCGGCTGGTGGGCGCTCTCGCTGCTGACCGGTGGGCGCGCGCCCATCAGACAGTGGAAGGCCCCATGTGCGGGTCGAATCTCGGCGTGTCGCTCCGAATGGGTGGTGATCCACTGTCTGACGGGCGGGGCGGGGCGGCTGAGCGCCCTGGATCAGCACGCCCAGCGAGGAGTAGCGTGGCGGCATGGGTGCAGAACGGGTGACGGAGTGGGCGCGCGACCTCGGGCTGCGCGTGCCGGTCGTCTGCGCGCCAATGGGAGGCGCGGCGGGCGGCGAGCTCGCGACGGCGGTCTCGCGCGCGGGCGGCCTCGGCATGATCGGCATGGGAAGCGCCGCCTCGGTCCCCGCGCTGGAGCGCGAGCTCGCGGCGCTCGGCGAGGACATCGGGGGCGTTGACGGGCACCCCTTCGGCATCGGGCTGGTCGCGTGGGGTATCGAGCGGGATCGCGTGCTGTTCGAGCGCGCACTCGCGGCAGGTCCCGCCCTCGTCTCGGTGAGTTTCGGCGACTGGGTGGGTGCCGAGCGGGCGCCCGAGTGGATCGCCGCGGTGCACGACGTCGGCGCCGTCGCGGTGACGCAGGCGGCGACCGCGGAGGAAGCGGAACGCGCGGCCGAAGCCGGGGTCGATGTGATTGTCGCGCGCGGCCGCGAGGGCGGCGGGCACGGCGATCACCAGGAGCCGCGCGACGAGCTGTTGCAGGCGGTGCTCGCCGTCGTCGACGTGCCGGTGCTCGCCGCCGGGGGGATCGTGACAGCGACCGACCTCGAGCGGGTGCTCGACGCGGGGGCGGCGGGAGCCTGGGTCGGCACCGCGTTCGCGGCCTGCGCCGAGGCGCTCACGCCACCAGCCGCGCGGGAAGTGATGTTCGCCAGCGATGCCGGCGACACCCTCGTGACGCGGGTCTTCGACGTCGCGCTCGAGCTGCCGTGGCCGAGCCGGTTCCCGGAGCGGCTGATCCGCACCCCGTTCATCGACCGTTGGCACGGCCGCGCGAATGAGTTGGCGCGGGATGCTGCTGCGCGCGCCGAGTTTCGCGCGGCCGTGGAGGCCGGCGATTACACGGTGGTGCCGGTCGATGCGGGCGAGGGGGTGGGGCGGATCGAGCGCCTGCGCACGGCCGCTGAGGTCATCGAGGCGCTGACCGCGCCGACTCCCTCCGCGAGCTAGCCGCCCGCGCATGGCTGCTTGCTGCTTTAGCGCCCACCCATCAGACAGTGGAAAGCTCCACGTACGGATCGATTCTCGGCGTGTTGCCCCGTATTTGTGGTGATCCACTGTCTGATGGGCTCTGTGACCAGCCGCCCGCGCGCCCTACGCCTTGCCGCTCGGCGCGCCGGACAGGAAGCCCCTGAGCAGCGCCGTCGACCCCTCGATGTGCTCGTTCATCGCCTCGGCCGCGGAGTCCGGTCGACCCGCGAGAATCGCGGTCACGATCGCCTCGTGCTGCGCATTCGAGTGGGACAGGTTGGGCGTGAGCATCGGGATGGCGTCGAGGAGCGCGTTCACGCGCGTCCGCAGGTTCGCGACGAGCGGCACGAGGCTCGGCGATCCTGAGAGCTCCGCGATGAGCACGTGCAGGCGGGAATCGAGCCGGCGGTGATCCGCCTGTGCGCAGCCCGAGCACTCCTCGAGCGCCCGCATGAGTCGCGCGCGCTCGTCGGCAGGCAGGTCGCGCCCCGCCGCCTCACGTGCCGCTCCCACCTCCAGCACGCGGCGCAGGCGGGTCACATCCTCGACCTCCTCGCTGCCGAACTCTCGGGAGGTGGCGCCGGGCGGGAGCTCCTGGGGCAACGAGTCCACGACGAACGTTCCGCCGTACCGCCCGCGCCGCGAGACCACGAAGCTCGCGTCGACGAGCGTCGCGAGTGCCTCGCGCACGGTATCGCGGCTCACCTTGAGCATCGACGCGAGGTCGCGCTCGGGAGGGAGCTGCTCGCCCGGGCCGATGAGCCCGAGGCGAATGGACTGCAGCAGCCGCTGCATCGTCTCCTCGTACGCGTTCGTCGGTCGCACCGCGCGCACGAGGAGTTCGATGCCGTCACCCGGCCCGGTCACTGCTTGACTCCCTAGAGCGGCGTCGTGTACGCGCTCGTGAGTCCGCCGTCGACGAGGAACGTCGATGCGGTGATGAAGGAGGCGTCGTCGCTCGCGAGGAAGGCGACGGACGCGGCGAGCTCCTCGGGGCGCGCGAAGCGACCGACCGGCACGTGCACGAGGCGGCGAGCCGCGCGCTCGGGGTCCTTCGCGAACAGCTCCTGCAGCAGCGGGGTGTTCACCGGTCCGGGGCAGAGCGCGTTGACCCGGATGCCCTGACGCGCGAACTGCACGCCGAGCTCACGGGTCATCGCGAGCACGCCGCCCTTCGACGCCGTGTACGAGATCTGCGAGGTGGCGGAGCCCATGACCGCGACGAACGACGCGGTGTTGATGATGGATCCGGATCCCTGAGCCGTCATATGGCGCAGCGCCGCACGGGAGCACAGGTAGACGCTCTTCAGGTTCACGTCCTGCACCTTCTCCCAGGCCGGGAGCTCGGTGATCTCGATCGAGTCGTCGTCGTCGGGGGAGATGCCCGCGTTGTTGAAGGCGATGTCGACGGAGCCGTACTCGCGGGCGGCCGTGTCGAACAGGTTGTTCACCTGCGCCTCGTCGGTCACGTTGACCTGCACGAACAGCCCGTCCACCGAAGCGGCAGCCGCCTCGCCGGCCTCGGGATTCATATCGCCGATCACGATCCTCGCACCCTCCGCGCGCATGCGCTTCGCGGTCGCGAGTCCGATGCCGCTGGCGCCGCCGGTGATGACGGCGACCTTGCCGGCGAGGCGCTGGGTGAGATCGATGGGGGTGATGTCGCTCATGAGGGGATCCTTCGGGTGTGGTGCGGGCGGAGGTGTAAAGCGGGGAGGGAGTCGCGGGTCATTCGCTCGCGAAGAACACGTTCTTCGTCTCGGTGAAGTGCTCGGTCGCGTCGGGGCCGAGCTCGCGCCCGAGGCCCGACTGCTTGAACCCGCCGAACGGTGTCGAGTAGCGCACGGAGGAGTGCGAGTTCACCGAGAGATTGCCGCCCTCGACGCCGCGGGCAACGCGAATGCCCCGGGCGAGATCGTTCGTCCAGATCGATCCGCTGAGCCCGTACTCGGAGTCGTTCGCGAGCTGCAGCGCGTCGGCCTCGTCCTCGAACGGCAACACCGACACGACGGGCCCGAAAACCTCCTCGGTCGCGATGCGAGAACCGCGCTCGGGCGTCACGACGGTCGGTGCGAACCACGAGCCGGGCCCGTCGGGGCAGCTGCCGCGGAACGCAACGGGGACGTCGTCGGTGAGGAAGCCCGCGACGCTCTCGCGGTGGGCCTCGGTGACGAGCGGGCCGACCTCGGTCGATTCGAGCGTGGGATCGCCGACCTTGACCCCCTGCACCGCTGCCTCGAAGTGCTCCATGAAGCGGTCGTAGACGCTCCGCTGCACGAGGAGGCGGCTGCGCGCGCAGCAGTCCTGCCCCGCGTTGTCGAAGACGGAGTAGGGGGCGGTCGCCGCGGCACGCTCGATGTCGGCGTCAGCGAAGATGATGTTCGCGCTCTTGCCCCCGAGTTCGAGCGTGACACGTTTCACCTGCTCGGCGCACCCGGCCATGATCCGCTTTCCGACCGACGTCGACCCGGTGAACACGACCTTGCGCACTGCCTCGTGCGTGACGAAGCGCTCGCCCACGACCGAGCCGCGCCCGGCGAGCACCTGGAACAGGCCCTCGGGGAGCCCTGCTTCGAGCGCGAGTTCGCCGAGGCGCATGCTCGTGAGCGGCGTCCACTCAGCGGGCTTCAGTATGACCGCGTTACCGGCCGCGAGCGCCGGTGCGAAGCCCCAGGAGGCGATGGTCATCGGGAAGTTCCACGGGGTGATGACGCCGACGACGCCGAGCGGCTCGTGGAACGTCACGTTCATGCCGCCCGCGACGGGAATCTGCTGGCCGATGAGGCGCTCGGGGCCCGCGGAGTAGTACTCGAGCACGTCGCGCACGTGCCCCGCCTCCCAGCGGGACTGCGTGCTGGGGTGCCCGGAGTTCGTGGTTTCGAGCTGCGCGAGGTGCTCGACGTCGCCGTCCACGGCGTCGGCGAAGCGGCGGAGCGCGCGGGCCCGGTCGGCGGGCGCCACGCCGGCCCACTCGCGCTGCGCGCGGAGGGCCGCCTCAATGGCGCGATCGGTCTGCTCGAGGCCCGCGTGCGCGACCTCGGTGACCGCTTCGCCGGTCGCGGGGTTGATGACGGTGTAGCTCATGAGTGCTCCTTGCCGAGACGATAGGTAGTGGCGGCGTCGACGAGCCCCTGGAAGAGGCGGCGGTCCTCGCGGTTCTCCTCCGGGTGCCACTGCACCGCAACGCCGAAGGGGAGCGCATCGAGCTCGATCGACTGGATGATGCCGTCTGCCGTGCGGCTCGTGACCGTCACGCCCGGGGCCACGCGGTCGATGGCCTGGTGATGGTAGAGGTGGGCGCGCGCGCTGCGCTCGTCGCCGAGCACCTGGGCGATCCGCGATCCCTCGTCGACCTCGACGTCGATCTCGTTGAACACGCCCTGGCCCGCTTGATAGCGGTCGTCGCCCACGAGGTCGGGGAGATGCTGGATCAGGCTGCCGCCCAGTTCCACGTTGACGACCTGCGCGCCCCGGCAGATACCGAGCAGTGGCAACTCGGCCTCGATGGCCGCGTCGAGCAGTGCGGCCTCGAATGCGTCGCGGTCGGTGCGGGGCGCACCGGTGCGCTCGTGGGGAACCTCGCGATAGCGGGCAGGATCGACGTCGGCGCCGCCCGAAAGGATCAGCCCGTCGAGCCGCGCCACGATCGCGCGCGCGATGTTGGGCGTGACCGGCTGCGGGGGGAGCACGAGCGCGATGCCGCCGACTTCGGTCACGGCGTCGAGGTACACCTGGGGCAGGAACGACGCGCGGACGTCCCACACGCCCGTCTGCGCCTGCTCGAGGTAACTGGTGATTCCGATGATGGGAGCGACGGCAGTGCCGGAAGCCGCGGTGCCGGAAGCCGCGGCACCGGCACCGGCCGCAACCGAGCCCGCGCCCGGAAGACCCGGCTCAGAGACGTTCGAAACCACGCACCCGCTCCCAGTCCGTGACGGCGGCGTCGTACGCCGCGACCTCGATGCGTGCCGCGTGCACGTAGTGCTCCACGACGTCGTCGCCGAACACCTCGCGCGCGAGCGCCGACTGCTCGAACAGATCCGCGGCCTCGCGCAGCGTCGTGGGCACCCGCTCCACATCGCTCGCGTAGGCATTGCCCGAGAGCGGATCGCCGAGCTCGAGCTGCTGCTCGATGCCCCAGAGGCCCGAGGCGAGCATCCCGGCGACCGCGAGGTACTGGTTCACGTCGCCGCCCGGCACGCGATTCTCGACGCGCATCGCGTGGCCGCGCCCGACGACGCGAAGCGCGCAGGTGCGATTATCGTGGCCCCAGGCCACCGCCGTCGGGGCGAAGCTGCCGTCGGCGTAGCGCTTGTAAGAGTTGATGTTCGGCGCGTACAGCAGCGTGAACTCCCGCATCGCCGCGAGCTGCCCGGCAATGAAGTGGCGGAACATGCTCGACATTCCGTCGGACGCGGACGAGTCGGCGAACACGGGATCGCCCGCCTCATTGCGCAGGCTCGCGTGCACGTGGCAGCTGTTGCCCTCCCGCTCATTGAATTTCGCCATGAACGTGATGCTCTTACCGTGCGCGTCAGCGATCTCCTTCGAGCCGCTCTTGTAGATCGAGTGGTTGTCGCATGTCGGGATGGCGTGGGTGTACCGGAACGCGATCTCCTGCTGGCCGAGGTTGCACTCACCCTTCACGCCCTCGCAGTACATGCCCGCGGCATCCATCGAGTTGCGGATGTCGCGTAGCAGCGGCTCGAGTCGCGTCGACGCCTGGAGCGCGTAGTCGGTGTTGTAGTCGGTCGCGGGGGTGAGGTCGCGGTAGCCGTTCTTCCATGCCGAGCGGTAGTCGTCGTCGAAAACCAGGAACTCGAGCTCGGTGCCGATGAAGGGCTCGAGGCCGTGCTCGGCGAGGCGATCGACCTGGCGCTGCAGCACGGCTCGGGGCGACACCGGGATCGGCGTGTGGTCGCCCGCCGTGGTGAGGTCGGCGATGACGAGGGCGGATCCGGGAATCCAGGGGACCCGTCGTAGCGTCGACAGGTCGGGCATCATCGCCATGTCGCCGTAGCCGCTCTCCCAGCTCGTGAGCTTGTAGCCGTCGACCGTGTTCAGCTCGACGTCGACCGCGAGCAGGTAGTTGCAGCACTCCGCGCCGTGCTCCATCGCGTCCTCGAGGAAGAGACGCGCCGAGACGCGCTTGCCCACGAGTCGTCCCTGCATGTCGGTGAACGCGACGATGACGGTGTCGATCTCGCCCGACGCGACCGCCTCGCGCAGCTCGTCCGGGGTGAGATTTCCGCTCGCGGGGGTCATGTGCTCTCCTTGCTCGTCGTCGAGTCGCAGGTGCGTGGCCGTGAACGAAGCGAACGCGGCCGAGGTGAAAAGGTCGGTGCGAAGACCATTACATCACAGCCCCTCGGCTCCTCCGCAAGCCTCCGCCCGATAAAGGTGGTGCCAAACGACCAATGCGCGGCTATAGTCGCAGTGATCGTATCCATCACAACGAAGTGAAAGAGGTCGATATGGCCAAGGACACCCTGAAGGTCTCGGGCGCCACCTACACGACAGCCGAAGACGGCTACTTCGAGAAGCGGCGCCTCAAGCGCTCCGCGGGAGTCTGGGGATTGTGGGGGCTCGCCGTCGGCGCCGTCATCTCCGGCAACTTCTCGGGATGGAACTTCGGCATCGAGGCTGCCGGATTCGGCGGCATGCTGATCGCCTTCGCGATCCTCGTCGTCATGTACTACGGCCTCGTCTTCTCCATCGGTGAGATGGCCGCGGCCATGCCGCACACGGGCGGTGCCTACTCCTTCGGCCGCGCGGCGATGGGGCCGTGGGGCGGCTTCGTCACCGGTCTCGCCGAGACCATCGAGTACGTCGCGACCACGGCGGTGATCGTCTACTTCTCCGCGGGCTACGCCAACGGCGTGACCGAGGGTCTCATGGGATTCACCCTCCCCACGTGGCTCTGGTGGATCATCCTCTACGCCGCATTCGTCGGCCTCAATACGGCGGGCGCCGCAATCTCGCTGAAGTTCGCGATCATCGTCTCCATCATCTCGATCGGCGTGCTCGTGCTCTTCGCGATCATGGCCTTCGCGAGCGGTTCGATCGAGTGGGGCAGCCTCTTCGAGATCGAGGCGGATCCGGGCCAGAGCGCGTTCCTCCCGCACGGCGTGCTGCCGATCCTCTTCGCCATGCCGTTCGCGATGTGGCTCTTCCTCGGCATCGAGGAGCTTCCACTCGCCGCCGAGGAGTCGCACGATCCCGTGCGCGACATCCCGCGCGCCGGTCTCTGGGCTCGCGGCACGCTCATCGCGACGGGCCTCCTCGTGCTCATTCTGAACACGGGCGTGCTGGGCGCTGAGGCGACGGGCGTCGCGGGCGAGCCGTTGCTCGACGGCTTCCGCGCGATCCTCGGTGACGACCTCGCGTGGGTGGCCGGCCTGCTCGCGCTCTTCGCCCTGTTCGGCCTGCTCGCCTCGCTGCAGGGCATCATGTTCGCGTACGGGCGCAATATGTACTCGCTCTCGCGTGCGGGCTACTACCCGAAGTGGCTCTCGCTGACGGGCAAGCGCCAGACTCCGTGGGTGGCGCTCCTCGCCGGTGCGCTCATCGGCTTCGCGGCGCTCGTGATCGTCGAGCTGACGGGCGGCGACAGCGGCGTCGGGGGCGCGATCGTGCTGAACATCGCGGTGTGGGGCGCGGTGCTCGCGTACTTCATGCAGATGCTCTCGTTCGTGATCCTGCGTCGCAAGTACCCGAATGCCAAGCGCCCGTACCTCAGCCCGTGGGGCGTGTTCGGCGCAGTGGCAGCCGCGATCATCTCCGCGCTCATCTTCCTCGGGTTCCTGCTTAACGAAACCTTCCGCCCCGCGATCGTCGCAATCGTCGTCGTGTACATCGTCGGCCTGATCATCTTCGGTCTGTACACGCGGCACCGCCTGATCCTCTCGCCGGAGGAGGAGTACGCGGTGTCGGGCGGCCTCCACGGTGACCCGCAAGCGGAGGGGTACGGCGGAGCGGTGGAAGAGGAGCTGCTGGCGACCGACGGGCGCGACGCGGATCGCTGAGCGCCGGGCTGGGGCACGCTGAGTGTCCCGGCCCGCCTGCCTCCCCGCTCCTCGCGGCCCATGCGCATGGGCCCGTGCGCGCCCAAGCGCACGGCCCGCGCGCCCATCAGACAGTGGAAAGCCACACGGGCGGATCGATTCTCGGCGTGTCGCTCCGTTTGTGTGGCGATCCACTGTCTGACGGGCGCGGGTGCGGTCGCCGGACCAGCTGCAGCCGCGCGCCCCGACGCCCCTATTCGCGCTCTCGCCGCGATGCTAGACTCGGCCGAACCAAGTGAATATCGGCCATCAAGCTGTGGCGGGAGAGTTCGGTCGCCGGCAACGGCACCGGCGCCGTAGGAGCAAATCCTCCCCGGGAATCTCTCAGGCCTCCGTACCGTCACAGCGAGGCAACTCTGGAAAGCAGCGTGCATTCGCCCGCTCACCGACGGTGCAAGGACGCCCGCAGCGATAGCGGAACGTTCGAATCTCTCAGGTCACGGTACAGAGCGGGGAGGATCCCTGTATTTCTGGCGCCCCGCGTCACTACCACCGGAGATCCTCGTGAGCATCACACCCGCCGTACGCACCTTCACCGACCGGCACATCGGCGTCACCTCCGAGCGCGACGTCCGCGCGATGCTCGATGCCGTCGGGCACGAGTCGCTCGACGCACTCGTCGATGCGGCGGTGCCCGCGTCGATCCGCAAATCGGAGCCCCTCGACCTGCCCGCCGCCCGCAGCGAGGAGCAGATCCTCGCCGACCTCCGCGCGCTCGCGGCGAAGAACGAGCTGAAGACCCAGATGATCGGACAGGGCTTCTTCGACACGCATACCCCGCCCGTGATCCGCCGAAACGTGCTCGAGAATCCGGCCTGGTACACGGCGTACACGCCCTACCAGCCCGAGATATCGCAGGGTCGGCTCGAGGCACTCCTCAATTTTCAGACGATGGTGGCAGATCTCACCGGCCTCGACATCGCCAACGCCTCGATGCTGGATGAGTCCTCTGCGGCCGCCGAGGCGGTGCTCCTCATGCGCCGCGCGGGCCGCGCGCCCGCGACCGCCCGCGCCGTGATCGACCGGAACATCTACCCGCAGACGATCGCCGTGATCCGCGGCCGCGCCGAGGCGCTCGACTTCGAGGTCGAGGTGGCGGACCTGTCGCAGGGGCTGCCGGAGGGCGAGATCTTCGGCCTCGTGCTGCAGCAGCCGGGCGACGACGGCGCGGTGGTCGACCACTCAGAGGTGATCGCGGCGGCGAAAGATCGCGGAGCCATGGTCACGGTTATCGCCGACCTGCTCTCGCTCACCGTGATCGTGCCGCCGGGAGAGCAGGGCGCCGACGTCGCGGTGGGCAACACGCAGCGCTTTGGCGTGCCCCTCTTCTTCGGCGGGCCGCACGCCGCCTACCTCGCGACGCGGGCCGGGCTCGAGCGCTCGCTCCCGGGCCGCCTCGTCGGCGTCTCCCGCGACTCCGCCGGCCGCACCGCTTACCGGCTGGCCCTGCAGACCCGCGAGCAGCACATCCGCCGCGAGAAGGCCACGAGCAACATCTGCACCGCGCAGGCGCTCCTTGCGATCACGGCTTCGATGTATGCGGTCTACCACGGCGCGGACGGGCTCACTGCCATCGCCGAGCGCGCCCACGCCCATGCGTGCGCGATCGCCCAGTCGCTCGAGGCGGCAGGGATCCCGCTCGCGAGCCGCTCGTTCTTCGACACCGTGCGCGCGAGCGTGCCGGGCCGAGCCGACGAGATCGTCGCGCGTGCGGCCGAGGCGGGCGTGAACCTGCGCCGCGTCGACGCCGACACCGTGAGCGTCTCGACCGACGAGACGACGTCCGCGGAGCACCTCGCTGCGGTCGTGGGCGCGTTCGGAGTGGAGCTCGCGGGCGCTCCGGAGGCCACCGGGTCTCCAGAGGCGTCGGGGGCGGCGGATCGCGGCTTCCCGAGCGAACTCGCGCGCACCAGCGCATTCCTCACGCACCCGAACTTCACCTCGATCCGCTCCGAAACGCAGATGCTCCGCTACCTGCGGCGCCTCGCCGATCGCGACCTCGCGCTCGATCGCACGATGATCCCGCTCGGCTCCTGCACGATGAAGCTCAACTCGACGGCCGAGATGGAGTCGATCTCGTGGCCGGAGTTCGCCGGGATCCACCCGTACGCGCCCGAGTCGCAGACGCGGGGGTGGCGGGAGCTCATCGCCGACCTCGAGCGCAGGCTCGTCGAGATCACGGGGTACGCGGGCGTCTCGCTGCAGCCGAACTCGGGCGCGCAGGGAGAGTACGCGGGGCTGCTCGCGATCCGCGGCTACCACCGCTCGCGGGGTGACGAGCAGCGGACGGTGTGCCTGATCCCGGCGTCCGCGCACGGAACGAACGCCGCATCGGCGGTGCTCGCCGGCATGCGCGTGGTCGTGGTCAAGAACACCGAGTCGGGCCACATCGACCTGAGCGATCTGGCCGCGAAGATCGAGGCGAACCGCGACGAGCTCGCCGCGATCATGCTCACGTACCCCTCGACCTACGGCGTCTACGACACTGACGTGCGCGAGGTCTGCGAGCAGGTGCACGCGGTGGGCGGGCAGGTGTACATCGACGGCGCGAACATGAACGCCCTCGTCGGGCTCGCGCAGCCGGGCCGCTTCGGCGGGGACGTGTCGCACCTCAACCTGCACAAGACGTTCGCGATTCCGCACGGCGGCGGCGGCCCCGGCGTCGGCCCGATCGGCGTCGCCGAGCACCTGCTGCCGTTCGTGCCGAACGACCCGACGGGCACGTACTCCGTGAGCGACGGCGTGCCGGTCGTCGCAACCCTCTTCGGCTCCGCGGGCGTGCTGCCGATCTCGTACGCGTACATCGCGATGATGGGCGGCGAGGGGCTCACGCAGGCGACGAAGACCGCGCTCCTCGGTGCGAATTACATCGCGGCTCGCCTCACCGAGCACTTCCCGGTGCTCTTCACGGGAGAGACCGGGCTCGTCGCGCACGAGTGCATTCTCGACCTCCGCGAGCTCACCGCGAAGTCGGGCGTCAGCGCCGAGGACGTGGCGAAGCGGCTCATCGACTTCGGCTTCCACGCTCCGACGCTCGCGTTCCCCGTCGCGGGCACGCTCATGGTCGAGCCGACTGAGTCGGAGGACATCCACGAGATCGATCGCTTCATCGAGGCCATGATCACGATCCGGGGTGAGATCGAGGCCATGATCGTCGGCGAGATCGCGGTCGAGGATTCGCCCATCCGCAACGCCCCGCATACCGCCGCGAGCGTGGTGACGAGCGAGTGGGATCGCGCGTACACGCGAGAGCAGGCCGCGTACCCGGTCGACGCGTTGCGCACGGACAAGTACTTCCCGCCGGTGGGGCGGATCGACGGCGCCTACGGCGACCGTAATCTCGTCTGCGCCTGCCCGGCGCCCGAGGCGTTCGAGAACTGAGGAGACGAGCATGAACGAGATGGCATCGCGCTCTGGTGAGACTGGCACTGGCGCGACTGGCTCTGCGTCCACTGACACCGCCGGGATCGACATCGCCACCGATGGCCCGCGGCGCACCGCTTTGCACGAGGAGCACTCCGCGCTCGGCGCGCACTTCACCGACTTCGGCGGCTGGGACATGCCGCTGCGGTACGGCTCCGAGCTCGCCGAGCACCGCGCCGTGCGGCAGGCCGCGGGACTCTTCGATCTCTCGCACATGGGAGAGATTCGGGTGACAGGCCCCGATGCCGCCGTGTTCTTGAACACCGCGCTCGTCGGCAATCTCGGTGCGGTCGCGATCGGTCGCGCGAAGTACTCGCTGATCTGCGCGGAGGACGGCGGGATCATCGACGACCTCATCAGCTATCGACTCGGTGACGACGAATACCTCGTGGTGCCGAACGCGGGCAACGCGCTGACGGTCGCCGCGGCCCTCGCTGAGCGCGCCGCAGGCTTCGACGTGCGCGTCGCTGACGAGTCCGGCGAGACGAGCCTCATCGCGGTGCAGGGGCCGCACGCCGTGGCGATCCTGCACGAAATTGTCGCCTCGGATCAGCGCGACGCCGTGAGCGAGCTGAAGTACTACGCGGCGACGCCGGTCGAGGTCGCGAGCGTCAGCGTGCTACTCGCGCGCACCGGGTACACCGGAGAAGATGGCTTCGAGCTGTACCTGCCGAACGCGGAGGCGCCCGCGCTCTGGCGTGCGCTGCTCGATGCCGGCGCCGCGCACGGCCTCGTGCCCGCGGGGCTCGCCGCGCGCGACTCACTGCGCCTCGAGGCGGGCATGCCGCTCTACGGCAACGAACTGAGCCGCGAGGTCACGCCGTTCGATGTCGGGCTCGGGCCCGTCGTATCGTTCAAGAAGCCGGAGCAGTTCGTGGGTCGGGCCGCCCTTGAGGCGCGCCGCGAGCAAAACGGCGAGTTCGTGCTGGTCGGTCTCGCGGGAACGGGCCGCCGCGCCGCGCGCTCGGGGTACGCCGTGCTGGCTGGTGGCGAGACCGTCGGCCGCGTCACGAGCGGGCAGCCGAGCCCGACGCTCGGGCACCCGATCGCGCTCGCGTACGTGCAGCCGCAGCACGCAGCCGTCGGCACCGCGGTCGAGGTCGATCTGCGCGGGAAGGCCGAACCATTCACGGTCGTCGAGCTGCCGTTCTATCGACGCGACGCCTGATCCGCCCCTCTGCCCGTACCCGCTTCGTCACCCATTTCCATTCATCTGCACACGCATCACAGTAAGGACACCCGCATCATGAGCAACGTCAAGGCCGGACTTCGATACTCCTCCGAGCACGAGTGGATCTCGGGCGACGACCCCTCCGTCGTCGGTATCAGCGAAGTCGCTGCCGACGCCCTCGGTGAGATCGTGTACGTCGATCTGCCCGAGGTGGGCGCCACGATCGCGATCGGCGCGGTCGTGGGTGAGGTCGAGTCGACCAAGTCAGTCTCGGAGCTCTTCTCGCCCGTCGCCGGAGAGGTCGTCGAGGTCAACAGCGCGGTCGTCGACGACCCGGCGCTGCTGAACTCGGACCCCTACGGCGCCGCCTGGCTCTTCAAGGTCGCGGTCTCGGAGGAGGGGCCGCTGCTCGACGCCGAGCAGTACGCCGCCGACAACGGCGCGGAGATTTCGGCCGCGTAACCACGCGGGCGCCGCGCATGTCCGTCAGCATCTTCGACCTTTTCTCGGTCGGCATTGGTCCCTCCAGTTCGCACACGGTGGGGCCGATGCGAGCGGCGCGAGCATTCGCGTCGAAGATCGCGGAGCGGCCCGATGGGGTGACGCGTGTCGCCGAGCTGAGCGTCGACCTCTACGGCTCGCTCGCCGCGACCGGGCAGGGTCACGGCACGTTCCCCGCGGTGCTGCTCGGTCTCGAGGGCTTCGACCCCGAGACCGTGCTGCCCGACGCAATCGAGGCCGCCCGCGCGCGGCAGGAGGCGAGCGGGGAACTGCGGCTCGGTGCGGAGCTGGGCGGGGGCGAAAGGCTCGGCGCGGATGCTGACGACGGCGCCGCGATCCTGCCCTTCACCGTCCGCGACATCGTGCTGCACCCGCTCACGCTGCTCGAGCGCCACACGAACGGCATGCGCTTCGCCGCGCGCGACGCCGCGGGGGAGACGATCGCGTACGAAACCTATTTCTCGATCGGCGGCGGCTTCATCGTTCGCGAGGGCGATGAGGCAGGCGCTGGCGAGGAGGCGGCAGCGGAGGCAGGCCCGCCGTACCCCTTCACCACCGCGGCGGAGCTGCTCGCCCACGCGAACGCGGCGGGACTGAGCATCGCCGAGGTGATGCTCGCGAACGAGCGCGCGGCCCGCGACGAGGGTGAGGTGCTCGCCGGGCTCACCCACATCTGGGAGGTCATGGAGGCGTGCAAGAACTCCGCGCTCGCGCGGACCGGGGTGCTTCCGGGTGGGCTCGACGTGCGACGACGGGCGCCCGAGTGGCATCGGCAGCTCACCGAGCGGGATCCTGACCGCGATCCCGTGTACTGGCAGGAGTGGATCAACCTCGTCGCGCTCGCGGTGAACGAGGAGAACGCGTCGGGTGGGCGAGTGGTGACGGCGCCGACCAACGGGGCGGCCGGCATCATCCCCGCGGTGCTCTTCTACGCCACGCACTACGCGCCGGGCGCGCGGGAGTGGTCGGAGGAGCAGCGGCAGCGCGTCGTCGCGGAGTTCCTGCTCGCAGCGGGGGCCGTCGGCGTGCTCTACAAGTCGCAGGCGTCGATCTCGGGTGCCGAAGTCGGGTGCCAGGGCGAGGTCGGCTCGGCGTCGTCGATGGCGGCCGCGGGTCTCGCGCAGACGCTTGGCGGAACGCCCGAGCAGGTGGAGAACGCTGCGGAGATCGCGATGGAGCACAACCTCGGACTTACGTGCGACCCGATCGGCGGGCTCGTGCAGATCCCGTGCATCGAGCGCAACGCGATCGCCGCGTCGAAGGCGGTGAACGCGGCGAAGATGGCGCTCATGGGCGACGGGCAGCACCGGGTGAGCCTCGACGAGGTGATCGTCACGATGCGCGAGACGGGCAAGGACATGAGCGACAAGTACAAGGAGACCGCACTCGGCGGGCTGGCCGTGAACGTGCCCTACTGCTGAGCCGCCGCGATCCGCCGCGCCCTGCGTGATTGCGGCTCGAGCTTCGGGCCGCGCCGCCACGAATGTCCCCGGCGCGCTCTACGATGTTGGCATGACCGGAACCTCGACGACCGAGCCCCGCTCGCTCGCGCAGCGCCTCGACGCGCTCCCCTTCACCCGCAAGCACGGCAAGATCCTCGGCGGGTCCGGCATCGGCTGGGCGCTCGACGCGATGGATGTCGGGCTCATCTCCTTCATCATCGCCGCGCTGACGCAGCAGTGGGGGATCGACAAGGCCGAGAGCGGGCTCATCGCGTCGGTCGGCTTCGCGGGCATGGCGATCGGCGCGAGCCTCGGCGGCCTGCTCGCCGACCGCTTCGGGCGCCGTCATGTCTTCGCGATCACGCTGCTCATCTACGGCGTCGCAACCGGGGCGAGCGCGCTCGTCGGGGGCATCGCGGTGCTGCTCGTGCTGCGCTTCTTCGTCGGACTCGGTCTCGGAGCCGAGCTGCCGGTCGCGTCGACGTACGTGAGCGAGTTCGCGCCCGCGCGCATCCGCGGCCGACTCATCGTGATTCTCGAGGCGTTCTGGGCAGTCGGGTGGACCGCGTCGGCGCTCATCGGCTATTTCGTCGTGCCGGCATCAGAGAACGGGTGGCGGTGGGCCTTCGCGATCGGCGCGGTGCCAGCGATTTACGCGTTCGTGGTGCGGTGGGCGCTGCCCGAGTCGCCGCGCTGGCTCGCCGGTCGCGGGCGCACGGCGGAGGCGGACAGCATCGTCGCGTCGTTCGAGGCGGGAGCGGCGTCTCGCCCGGCGTCGGGCGGGGCAGCGCCGAGTGCGGCTGCGTCGACGGAACGGGTGTCAGCCGCAGAAGCCGCACCTGCCGCGCCCATCGCGCCCTCGAGCGGCAAGCGCCTCGCGGCGCTCTGGTCGTCGGAGTTCCGCGGCCGCACGCTCTCGATCTGGCTCGTCTGGTTCTGCGTCAACTTCGCCTACTACGGCGCCTTCATCTGGATCCCGAGCATTCTGGTCGACGCAGGCTTCAGCCTGGTGCGCTCCTTCGGCTTCACGCTTATCATCACGCTCGCGCAGCTGCCCGGGTACGCCGTCGCGGCCTGGCTCATCGAGGTGTGGGGTCGGCGTCTCACGCTGTCGGTGTTCCTCGTGGGCTCGGCGGCCTCCGCGATCGTGTTCGGCACCGTGCACGCCGAGTCCGCGATCATCGCGTCGGGCATGGCGCTCTCGTTCTTCAACCTGGGCGCGTGGGGCGCGCTCTACGCGGTGACTCCCGAGATCTATCCGACCTCGCTCCGCGGAACGGGAGCGGGCTGGGCCGCGGGGGTCGGGCGCATCGCGTCGATCGTCGCGCCCATGCTCGTGCCGGTGATGCTCACCGCGGGCGGCCCCGGCCTCACCTTCACGGTCTTCGCAGTGTTCTTCGTGATCGCCGCGGGCGCCACCTGGGGCCTCGTAGATCGCAGCGGGCGCGCGCTCGACGATCGCTGAGCGCAGCGCCGCGCCGGGCCGGGCCCGCGGCGCCCCGCGCTGGTGCGCAGCGCCCGGCGCCTCGCGCGCCCGCGCCGGAGGCCTCGCGGGCCCGGCGCCTCGCGCTCCGGCGCGCCATCATCGATGGGACGCGTACGGCCGGTTCGTGGAGCGCGAACCGGCCGTTTGCGTCGCATGGGGGACCGTCGGCGCTTCCGCAGGCGTGACGCTTGCCAATTAGTAGTGCCCGGGCGGGTCGCTGCCCGGGAAGGACTCCTCGCCCCACTCGTCCGCGAGCGCATCGTCGTGGTCGTGCGCGGCGCGCTCCGCGTTAGGTCCGCTTGTCGACCCATCGCCCAGCACGGCGGCGACTCCCGTCACCGCGGCGGAACCGGTTGCGGCGGCGGCCCCCGCGGCCGGCTTCGCCGGGGCGCCCGCGTCGGGGAGGGGGTCGGGGCCGGACGGCGCGGCCGTCGCCGGATCCTCGTCGCTGCCGAACGTATCCGGATTCTGTCGGAACGCCCGCGCTCGTGCGTACTCGTGGGCGGCGTCGAGCACCGAGGCTTGTGCCAGCGCACGATCGCTGAGCGACGAAAAGACGTCCGCGTCGAGCCCCAGCTCATCCGCGTGCTCGCCGAGCGTCTGCCAGAGGCCGAGCTTGCCGATCACCGCGCTTCGCAGCAGCTCGAGTTCGAGCAGGAGCGAGAGCGGGGAGCGCGAGAACACGCGGCCGTTGAGCTTCAGCCGCCCGACGTGCTCGCCGACCCAGGCAGCCGCTTGGCGGTACGGGCGGCGCCTCACCTCGAGATCGTCGATGAGGTGCGCGAGGAACGCGCGCTCCAGCCGCAGCTCCTCCGCCAGCTCGGAGAGCCCGGCGTAGACCGGCGTATCGATGTACGAGGCCGACATGCGTTCCATGCGCTCGGCACCGGCCGTCGCTCCCGTCAGGTGGTCCGAGAGATACAGGCCGAAGATCTCCCAGTCGAACTCGTTCTCCGAGTTCTCGCTGGTCTTTTCGTGGCTCGGGGAGTCTCCCGCGTCACTCCCGGCGGTCGGTGACTCGGCCGCTGATCCGCCCGCCGCATTCGTCTCACCGGCGTTGGCGGCGGATCCCGTGGGCGCGTGCGACCCACCGTCGGCCGGGGCGCCCGCAGTGCCGCTGCCAGGCTCCGCCCCGCTCGGCTCGCTGCCGTTCCCCTCGCCGCCGTTCCCCTCGCCACCGTTCACGCGCCCATCGAGCGACGACAGGCGCGCCTCGTCTATGTCGCGAGCGCGCAGCGGAATCGAGTCGGCTCCGCGGCCGTCGATCATGCCCTGGATCAGCTCGCGCAGGGCGTCCGCGGCGGTGCGCGTGGGCTGCCAGCCGAGCTCCTGTTTCGCGCGCGAGTTGTCCATGTGCGCGGCGCCGAGCCCGAGGTCGAACCAGCCCGCGTCGACCGAGATCAGCCCCGAGCGGTACGCCGCGGTGACGAAACCGCGCACGATCGGCGTCGGCAGCTCGAAGTACCGGCCGTGATCGATGATGTCGGCGAGCTGCTGGGGTCCGAGTACGTCGTCGGCGCAGATGTTGAACGCGCCGGGGGCGCGCCGCACGATCGCCCGGGTGTACGCATCCGCGAGGTCCTCGGCGTGCACCGCTTGCACCCCGCGCCACCCCTTGGGGAGCGGCAGGGCCGGCGGGCGCGCGTGCTTCAGTGCCTGCACGGGAACGGCCCCGCTCAAGAAGTACCGCTGGATCGACGAGGCCGCATCGCCCTGGAACACGAGCGCGGGCCGCAGCCGCGTCACCGCGATCTCGGGGTGTTCCACTTCGAACGCGTCGAGCACCTCCTCCTGCGCGACCTTGTCGACGCTGTACTGCGAGGTCTCGATTCCGCCGCGTTCCCAGTGCTCGTCGCGGAGCGCGGTGGACGGGTCGGCCGCGTACACGCCGACCGACGACGCGACGACCACCTGCGTCACCCCGGCGGCGGCAGCGGCGCGGAGTACCCGCCGCGTGCCCTCGACGTTCACGCGACGGAGCAGCTCGCGCTCCGGCAGCGGCTGGATCAGCCAGGCGAGATGCACGACCGCGTCGACGCCCTGGAAGAGTTCGGTGAGCCGCTCGACCACCGCGCTTTCCGGGGATGCCGCCGCCACGTCCACCGACGCCCACTCCGCCGATGCGTAGGGTTCGGCCGTTGCGTCCGGCATGCGCCGGGCGATCCCGAGAATGGAGGTCACCTCCGGGGCCTGCGCCAGCGCCCGGAGCAGCGCCGTTCCCGCGTTGCCGGTGGCGCCGACCACCGCCACTCTCAACCCCTGCGACGCGGCGGCGCCCTCGTGTGCGTTCTGCGGATCGGGCATCGGGATCCTCCTCGGTCGCTCGTGTGCACAGATGTGCGGTGTGTCTTCTACGGTCGCCGAAATGCGCGCGAAACCCCAGGGGGTTGCGCTGCGGGGTGCGGGCCGTCAACCCCCCTGCGCCGCCGGGATCGCGTCCGTAGTCTCGGCGCAACGGTGGGAGTGCGCGCGTCGACCGTCGCACTCGAAACACGCGAGAAGGGAAGCATGCATGGTGGATTCAGTGCTCGGAGGGCGTGTGGATCGCCTCGCGGAGCAGATCGCAGAGCTTGCCGGGCGGTCCCGCCGCTCGGTGGCCGTGGCCGAGTCGCTCACGGGCGGTCAGCTCGGCGCTGCGCTGTCGGCGGCTCCCGATTCCGGCAGCTGGTTCCACGGGGGTGTGATCGCCTACCACCCGGAAGTGAAGTACACGCTGCTCGGCGCGCCCCGCGGTCCCGTCGTCACGCACGAGACCGCGACCGCGATGGCCGAGTCGACGCTCCGCCACCTGCTCGCGGACGTGGCGGTCGCCGTGACGGGCGTGGGCGGGCCCGAGCCCGACGAGGGCAAGCCAGCGGGCACGGTCGTGCTCGCGATCTCGGGCGGCGATGCGCCGACGCGCACGGAAGAGTTCGTGTTTGACGGCGAGCCGATCGACGTGATGCGCCAAACCGTCGAGGCCGCGCTCGAGGCGATCATCGATCGCCTCGGCTCCGCCCCCACCGAGGCCTGACGGCAGCACCCGAACATCGAGGGCCGCGCGGGTCGCGGCCGTTTTAGAGAGACGAACGAGAGGAACAGCACATGCGCGCAGTGACCTGGCAGGGAAAACGAAAGATCTCGGTGGAGGAGGTGCCGGATCCGCGGATCGAAGAGCCCGGCGACGCGATCATCCGTGTGACGTCAACCGCTATCTGCGGATCGGACCTGCACCTGTACGAACTGTTTGGGCCGTTCCTCGATGCCGGCGACATTCTCGGGCACGAGACGATGGGCGTGGTCGAGGAGGTGGGCCCCGGCGTGACTTCCCTTCGGGTGGGACAGCGCGTCGTGGTGCCCTTCAATATCTCGTGCGGCGAGTGCTGGATGTGCCGCCGCGGACTGCAGTCGCAGTGCGAGCGGACCCAGGTCACCGAGTACGGATCGGGCGCCGCGCTCTTCGGCTACACGAAGCTCTATGGCCAGGTGCCAGGCGGGCAGGCGGAGTACCTGCGCGTGCCGCTCGCCGACTACAACACGATCCCCGTCGGCACCTCGCTGCCCGACGAGCGCTACCTCTTCTTGAGCGACATCCTGCCGACCGCGGCGCAGGGCGTCGCGTACGCGGGAGTGGGTGCGGGTGACACTGCGCTCGTGCTCGGGCTCGGGCCGGTCGGACAGTTCGCTGCTCGGATCGCCGCGCACCGCGGCGCGCGGGTGATAGCAGCGGACCCCGTGCCGGAGCGGCGCGCAATGGCCGAGCGGTATGGGGTCACGGTGTGCGACCCCGACGAGGTGCCCGACGCCGTCGCCGAGTTCACGAGCGGGCGCGGGGCTGACGCGGTAGTTGACGCGGTCGGCATGGAAGCCCACGGGAGCCCGGGCGTGCACGCGGCGCACACCGCGATCGGGGCGCTGCCCGACGCGGTCGCGCGGCCCATGATGGAGCACGCGGGCGTCGATCGCACCGCGGCCCTCCTACAGGGGATCGACGTGGTGCGGCGCGGTGGCACAGTGTCGATCAGCGGCGTGTACGTCGGCAATGCCGATCCGCTGCCGATGAAGACGCTGTTCGACAAGCAGATCACGCTGAAGATGGGCCAGTGCAACGTGAAGCGGTGGATCGGGGATCTGCTGCCGCTCGCCGAGCGAGATGACGACCCGCTCGGCACCGCGGATTTGACGACCCACCGCGTGCCGCTCGACGAGGCGCCCGCGATGTACGAGACCTTCCAGAAGAAGGAGGATGGCTGCATCAAGGTGGTGCTCGACCCGGCGCGTTGAGGCCGGTGGGCGGGCGAGATGCTGCTCCCGCCCGCGCACCGCAACGTGAAGCCCCGCTCGCCCGGCACTGTGCTTGGAGAGCGGGGCTTCAGCTCGCTGCCGATCCGCCGCTTCTAGAGCTCGGCGTAGCGCGCGCGGAACAGGCAGAAAATGCCGTACGCGATGAAGCCCGCGCCGATCGCGACGATCGCGCCGGGTCCGCCCGGCCAGCCGTAGAGCGAGGTTATCGCGGCGTCGAGGGCGCCGGCCGACTCCGAATCGCGGTGCAGCCCCGCGAAGCCGATGATGAACCCGACGACGAGGAGCGCCGCGCCCTTTCCGATGAAACCCACCGCGCCGAGCGCCGAGATCGCCTTCCCGGCGGCGCCGTGAGGCAGTTGCAACTGCTTACGGAAGCTGCGCCGCACACCCATGTACACCCACACCGCACCGACGGCGGCGACCCCGAGCCCCGCGATGACGAGCAACACCGGCCCGCCGGGGAAGGTGAGGAGGCCGCGGCTCGCGTCCTCGGCGGTCTTGTCCGGGTCGGGGCGCGCGCCGAGCACCACCGCGACCGCGACGCCGCCCATGAAGCAGAACGCCGCGCCCTGCCCCCACTCGGCGATGCGCCGGCCCCAACGCTTCGTGCGGGAGGAGCGCTCCACCGAGAAGCCGTGCACGATGTGGAAGACGCCGAGCGCGAGCAGCAGGGCGGCCACCGCCCAGAGCGCCGCGACGCCGAGGGGCGCCTCCGCGATCGCCGTCAGGGCGCCGATCTGGTCGGCCTCGGCCGATCCGCGCCGCACGACGATCCCAAACGCGAGCCCGCCGATCAACCCGTGCACCAGCCCCGTCGCGACGTAGCCGCCGCGAGCGAGCACGCGGAAGGTCGTGGTCTGCTCGGTCTTCTGAGCAGCGGCTTTCACGCGGTCATCCATGCGACGAGGCTAGTGGATCGCCGCGCGGTGTGCGGCCCCCTGGCATCGAGCCGCTCCGGTCGCTAGCGTGGCGTGACATGAACCATCGGATCCTCGACCGCGTCGCGACCCCGACCGAGCACGCTGCGCTCGCCGCTTCCGTCGGCTGGCAGGGGCACTTCGACGACGAGGTGCGCGCGGCGTCGCTCCGCGCGTCGCTGGCGGGGGTCGTCT
Source organism: Leucobacter sp. USHLN153 (assembly GCF_037145615.1). Taxonomy (NCBI): domain Bacteria; kingdom Bacillati; phylum Actinomycetota; class Actinomycetes; order Micrococcales; family Microbacteriaceae; genus Leucobacter; species Leucobacter sp. USHLN153. Next base: position 115,724 of record NZ_JBBCXE010000005.1, read on the forward strand.
GTGTCGACGAGGACGGTGCTGCGATCGGTATGGCGCGCGCTGTCGGTGATGGGTTGCAGTACGCGTACGTGCAGGACGTGATCGTCGCGCCCGAGTACGCGGGCGAGGGTGTCGCGACGGAACTCGTCGAGCGGCTGCTGGAGCTGCTGAAGCCGACGGGTGATGTGGAGTTGTTCGTGGGGTTGTTCGCGAGCCCCGAGGCGGTGGGGGTGTACGAGTCGCTCGGGTTCACGAGCGAGGATGCCCTCGGGATGCATCAGCGGTTGTCGGCGGGGGCGTAGGGGTCGGGCGCGCGTCGAGCCCGGCGTGTGGTCGTTGGGCTCGGCGGGTGGCGTCACCGTGTAGTCGGTGGGTTCGGGCGTGTAGTCGTCGGATTCGCCGTTTAGTCGTTGGGTTTATGCCGTGTCAAGGCCGTGCTGGGAATACACAGGCTGCCCTAATCTGGCGCAATGACGAGTGAAACGCGCGCCCCCGAGGCGCAAGACGATACGAAGCTCCGGCGTTCCGTCACGGGCCTGTTGCTGTTCGCCTTCATCCTCGGCGACGTGCTCGGCGCTGGAATCTACGCGCTGATGGGCGTGCTGTCCGAGGAGGTCGGCGGCATGCTCTGGGCACCGCTCCTGCTGGCGTTGCTGCTCGCGCTGCTGACCGCGGGGTCCTACGCCGAGCTCGTGACGAAGTACCCGCGAGCCGGTGGGGCCGCGGTGTTCGCGGAGCGGGCGTTCAAGCGGCCCGTCGTGTCGTTCCTCGTCGGATTCTGCATGCTCGCGGCCGGCGTCACAAGTGCCGCGGGCCTCGCGATCGCCTTCGCGGGGGAGTACTTCAGCACCTTTATTGACCTCCCGACGACGCCCGTCGCGATCGCGTTCTTGGTCGTTGTCGCGGCGCTGAACGCGCGGGGCGTGCGCGAGTCGCTCGGCGCGAATCTCGTGATGACCGCGATCGAGGTGAGCGGCCTCGTGATCGTCATCGTGGTCGTCGCCCTGATGCTGGGTGGCGGCGAGGGCGATATCTCCCGCGTGGTCGAGGCCCCGCAGGGCGTGAACACGGCCGTCGCCGTGCTGGGCGGCGCGATCATCGCGTTCTACTCGTTCGTGGGCTTCGAGACCTCGGCGAACATGGTGGAGGAGGTGCGCAACCCGTCGCGCACCTACCCGCGCGCGCTTTTCGGCGCGCTCGGGGTCGCCGGCCTCATCTACGTGCTCGTCGGGCTTGCGAGCTCCATCGCGCTGCCGCCCGAGGAGCTGTCGGAGTCGACCGGGCCGCTGCTCGCGGTTGTCGAGGCGTCGGGCGCGCACATCCCGTCGTGGATCTTCAGCGCGATCGCGCTCATTGCGGTCGCAAACGGTGCGCTGCTGACCATGATCATGACGAGCCGCCTGGCCTTCGGTATGGCGGAGCAAGGGCTCATGCCGAGTGCGCTCGGACGCGTGCTGCCGAAGCGGCGCACCCCGTGGGTGGCGATCCTCGCGACGACCGTGGTGGCCGCGCTCCTCACACTCGTCGGTGACCTCGCGACCCTCGCAGAGACCGTCGTGTTGCTCTTGCTCTTCGTGTTCCTGAGCGCGAACGTCTCGGTGCTCGTGCTGCGTCGCGACCGGGTGGAGCACAAGCACTTCCGCGTTTGGACCTTCGTGCCCGTGCTCGGGATCATCTCGTGCATCGTGCTCATGACGCAGCAGAGCGGTACCGTGTGGCTGTTCGGCGCGATCCTCATCGCGGTCGGTGTTGTGCTGCACCTGCTGGCGCGCTGGGGCCACAATCGCTCGGAGCGGGGCCGGATCGAGCAGGCGGGCGCGCGCCCCGAGTAGCGGACTGCTCGCTCATACGCAGAGAAACGGGGTTTCGCGCGATGCGCGGGCCCCCTTTCTCGATCCGCCGCCTGCCCTTTCTTGTGACCGCGAGATCGACCCCCGTCCGCGAGATCGACCCCCGATGTGCGCCAGGGGCAGTCGATCTCGGTGACGGGAGTCGATCTCGCGCGGCCGGCGGGTCGCTACTCCTTGTTCAGCGCGTCCTGCACGCGCCCCGCAACCTTCTCCATCGAGTTCGGGAGCTCGGTGGTGCCGTAGAAGCGGGAGTCGGGGTGCGTGGGTGGAGGCATCGGAACGCCCGACTCGGGTGCCGCGTGATAGCTGAACTCGCCGAGCCCGTCGGGCGTGGGGCCCGATGCCCAGCTGCCCTCGGCGGCCGCAACGCCGTCGGAGAAGTTGATGTACTGGTACGACACGTCGCGCTCCTCCTTCTTGATCGGGAAGTTGCTCGGCACGGGGAGCGTCTCGGCGCCCTCGGCCTGGAGCTCAGCGGCCGCCGCAAGCCACTGGTTCTGGTGCATCGTGTCGCGCGCGAGGAGGAAGCCGAGCAGGTCGCGCACCCCGTGGTCGTCGGTCATGTGGTACAGCCGGGCGACCTGCAGCCGCCCCTGCATCTCGGCGTTCGCGTTCGCCTGGAAGTCGGCGAGCAGGTTGCCGCTCGCGGTGATGTAGCTGCCCATCCAGGGGTTGCCGTTGCTGTCGACCGGGCGAGCGCCCGCGCCCGCGACGATGCCCTGCTGCACGTCGGTGCCGCCGATGACGGCCGCGACGGTGGGGTCACTCTGCACCGCTTCATCGGTGATGCCGAGCGGCGACTTCTCGAGCAGCTGGGCGATCATCACCGCGAGCATCTCGACGTGGCCCATCTCCTCCGCCCCGATGCCGAACACGAGGTCGCGGTACTTCCCCGGAATGTGCATGTTCCAGGCCTGGAACTGGTACTGCAGCGCGACGGTGATCTCGCCGTACTGGCCGCCGAGCACCTCCTGCAGCTTGCGAGCATAGACGGCGTCCGGCTTCTCCGGGGTGGCGCGGTGTTGGAGTTCTTGCCGATGAAAATACATGGTGACGGTCCTCCTGATCCTGTGCCGACCGGAACGTCGGGGCTCGGCGCTGCTGCGATCGACGACGGGACCAGCCCACACCGTGACGGCTCATCAGACGATGGGGTTGCACGACCGAGAAGCTTGGCCTACGTGGGGTGGGTGGGGCGCGGATCCCGGGCGCTTACGCAGTTGCACCTTTTGGGCGTCGGAGTATCACTTCCCATGGATAGCGGTAGTTGCTCGCTGAATCGGTGCTTGAAGGTCAGGGAAGAGGCCCCCGCCCCATGGCTCGAACGCCGGCGGTTGTGCGCTAGGCTGGTCGAGTTGCATTTGCTCGCCTCCGTAGCTCAGGGGATAGAGCGCCGGTTTCCGGTACCGTAGGTCGGGGGTTCGAATCCCTCCGGGGGCACTGCAGCACTGGCTCTCACTGTTTCGGCAGTGGGGGCCTTTTTCGTGCGCCGACCCAGGCAAGGTCGTGGGCGGCCAGCACCCGCCCCCACACGGCCGCCGTGCGCGCCCGAGTAGAATCGATCCTCGTGACGCCACAAGAACTCTCCGCCGCTCTCGCCGATATCCTCTCCGACCTGGTCGCCGCCCGCGGCGGCGATCTCGTCATCACCGCGCAGGACACGCAGGTCGAGCGACCGAAGAACCGAGAGCACGGCGATTGGGCCTCGAACGCCGCGATGAAGTTCGCGAAGCGGATCGGCGTCAACCCGAGCGAGCTCGCCGCCGACATCGTCGAGCGCGCCGTGCAGATCGAGGGCGTTGCCAAGGCCGACGTCGCGGGCCCGGGTTTCATCAACCTGACGCTCGATGCAGCGAGCGCGGGGGAGACCGCGCGCCGGGTCGTCGAGCAGGGCGAGCAGTATGGCCGCAGCGACACCCTCGCGGGCCAGAACATTAACCTCGAGTTCGTCTCCGCGAACCCCACCGGCCCGCTCCACATGGGGCACACGCGCTGGGCGGCGCTCGGCGACTCGACGGCCCGCGTGCTCCGCGCGGCGGGCGCACGCGTCACGAGCGAGTACTACATCAATGACGCCGGTTCGCAGATGAACAAGTTCGGCCGCTCGGTGCTCGCCGCGGCCCTCGGCGAGCCCGCTCCCGAGGATGCCTACCCGGGCGCCTACATTCAAGAGCTCGGCCGCAAGGTGCGCGAGCAGGTGCCGAACCTCGCGGAGCTCGCCGCGAGCGACCGCGACGCCGCGCTGAATGAGGCCCAGGAGCACGGTTACCAGATCCAGCTCGCCGAGATCAAAGACTCGCTCGAACGCTTCAACGTGCACTTCGACGTGTTCTTCTCCGAGCGCACCCTGCACACCCCGGGAGAGAACGGCGAGCCGAGTCCCATCGAAGCGGCGGTGGATCGCCTCCGCGAACAGGGCTACGTCTTCGAAGAAGACGACGCGATCTGGGTCCGTACCACCGCCTTCGGCGACGACAAGGATCGCGTGTTCACGCGCGGCAACGGCATCTACACCTACTTTGCCGCCGACGCCGCCTACTACCTCTCGAAGATGGACCGCGGCTTCGGCGAGAAGATCTACCTGCTCGGCGCCGACCACCACGGCTACATCGGCCGACTCACCGCCATCGCGGGCGCGGCCGGCGACAATATCGAGACCGACGTCACGGTGCTCATCGGGCAGCTCGTGAACCTCAACGGCGCGCGCCTTTCGAAGCGCGCGGGCAACATCATCGAGCTCGACGACCTGCTCGAGTGGCTCGGCTCCGACGCCCTGCGCTACTGGCTCGCCCGCTACCCGGCGGACTCGCCGCTCGCGCTCGACGGTGAGAAGGTGCGCAGCCGCACGAACGATAACCCAGTCTTCTACGTGCAGTACGCACACGCGCGCACCTGCGCCGTCGATCGCAACGCCGCCGCCGCGGGCGTCGACCGCAGCACATTTGCGCCAGAGCTGCTCACGCACGAGACCGAGACGGATCTCCTCGGCAAGCTCCAGCAGTACCCGGGAATCGTGGCGGGTGCCGCCGAACTGCGCGAGCCGCATCGCATCGCGCGCTTCCTCGAAGAGCTCGCCGCCGCCTATCACCGCTGGTACGACAACTGCCGCGTGCTCCCGCTCGGTGACGAACCGGTCGGTGACCTGCACCGCACCCGCCTGTGGCTGAACGATGCGGCGGGCCAGGTGCTGCGCAACGGCCTCGACCTCATCGGGGTGTCCGCTCCCGAGCGGCTGTAGCGTCGAGGAACGGCAAGGAACCGCGCATGGGGAGGCGCAGGCGCTCGTCGCCGTGGTGGGTCAAGCTCATCGCGGTGGTGGCGGCGATCGGGCTGCTCGCGGGGGCGGCGGAGGTCGCGCTGCGCCTCATCATCCCGGGCGTCATCTCGGGGATCGTGCGCGACGAGCTGCGGCTCACCGACGATCACCCGGTCGACGTCTCGCTCGGGGGCTCCGCGCTGCTGCACGCGCTCGGCGGCGGGGTCGGCGATGTCACCGTCGAGGTGCCGGACGCTCCGCTGATCGAGGGGATCACAGCCGACGGCTCGTTGTCGGCAGATCGGGTGCCCTTCGACCCGAGTACCGGCGAAATCTCGGGCGGCACCGTCAAGGTGGTGTTGGGGGCGGATCAGCTGGACCCGGTCATCTCGCTGCTGACCCAGGGTGTCGCGCAGTCGGGGGAGGTGCGAGACCGCGAACTCGTGGTCGGTCGCACGATCGAGACCTTCGGACAGGAGCTCACGATTTCCGCTCGCCTCGGGGTGCAGGCGGTCGACGGCGCCGTCAAGATCGACCCGCTCGGGCTCAAAGCCGCCGGCTTCGACCTATCGGCCGAGCAGCTCGCGCAGTCGACGGGCTCGCTGCTCGATCCGATCCTCCAACCGCAGACGGTGTGCATCGCGGATCAGCTCCCTGCGGGCGCGACACTCACCGACATCACGCTCTCGAGCACCGGCTCAGTGCGGCTCGAGGCGGCGCTCGCGCCCGGCATTCTGTCGGACCCCGCGCAGCAGGAGCTCGGGAGCTGCGGCTAGCCCGATCCCGCACCCGCGTCGGTGCTCCGCCCGAGTCACGAGCGACCGCCTCAACCCGGCCCGGTCAGTAGTTGTGATTCAGCCAGCCGATACCCACAACTACTGACGACCCCCGAGCTTGGTGCGCTTGGTACGTGTCCACCGGGCCAGCGGCGCCGTCGACGACCCGCTGCGCGGTCCCGGGCGCGGGCGCGCAGCCGAACGGCGCGCGCCGGTCCCGCCGGTCCCGGTAAACTGATCGGGTCCGTTCAGAGGCAACCCTCCGTGCGCACGGCTTCAGGGGCCAATCCGGGTCCGCTCGCCACTGGCTGACCTCGCCGCGAGCACGACGGACACGATGACGACCGACGAGATCATCCCAGGAGCGAGCTATGTCAGAGCCGACCGAGGCGACGGGCCCGAACGCGATCGATCCCCGCGTATTCCCGCCCGGAGCGCGCCGCGGCCGCGAGTGCCGACAACTGAAGCTCGGCGGCGTGCGCGCCACGGAACTCACCGCGGAGCACGGATCGCCCCTCTACGTCATCGACGAGGACGCCGCCCGCGCCCGCGCCCGCGAGGTGCGCTCCGCCCTCGAGTCGGAAGCCGCGCGCATCGGCACGAGCGCGACCGTCTACTACGCGGGCAAGGCGTTCCTGTGCGTCGAGGTCGCCCAGTGGATGGTCGAGGAGGGTCTTGCGATCGACGTCGCGAGCGGGGGAGAACTCGCCGTGGCGCTCGCCGCGGGCGTCGACCCGGCGCGTATCGGCTTCCACGGCAACAACAAGTCGGTCCGCGAGATCGAGCGGGCCGTCGAGGTGGGCGTCGGCACCATCATCATCGACAGCGAGATCGAGACCGAGCGCGTCGCTGCTGCGGCGGCGGCTGCGGGGCGACGCCAGCGCGTGCGGCTCCGGGTCAACAGCGGCGTGCACGCCTCGACGCACGATTTCCTCGCGACCTCGCACGAGGACCAGAAGTTCGGGCAGCCCCTCGAGGATGCACCGCAACTGGTCTCGGCGATCCTCGCCCACGACAGCCTGGAGTTCGTCGGCCTGCACTGCCACATCGGCTCGCAGATCTTCGCGACCGACGGCTTCCGCGAGTCGGCGAGGCGCCTGCTCGGCGCGTACCCGGAGCTCGAGCGGCTCGCCGGTCGCCCGGTGCCCGAGCTGAATCTGGGCGGTGGCTTCGGCATCGCGTACACCTCTGCTCAGGCGGACGCGGCGCCCGACATCGCCGATATCGCGCGCGAACTCGCGAACATCGTCGCGGAGACCGCGGCGGAGGTGGGCGTCAGCGTGCCGAAACTCGCGTTCGAGCCGGGCCGGGCGGTCATCGGGCAGTCGGGCGTCACGCTCTATACGGTCGGCACGACGAAGCCCGTCGCGCTCTCGGGTTCCAACGCCGCGGCCGATCCTGCCGACCTCGGCTTTGCTGAGCGCCTCTACGTGAGCGTCGACGGGGGCATGAGCGACAACGCACGACCGGCGCTCTATGGCGCCGACTACCAGGTGCGGATCGCCAACCGTGAGAGCGCGGCCGCCCCGGCGCTCGTGCGCGTGGTCGGCAAGCACTGCGAGTCGGGCGATATCGTCGTGCAGCGCGACGTGCTTCCGGGCGACGTGCGCCCCGGCGACACGCTCGCGGTCGCGGCGACCGGCGCCTACTGCTGGTCGCTCTCGAGCAACTACAACTACGTGCCGCGTCCGCCGGTCGTCGCCGTCTCTCAGGGGGCGTCGCGCGTGATTGTCCGTGGTGAGAGCGAGGATGAGCTCGTGGCGAAGTCGGTCATTCCGGCGCCGGTGGCCCCGGCTCGCGCAAGCTGACTCTCGCTTGCCCCTGACTGCATTCAGCGCCGCTCGCGGCGAAACGAACCGATACCAAGGAGAACACCCATGAACGGATACCGCGACCTTCGCGTGGCACTGCTGGGCTGCGGCTCGGTCGGCGCCCAGGTGGCACGGCTGATCCTCGAGCACGGCGACGAACTGGCCGCGCGCATCGGCGCGCGCCTCACCCTCGCGGGAATCGCGGTGCGCGACGTCAGCGGCAAGCGCGATGTCGAGCTGCCGCAGGAGCTCTTCACCACCGACGCCGAACGACTCGTGCAGGGCTCCGACATCGTCGTCGAGCTCATGGGCGGCATCGAGCCCGCGCGCACGCTCATCACCCAGGCGCTGCAGGGCGGCGCTGACGTCGTGACCGCGAACAAGGCGCTCATCGCGGCGCACGGCCCCGAGCTCTCCGAGGTCGCGGAGCAGGTCGGCGCGCAGCTCTCGTACGAGGCAGCGGTGGCGGCGGCGATCCCGATCCTGCGTCCGCTCCGCGAGAGCCTCGCGGGCGACCACATCACCCGGGTGCTCGGCATCGTCAACGGCTCGACCAACTACATCCTCGATCGCATGGACCGCTTCGGCGACAGCGCGGAGGACGCGGCGCGCGTCGCAAGCGAGCTGGGCTTCCTCGAAGCCGACCCGACGCTCGACGTCGAGGGCTACGACGCGGCGCAGAAGGCGACGATCCTCGCGAGCATCGCGTTCCACACCGAGGTGCCCGTCGACGCGGTGCACCGCGAGGGAATCACGAGCATCACCGCGCAGCAGATCGAGGCCGCGAAGAACGCCGGTTACGTCATCAAGCTTCTCGCGATCGCGGAGCGGCTGCAGGCGGCGGACGGCACCGACGGCGTATCGGCGCGCGTGTACCCCGCGCTGATCCGCCGCGATCACCCGCTCGCCGCGGTGCACGAGGGCAAGAACGCGGTGTTCGTCGAGGCCGAGGCCGCGGGCGAGCTCATGTTCTACGGCGCCGGCGCCGGCGGAGCGGAGACCGCCTCGGCAGTGCTGGGCGACCTCGTGTCGGCCGCGCGACGCCACGTCGCGGGCGGGCCGGGCATCCCCGGTTCGCTGCACGCCGAGCTGCCGATCCTGCCGGTAGGCGAGGTCGTCACGGCCTACCAGATCATGCTCGCCGTGCGCGACCAGCCGGGCGTGCTCGCGAGCATCGCCGGCATCCTGGCCGAGCACGGGGTATCGGCCGCGAGTGTCGAGCAGACCGTGGCCTTGGGCGCTCACGGCGAGGAGCCGAGCGCCGCGCTCGTCATCGGCACGCACCGCGCTCGCGAGGCCGACCTCGCGGCGACCGTCGAGGCGCTCCGCGCTGCCGAGGTCGTGACCGCGGTGACCAGCGTGCTGCGGCTCGAGGGTCAGGCGTGAGCGCGGCCCCCGCAGCGGCGGGAGCGACGGGAGCTGCCGCGGGCGAGCACCGCGCGGTGCGAGTCCGGGTGCCCGCGACGAGCGCGAATCTCGGGCCGGGCTTCGACACCCTTGGCATCGCGCTCGCGTACGGCGACGAGCTCTTCGCGACGGTGCGCGACGCGCCCGGGGCGACGGTCGCGGTCTCCGGCGTTGGCGAGGGTGAGGTGCCGACCGACGAGACGAACCTCGTCGTGCGGTCGGCCGCCTACGTCTACGAGCAGCTAGGGCGCGACCTGCCGGGGCTCGACCTGCAGGCGACGAACCGCATCCCTCACGGGCGCGGCATGGGCTCCTCTGGCTCCGCGATCGTCGCGGGCGTCATGATCGCGGCGGGGCTCCTCCAGAGCGACCCCGACGCACCGCTCGCGCTCACGGAGGATCAGCTGCTCCGGTTCGCGACCGAGCTCGAGGGTCACCCCGACAACGTCGCTCCCGCGCTCTTCGGCGGTCTCACGATCGCGTGGACGACGGACGAGGGTCCGCGCTTCAAGCGCCTGATGGTGCACCGAGGCGTAGCACCCCTCGTGCTCGTGCCGAACTTCACCATGTCGACGGAGCTCGCGCGCAGCCTGCAGCCCGAGCACGTGCCCTACGAGGACGCGGTCTTCAACGTCTCGCGATCCGCACTGCTCATCGCGGCCCTCACGCAAAGCCCCGAGCTGTTGCTCGAGGCGACGGAAGATCGACTGCACCAGAACTACCGCGGCGCCGCGATGCCCGAGACGCGCGACCTCGTCGGCGAGCTGCGAGCCGCGGGATTCGCGGCCGTCGTGTCGGGCGCCGGTCCCTCGGTGCTCGTGCTCTCGAACGGTCCGCTCGAGCGGCTCCAGGCGGCCGACCAGGTCGCTGAGGCGCACCCCGACTGGCGCGTGCTCACCCTGGCGGTCGACACCCGGGGTGCTACAGTGGAATCGATCCCCGCGGGTTCAGCGCTCTAGCCGAATTCGTCGATGTCCGCTCTTGCGGAATGGTGGATCGTTCTCTCACCGCGATGACATCGCGCGGTGATCCCGAAGCACTTAGGTGCACCTCCGCGGGAAGGCGAGGCCGAACGCGCCAGCCAAGCCCGTGGCGTTCCGAAAGGTACAGACGTGGAATCCAACGTTGACAACACGAACCCCGACGCTGCAGAAGCAGCGCCGACCCGCCGCCGCGCTTCGCGCCGCGTGAGCACCGCAGCTGCAGCTCCGAGCGCTGAGGCGACGACGAACGAGGCACCGGCCGCGGCTCCGGCAGAGGCGGCCGCTCCTGCCGCGGAGGCGGAGGCCCCGGCCGAGGCCCCCAAGAAGCGCGCGACGCGCAGCCGCAAGAAGGTGGAGGCTCCGGAAGCGAGCGCGGCCGAGGGCGCTGAAGCCCAGGCTGAGAGCGGGGCTGCGGGCACTGCCGCTGACGCTTCGGCTGAGGCTCCCGCCGAGGCTCCGAAGAAGCGCGCGACGCGCGGCCGCAAGAAGGCTGACGCGCCCGAGGCGGCCGCTGAGGTCGAGCAGGCCGCTGGCGCTGCTGACGCGGCAGCGAGTGTTGATGCTGCCGCCGAGGCTCCCGTGAAGCGCACGCGCCGCCGCGCTTCCGCGGCAACCGCTGCGCCGCAGGAGGAGACCGCTGCGGCGGCCGCACCGGCCGAGGCCGCGGCGGAGGCTCCGGCAGCGCCGGCCGCTGGTGAGCAGGCCGAGGCGCCGAAGTCGGCCCGCGGGCGTGGCTCGCGCCGCTCGGCGAAGGCCGCGGCTGACGCCGACGGTGCGAAGTCCGAGGCCTCGCAGGCTGAGGCGCAGCAAAGCGAGTCGTCGCAGGGTCAGGCTCAGCAGGGTCAGGCTGCGCAGAGTCAGGCCGGGCAGACCGAGAAGCAGCAGAACGGTGGGCAGCAGGCGGAGTCGTCGCAGGCCGCCGCGGGCAGCGATGACGGCGAGAAGTCCGATTCGGGCGAGAACGAGCGCTCGGGCCGCAACCGCCGTGGCCGCGGTCGCGGACAGAAGAACGACGCCGCAGAGGCGAACGAGTCGAGCGACGCTTCGTCCGAGGACGAAGGCAAGTCCGGTCGCGGGCAGAACGGCTCGAACAACCAGAACGGCCCGAAGGGTGGCGACGGCAAGAACGGCGACAACGCGAGCCGTTCGAGCCGCACCCGCCAGCGCGACCGCAAGCGACGCGGCCAGGGCGACGATCTCGAGCCCGAGATCACCGAGGACGACGTGCTGCTGCCGATCGCGGGCATCCTCGACGTGCTCGAGAACTACGCCTTCGTGCGCACGAGCGGCTACCTGCCCGGCATGAGCGACGTCTACGTCTCGCTCGGCCAGGTCAAGAAGTACGGCCTGCGTCGCGGTGACGCGGTAGTGGGCGCGATCCGCCAGCCCCGCGAGGGCGACAGCTCGAGCCGCCAGAAGTACAACGCGATCGTCAAGATCGACACCGTAAACGGGCGGCCCGTCGACGAGCAGGAGCAGCGCGCCGATATCGCCGACCTCACGCCGATCTACCCGCAGGAGCGCCTCCGCTTCGAGACCGAGCGCGAGGGCCTGCTCGGCCGCGCGATCGACCTCGTGGCCCCGATGGGGCTCGGCCAGCGCGCAGCGCTGGTGCTTCCGTCGCGCGCCGACGGCACCGCGATCCTGAGCGAGCTCGCCGAGGCCATCAGCGCGAACCGCCCGGATGCGCACCTCGTCGTCGTGCTCGCTGACGCGCAGCCCGAAGAGGTGACACGCCTGCAGCGCTCCGTGCGCGGTGAGGTCGTCGCGGCATCCTTCGACCGCAGCGCCGAAGACCAGGCGACCATCGCCGAGCTCGCCGTCGAGCGCGCGAAGCGTCTCGCCGAGCTCGGGCACGACGTCATCGTGCTCGTCGACTCGCTCGGTCGTCTCGCTCGTGCATACGCCCAGGCGCAGCACGCGCAGAGCCGCCCCGCGCTCGACGAGATCGACGCGTTCGCGCTCGCCCAGGTGAAGCGCCTCCTCTCGGCCGCGCGCAACCTCGAGAACGGCGGCTCGCTCACGGTGCTCGCCACCGTCAACGCCAAGACCGGACTCGAAGCAGACGAGATGCTGCTGCGCGAGGTGCGTCACATCGTCAACAGCGAGGTGCGCTTCAAGAAGACCGCGCCCGGCCTGGTGCCCGCGGTCAAGTTCACTGCTTCGCGCACCCGCAACGCCGACGCCGTGTTGAGCGCCGACGAGGCTCGCGTGCTCGCGCAGCTGCGTGCCGAACTCGCGAGCGACGATGACGCGCAGGAGCGACTCCAGAAGCGCCTGAGCTCGTCCGACTCCAACGCGGCGCTCCTCGCCGAGCTCCAGCGCACGGGCAAGCTGTCCTAGCAACTCAGAGCCCGCCCCGGAACCACCCGGGGCGGGCTCTGCTGTCGGCGTAGATTGGGTGGCGTCGCTGCCGCAGAAAACGTAAGGAAGATACATGTTCGAACAGGTCGCGGGGCTCCTCGCAGAACACGCGAAGCTGCAGGACGAGCTTGCTGATCCTGCGCTGCATGCCGACGCCGGTCGTGCGAAGCGGGTTAACCGCCGCTATGCCGAGCTCAGCAAGATCAAGTCGGCGTACGAGCACTGGCACGCGACGAACGATGACCTCGAGGCTGCGCGCGAGCTCGCGAAGGAGGACGAGGCCTTCGCCGAGGAGGTGCCCGCGCTCGAGGCGGAGCTCGCGGAGGCGCACGAGCGGGTGCGCCGACTGCTGATCCCGCGCGACCCCGACGACGCGCGCGACGTGATCCTCGAGATCAAGGGTGGCGAGGGCGGCGCCGAGTCCGCGCTCTTCGGCGCCGATCTGCTGCGCATGTACATGCACTACGCCGAGGCGAAGGGCTGGAAGACGGAGCTCCTCGAGAAGGACGAAAGCGACCTCGGCGGCTACAAGAACGTGCAGATCGCGATCAAGTCGAACGCCTCCGACCCCTCGCAGGGCGTGTGGGCGCACCTCAAGTACGAGGGCGGCGTGCACCGCGTGCAGCGCGTGCCCGTGACCGAGTCGCAGGGGCGCATTCACACCTCGACGACGGGCGTGCTCGTCTACCCCGAGGTCGACGAGCCCGAAGAGGTCGAGATCAATCAGAACGATCTGAAGATCGACGTGTACCGCTCGTCGGGCCCCGGCGGACAGTCGGTCAACACCACCGACTCCGCCGTACGCATCACGCACCTGCCCACGGGCATTGTCGTGGCCATGCAGAACGAGAAGAGCCAGCTCCAGAACCGCGAGGCGGGCATGCGCGTGCTCCGCGCGCGGATCCTCGCGCGGCAGCAGGAGGAGGCCGCGGCAGAGGCGAGCGCTCACCGGTCGAGCCAGATCCGCACCATGGATCGCTCCGAGCGCATCCGCACGTACAACTTCCCCGAGAACCGCATCGCCGATCACCGCACCGGGTACAAGGCCTACAACCTCGACCACGTGATGAACGGTGCGCTCGACCCCGTCATCGAGTCGTGCATCCGGGCCGACGAAGAGGCGCGACTCGCGGAGCTGGGGGAGTCGAACTAGGCGCTGGCGGGCGGTACACGCCCGCATTGTGCGCCCGGCACCGCTACGATGAGCGCATGTCCGAAGATGCACTGCCCCTCGTGGGCCCCCTCGTCACCCTCCGCGCTCCGGAGTCCGCAGACCTCGACCCGCTCGTCGAGATCCTCGACGAGCCGGAGGTATCGCTCTGGTGGGTCGGCTACACCCCGCAGCGCGTGCAGGAAGAGTTCATCGACGCTCCCGCGGTGACCCGCATCATCGAGGTCGAGGGCCGCACCGCCGGCGCTATGTTCGTGCTGCGCGGGGAGGATCCCGAGTACCCGACGACGGTGATGCACCTGTTCATCGGCACGGCCTTCCGTGGCCGTCGCATCGGTGAGGAGGCGCTCGCACTCGCGATCCGCACTGAATTCGACGCCGGAATCAGGCGCGTCACCCTCGACCCGAACATCAATAACGACGGAGCGATCCGCAGTTACGAGCGACTCGGGTTCCGGCGGATCGGCGTGCTCCGCGACTACCAGGTTCGTCCAGGCGGTCACCTCGAGGACGCGCTCTTCCTCGACCTGACGCGCTCGGACTTCCCAGACGGTCCTCCGCTCCCGCCGCGCGACTGACGCGAAAGCAGCGCCGTCCATAGGGTTCGCATGGCAACTCCGGGCGCGCTCCGGCTGTAGCATTGCACTATGCGTGCATCCCGACCCATCCTCCCGTGGGTGGTGTGGGGAGTAGCCGCGATCGCCTACGCGGTGGCCGTGATCAACCGCTCGTCGCTGTCGGCGCTCGGTCCCGCGGCGCAGGAGCATTTCGGGATCGACGCGACCACTCTTTCGATTTTCCCCGTGATCCAGTTGCTCGTGTACGCGGGGCTGCAGATCCCCGTCGGCGTGCTGCTCGATCGCATCGGCGCGACGCTGATGATCCTGATCGGTGGGGGCCTCATGATCGTGGGCCAGGTCGCGATGGCGACCGTGCCCGACGTGTGGCTCGCGATCCTCGCGCGCGTGCTCGTCGGCGCGGGGGACGCGTGCACGTTCATCAGCGTGATGCGCATGCTCCCCGAGTGGTTCTCGCTTCGGCAGCTGCCGACCATCAGCCAGGTCACCGGACTCATCGGGCAGGGCGGCCAGCTCGTCTCGGTGGTTCCGCTCGCTCTACTCGTCTCGGGCACGAGCTGGATGGGCGGCTTCGTGGGCCTCGCCGCGCTCGGCGTGCTCATCACGATCCTGGGTTTCGCGGTGCTGCGCAACGAGCCCGGCGACGCGACGCTCATCGAGCGGATGCTCGGTCGACGCGGCAAGATCACGGAGAACGCGCGGTCGTTCGCCGACACGAGCACGGCCGCGCTGCGCTCCGTGCCGCCGCCCCCGACGGAGCTCATCACGGTAGCCCCGACAACATCGCGCGGGATGAGCTTCTGGCACCGCGCGCGCGGCCTGCTGCAGATCCCGGGTGTGCGCCTCGCTTACTGGCTGCACTTCCTCTCGCCGTTCGCGTCGAACGTGTTCATCCTGCTGTGGGGCACGCCGTTCCTCACCGGTGGGCTCGGACTCGACGACTCTGCCGCGCGCGGGCTCCTCAGCCTCACGGTGATCTCGTCGATGGCGGCAAGCGTGTTCCTCGGCCCGCTGAGCTCCCGATTCATTGAGCGACGCGTGTGGATGAACGTGGCGATCACCGTCGCAATCGCGATCATCTGGATCGCCGTCATGCTGTGGCCCGGCAAACCGCCGCTCGCCGTCGTGGTCGTGCTGCTCATCGTGATCCCGATCGGCGGCCCTGCCTCGCTCATCTCGTTCGAGGTCGCCCGCTCGCACACCCCGCGGAGCTACTCCGGCTTCGCGACGGGACTCGTGAACACGGGCGGATTCACCTCGTCGCTCGGCGTGCTCCTGCTCATCGGGCTCGTGCTCGATCTGCTCGGCGCGGGATCGCCCGAAGACTACTCGCTTGCGGCGTTCAAGGTGGCGTTCTCCGTGCAGATTCCGTTCTGGGTGTTCGGGATCGCGATGGTCGTCATCGAGCAGCGCCGCACGAAGCGCTGGATGGAAGACAACGGGCGGACGCTGCGCTGACGGGCGGGCCCGGGTCGCAATGCTGTTTCGGGAGCACGAAGCACCGCGAAGACCTGGGTCACGCGAGCAGCGCAGCTCGAGTGCTCAGATCACGTAGAAGTCGGCCATGTCCGGCTGCTCGGCGACCGGCGCGCCGCGGCGCGGCCGCCCCTTCGCGGGAATGCCGGTGAGCGTCGTCCACGGGGGAGCGGAGTGGACGACGACGGCGTTCGAGCCGATCGCGCTGTCGTGACCGATCTCGATGTTGCCGAGCAGTTGCGCACCCGCGCCGATCACCACGCGGTCGCCGACCGTGGGGTGGCGCCGGCCGCGATCGTGCCCGGTGCCGCCCAGCGTCACGCCGTGGTAGATCAGCACGTCGTCGCCGACGACCGCGGTCTCCCCGATCACGACGCCCATTCCGTGGTCGATGAAGAGTCGCCGACCGATCGTCGCGCCCGGGTGAATCTCGATGCCCGTGCAGAAGCGCGCCGCCTGCGAAATCGCACGAGGCACGAATCGGAGCCCGCGGCGCCACAGGCCGTGCGCGAGCCGGTGCCACCACACCGCGTGCAGGCCGGAATACACGAAGAACACCTCTGCCGCACCGCGCGCCGCGGGGTCGTGGGCGCGGGCGGCAGAGATGTCCTCGCGAATGCGGGAGAGGACCTTCACTGCTCGGAACTCAGGAGTTCAGGTCCTCGAACAGCACGGTCGAGAAGTAGCGCTCGCCGAAGTCGGGAACGACGACGACGATCTTCTTGCCGGCGTTCTCGGGGCGCTTGGCGACCTGTGCCGCGGCCCACACCGCGGCGCCGCCCGAGATGCCGGCGAGGATGCCCTCGTCGGTGGCGAGCGCGCGTGCGGTAGACATCGAGTCGGGGAGCGTCACGTCGATGACCTCGTCGTAGACCTCGCGGTCCAGGATGTCGGGGACGAAGTTCGCGCCGAGTCCCTGGATCTTGTGCGGGCCGGCCTTGCCCTCGGTGAGGAGCGGCGAATCGACCGGCTCGACCGCGATCACCTGGACGTTCGGGTTCTGCTCCTTGAGGTACCCACCCCCGCCCGAGATGGTGCCGCCGGTGCCGATGCCCGCGACGAAGATGTCGACCTCGCCGTCGGTGTCGTTCCACACCTCCGGGCCGGTGGTCTTACGGTGGATCTCGGGGTTCGCGGGGTTCGAGAACTGCTTCGCGAGCACGGCGCCCGGAGTGTTCGCAGCGATCTCCTCCGCCTTCGCGACGGCGCCCTTCATGCCGAGCGGCCCCTCGGTGAGCACGATTTCGGCTCCGTAGGCGAGGAGCATCTTGCGGCGCTCGATGCTCATGGTCTCGGGCATGGTCAGGATCACGCGGTAGCCGCGCGCTGCGCCCACGAAGGCGAGTGCGATGCCCGTGTTCCCGCTCGTGCCCTCCACGATCGTTCCGCCCGGCTGCAGCTCGCCCGACTGCTCAGCGGCGTCGATGATGGCGATGCCGATGCGATCCTTCACCGAACCCGCGGGGTTGTAGAACTCGAGCTTGGCGAGCACCTCGGCATCACTGCTGTCGACGACTCTGTTCAACCGCACCAGCGGGGTGTTGCCGAACGCCTGAGTGATGTTGTCGTAGGTCCGTGCCATGGTACTGCATCCTCCTGAAGTCGTGTGGGTTGCCGATCGCGCGGGCGGCCGGCACTCTCCAAACTATAGCCATTCCTTATCGAAGTTGTTCAGTTGCGTTATGCGGCGAGCGAACGTTCCCCGGCCCGGTGCGCGCTCGGGCGGCGTTCGCGGCCTGCCGGGTGGTTCGGGGTACGACCGTCGTGTGTCAGGCTACTGGGGTGCATGGTGAGGATGGGGCCGAAGATCAGGCGTGCAGTATTGGAGCTTCCGCCTTACTGAGCGAGATCCGGGCGGAGCTCGAAACGGCAGGCATCGAGCAGCCCGAAGTCGACGCGGAGCTCATCGTCGCGCACGTGATCGGCGTCTCGCGCGGCCGTGTCGGAGTGCTCGCGATTCTCGACGAGCCGATCTCGAGCGATGCCGCCACCCGCGCTCGCGACCTCGCGGAGGAGCGCGCACGTCGGGTGCCGCTGCAGCACCTCACGGGTCGGGCGCCGTTCCGCGGGATCGAGCTGTCGGTCGGCCCCGGGGTCTTCGTGCCGCGTCCCGAGACGGAGATGGTGGCGCAGCTCGCGATCGACGCACTGCAGAAGGTGCCGGATCCCGAGCTCATCGCCGTCGACCTCTGCACGGGGAGCGGCGCCCTCGCCCTCGCGATTGCGGCGGAAGTGCCGGCCGCGCGCGTGTGGGCGGTCGAGAAGAGCCGAGAGGCGCACGCCTGGGCCGAGCGAAACGTGGCCGAGTGGGGCGATAGCCGCGTGCGGTTGCTCCTCGGCGACGTTGCCGAGCTCCACGCGATCCCGGAGCTCAGTGCGCTCGCCGGCCGCGTGCACGTGCTCGTCTCGAACCCGCCGTATGTGCCGAGTGGCATGGTGCCGCGCGATCCGGAGGTGCGCGATCACGACCCTGCGCTCGCGCTCTACAGCGGCGCCGACGGCCTTGACCTCATCCGCGTGATCAGTCGTTCGGCGCGGGAGTGGGTGGTGCCCGGCGGGTTCCTCGTGCTCGAGCATGCGGAATCGCAGGGGCGCGCGATCCGCCAGCTGCTCACCGCCGATGGCTGGCGTGCAGCCGCGACCCACCAGGACCTGACCGGGCGGGATCGGGCGACGACCGCCGTGCTCTGAAACTCAGCGGATCTGAAGGGTAGACTGGCGAGCTATGGCCGAAGTCTTCGATTGCAGCGACAGCTCCCAGCTCCTTGCCGGCACACGCACCGCGCGCCAGGCGATCGGGCGGGGAAAGCTCGTCGTGATCCCGACCGACACCGTCTACGGCGTCGCGGCCGACGCTTTCAGCCCCGAAGCCGTGCAGCGACTGCTCGACGCCAAGGGGCGCGGTCGTCAGTCGCCGCCCCCCGTGCTGATCCCGAACACCGACACGCTCGCCGCGCTCGCGGCGGAGGTGCCGTCGCCGGTGCTCTCGCTCGCCGAGACCTTCTGGCCGGGTGCGCTGACGATCATCGTGCAGGCGAATCCGTTGCTGAGTTGGGATCTCGGTGAGACGGGCGGCACGGTGGCGCTGCGCATTCCGGATCAGCCGCTCGCACTCGAGCTGCTCCGTGAAACGGGCCCGCTCGCCGTCTCCTCCGCGAATCTCACCGGTCAGCCGGCCGCGCGCACGGCCGCTGCGGCGCAGGAGATGCTCGGCGACTCGATTTCCGTGTACCTCGAGGCGGGGGAGTCGGAGTCGGAGGGGGTTGCCTCGACGATCATCGATGCGACGGGGCTCACCGAGGCCGGCGGCACGATCCGCGTGCTGCGCCAGGGTGGCGTGCCGCGCGACGCGATCGTGCAGTTGCTGCCGCAGGTGGCAATCGAGGAGTGACATGCTCGCCTACGTGACGGTGGTCGCGGTCGCGGCAATCGTCACTGCGGTCGCCTCCTGGGGGGTGCTGCGGCTGAGCCGACGTTTCCGGCTCGCTCCCGAAGTGCGGGCACGCGACGTGCACGACGCTCCCACGCCCCGGCTCGGCGGTGTCGCGATGTTCCTCGGGATCATCGCTGCGTTCATCACGGCGAGCACGCAGCGCGAGTTCGCATCGCTCTTCAGCGGCAGCAATCAGGTGTGGGCGCTACTCGGGGCCTGCGCGCTCATCGCGGTCGTCGGCGTGATGGATGACCTGCTCGACCTCGACTGGATGATCAAGCTCGCCGCCCAGCTCGGCGCGTCGGGCCTCCTCGCTTGGAGCGGCGTGCAGATCGTCTCGCTGCCGTTCGGCAACACCCTGATCATCGGCTCGCCCGTTGTGAACTTCGTGCTCACCGTGCTCCTGATGACGCTCGTGATGAACGCGGTGAACTTCGTCGACGGTCTCGATGGCCTGGTCGCCGGCGTCGCGATCATCGCGAACTCTCTCTTCTTCATCTACACCCTGCTGCTCAATGAGCAGATCGGCCGAGTCGACTCCGTCATCCTCGCGAGTGTCATCGCCATCGTGATCGTCGGAGTCAGCGCGGGCTTCCTGCCGTTCAACTGGCACCGGGCGCGCATGTTCATGGGAGACACGGGCGCGCTCCTCGTCGGCCTGCTCATGGCGACGTCGACCGTGCTGGTGACGGGTCAGCTCAATCCGGCCGCGCTCGACCAGAAGCTCGTGCTCGCGAGCTACATTCCGATCATCCTGCCGTTCGCGGTGCTGGCACTGCCCCTCGCGGACTTCACTCTCGCGGTGCTGCGGCGCCTGCGCGCGGGCAAGAGCCCGTTTACGGCGGATCGCCTGCACCTCCACCATCGGCTCCTCGACATGGGGCATTCGCCGCTGCAAGCCGTCTGCATCTTCTACGCGGGAACCGCCGTGCTCTCAGTCGCGGTGCTGCTCGTCTTCACGACG
The DNA here is from genome assembly GCF_037145615.1 of Leucobacter sp. USHLN153. Lineage (NCBI taxonomy): Bacteria > Bacillati > Actinomycetota > Actinomycetes > Micrococcales > Microbacteriaceae > Leucobacter > Leucobacter sp. USHLN153. Next base: position 135,772 of record NZ_JBBCXE010000005.1, read on the forward strand.
CAGAGCTTCGTGTTCCCGGTCATCGTGCTCGTCGCCGGGGGAGCCGCGACGCTCGCTCTGCTCCTCCTTCCCGGGCGGCGCCTCCGCGCAGCTATCGAGCAGCGGAGCTTGGTACCGTTGAAGCGGCGGCACCGCGCCGCCCGAACCCTCCCGGCTGGATCCGTTTCTGCGGTCAGCTCGACCGAAAGGACCCCCGAGTGAGCACTCCTGCGCTGCCCGAACCGAGCGGCGATGCACCGTCCGAGGAACGCCGGCTGCCGAGCTCGCAGCCGATTCTGCTGCGTGCGCTCAAGTGGGGGGTCGTTGCCACGGTTGCGCTGATCGTCGTGTTCGGTGTGATCGGCTGGCTCGTCTCGGGGTCGTCCGGGCTCATCGGCGGGGTGCTCGGCTCCGCGTTCGCGGGTGTCTTCCTCGCGATGACGATCGGGAGCATCACCTTCGCGAACCGCTTCATCGAGAGCCCCTCGTACGTCGCGATCTTCTTCGGGCTGGTGATGGGGAGCTGGCTCGTGAAGTTCATCGCGTTCATCGTCGCTGCGCTGCTGCTCCGCGATCAGCCCTGGCTCAACCCGACGATCCTGTTTCTCGGTGTCGTGTCGGGCGTGATCGTGTCGCTCGTCATCGATGTCCTCGTCGTGGTGAAGTCCCGCTTGCCCGTCGTTTCGGACCCGCAGTAGCGGTTTCGTTACCCGCGTAATCCTTGCTAGACTGGTCTCAGTTCCCTTCGGGGCCACGCTTGACGTGTGCTCAAATTCAGCCGGGGGCACGACCACCGTTCGTCATCGTGCAGCATGCTGCACCTGAATCAGGAGAATGGCGCTGTTCGCTTTCGCTACGCACCTCGTGACCCCTGTACTTAACACGGCCGAAGAGGGCGGGTTCCACCCGCCGTCGATCGACGAGTTCTTCCCTGATGCGCTGCTCTTCGAGGGCACGCCCTTCGAGATGAACCGCATCATGATCATTCGCGTGATCATGATGGTCGTGCTGCTCGTCCTCTTCTGGCTCGGCACCCGCAAGATGCGGGTCGTGCCGACCCGCGGTCAGTCGCTGACCGAGATGGCGCTCGACTTCGTGCGCGTCAACATCGCGGAGGACCTGCTCGGAAAGGTTGACGGGCGTCGCTTCCTGCCGATCCTGATGTCGATCTTCTTCACGATCCTCGCCTTCAACATCACCGGTATCATCCCGTTCTTCAACATCGGTGTCTCCGCGACGATCGGTCTGCCGCTCGTGCTCGCAATCGTGGCGTACGTCACGTTCATCTACTCCGGCATCAAGAAGAGCCCCGGGAACTTCTTCAAGAACTCGCTGTTCCCGGCGGGCGTGCCCTGGCCGCTCTACATCATCGTGACGCCGATCGAGTTCTTCTCGACCTTCGTCCTGCGTCCGGTCACGCTGACGCTGCGACTCCTGATGAACATGATCGTCGGCCACCTGCTCCTGGTGCTGTTCTTCTCGGCGACGTGGTTCTTCCTCTTCGAAGCGGACGGCATCATGAAGGCGTTCGGCGTCGGCACGTTCGTGGTGGGCTTCGCGTTCACCCTCTTCGAGATCCTGGTGGCATTCCTCCAGGCCTACATCTTCACGATTCTCACTGGCGTCTACATCCAGCTCGCGCTGGCTGAAGAGCACTAAATAGGGTTCGGCCACCGCCGCACTCACAACCGGAAGGAAACACATAACGTGTCTGTTCTCGCAGAAGTCTCGGGCAGCATCTCGACCGTCGGCTACGGCCTCGCGGCCATCGGCCCGGCTATCGGCCTCGGCATCGTGGTCGGCAAGACCATCGAGGGCGTTGCTCGTCAGCCCGAGCTCGCAGGTCGTCTGCAGGTCCTCATGTGGATCGGTATCGCGTTCACCGAGGCGCTCGCGCTCATCGGTATCGCGACGCACTTCATCTTCGCCTAAGCAGTCAACCTTTCCCTAGTCTCGAAAGGGAGGCTCGATGAATCACGCAGTCTTCGTCGCTGCGGAGGAGGGCGCGGCCCACAATCCGCTCATCCCCGCGACGTACGACATCGTCTGGTCTGCGGTCGTCTTCGTCATCATCCTCATCGCGTTCTGGAAGGTGTTCCTGCCCAAGCTGCAGGCCATGCTTGATGCGCGCGCTGAGGCGATCGAGGGCAACATCGCCAAGGCGGATGAGGCCCAGGCCAAGGCCGAAGCCGCGCTCCAGGAGTACACCGCTCAGCTCGCCAGCGCTCGTCAGGAGGCCGGCGAGATTCGCGAGGCGGCTCGCCTGGACGCCAACAAGATCGTCGCCAAGGCTAAGGACGACGCGACGACCGAGCAGGCTCGCATTGCGCAGGCCGCTCAGGCTCAGATCGAGGCAGAACGCCAGAGCGCGGTCGTCTCGCTTCGCAAGGACGTGGGCTCGCTCGCCATCGACCTCGCTTCGAGCGTTGTCGGAGAGTCGCTCACTGACGATCAGAAGGCCTCCGCGCTCGTTGATCGCTTCCTCGCTGAACTCGAAGCATCAGAGAAGGCGGCACAGTAATGGGCAGCGCGTCACGCGAAGCACTGGCTCAGGCGCGCTCCGCGCTGAACGCCGGACTCGACACGAACGCCGGGGGCGAGCTGCTGCAGGCTGCACGTCAGATCGCTGAGAGCCCCGCGCTCGCGGCGGCGCTCGGCGACGCCTCGGCCTCAGCTCAGGCCAAGACGCAGGTGGTCGAGCGACTGTTCAGCGGTCTCTCCGCTGGCGCGCGCTCTGTTCTCGCCGCTGCCGTTCAGGGCCGGTGGTCGAATGTCGACGAGTTCGTCTCGGGTGTCGAGGAGCTCGGCATCCGCGCCGTCGGCGCTGCCGACGCGACGCTCTCGGACGAGCTGCTCGCCGTGGTCGACGTGATCGATCGTCACCACGAGCTGCAGCTCAGCCTCGGCAGCAAGCTCGCCGATCCCGCGGGCAAGGTCGCGCTGGTCCGCAGCCTGTTCAGCGGAAAGACGTCCGAGGCGTCGCTCTCGGTGCTTGCGCACCTCGTGGCGAGCCCTCGTGGGCGTCGGCTCGATGCGTCACTCCGCCGCGCCGCGCGCATCGCCGCGGATGAGTCGGGGAGCGAGCTCGCGACCGTCACCGTTGCGACTCCGCTGACCGCGGAACAGCACGCTCGCCTGGGCCGCGCACTCTCCGCTTCCGCGGGGCGACCGGTTCGCATCACGACCGTGGTCGATCCCGAGCTCGTCGGCGGCATTCGCGTGCAGATCGCGGATGACGTGATCGACGGCAGCGTCCGCGCCCGACTCGACGATCTGCGCCAGCAGCTCGCTGCATAGCGACAACTTTTCACCCCCGGGGGCGGCGCTTCCGGAACAGACAGAGGAAACGAAATGGCAGAACTCTCAATCAGCCCGGACGAGATTCGGAGCGCGCTGCAGCAATTCGCAGCCGACTACGAGCCGACCGACGCTGGCAAGACCGAGGTCGGAACCGTGGTCGATGCGTCTGACGGCATCGCGCACGTCGAGGGCCTCCCCGGTGTGATGGCGAACGAGCTTGTCCGCTTCGCGGATGGCACGCTCGGCCTCGCGCAGAACCTCGAAGAGAACGAGATCGGCGTCGTCGTGCTCGGTGAGTTCACCGGCATCGAGGAGGGCCAGCAGGTCACCCGCACCGGCGAGGTGCTCTCGGTTCCCGTGGGCGAGGGCTACCTCGGCCGCGTGGTCGACCCGCTCGGCAAGCCGATCGACGGCCTCGGCGAGATCGCCGGCATCGAGGGTCGTCGTGCGCTCGAGCTCCAGGCTCCCGGCGTCATGCAGCGCAAGTCGGTGCACGAGCCGCTGCAGACCGGCATCAAGGCAATCGACGCGATGATCCCCGTCGGCCGCGGCCAGCGTCAGCTCATCATCGGCGACCGCCAGACCGGCAAGACCGCTATCGCGATCGACACGATCATCAACCAGAAGGCCAACTGGGAGTCGGGCGATGTGACGAAGCAGGTGCGCTGCATCTACGTCGCCATCGGCCAGAAGGGCTCGACCATCGCTTCGGTGAAGGGCGCGCTCGAGGACGCCGGCGCCATGGAGTACACGACCATCGTGGCTTCGCCGGCATCCGACCCCGCGGGCTTCAAGTACCTCGCGCCGTACACCGGTTCGGCCATCGGTCAGCACTGGATGTACGCAGGCAAGCACGTCCTGGTGATCTTCGACGATCTGTCGAAGCAGGCCGAGGCATACCGCGCCGTGTCGCTGCTCCTCCGCCGTCCGCCGGGACGCGAGGCGTACCCCGGCGACGTGTTCTACCTGCACTCCCGTCTGCTGGAGCGTTGTGCGAAGCTCTCGGACGAGCTCGGTGCCGGTTCGATGACGGGTCTCCCGATCATCGAGACGAAGGCGAACGACGTCTCGGCGTACATTCCGACCAACGTGATCTCGATCACCGACGGCCAGATCTTCCTCCAGTCGGATCTCTTCAACGCGAACCAGCGCCCCGCGGTCGACGTGGGCATCTCGGTGTCGCGCGTGGGTGGCGACGCTCAGGTGAAGTCGATTAAGAAGGTTTCGGGCACCTTGAAGCTCGAGCTCGCGCAGTACCGCGCGCTCGAGGCCTTCGCGATGTTCGCTTCGGACCTCGACGCCACGAGCCGCAAGCAGCTGGAGCGCGGCGCACGCCTCACCGAGCTGCTGAAGCAGCCGCAGTACACGCCGTACCCGGTTGAAGAGCAGACCGTTTCGATCTGGGCGGGCACCAAGGGCTTCCTCGACGAGGTTCCGGTCGAGGACATCCTCCGCTTCGAGCGCGAGTTCCTCGACTACCTCGGACGCAACTCGGAGGCCCTGGCGAAGCTTCGCGCGACCAACGTGCTCGATGACGACATCGTCGCCGAGCTCGAGGCGCAGATCGCGAAGTTCAGCGGCGAGTTCCGCACCTCGAGCGGCAAGACGCTCGCGGAGCAGTTCGACGCGATCGACGAGGCCGAGATCCAGCAGGAGCAGCTGGTCGTTTCCAAGAAGTAGGGCCCTCCGGGGGTGCGAGCCCAGCTCGCACCCCGGCCCGAACCTTGATCACCAGCCAGCCCCAACTACTACAGGAGAGACATGGGAGCGCAACTTCGGGTCTACCGGCAGAAAATTCGTTCTGCCCAGACGACCAAGAAGATCACCCGTGCGATGGAGCTGATCGCGGCATCTCGCATCCAGAAGGCAAAGGCGCGCGTCGAGGCTTCGACGCCCTACGCCACGGCGATTACTCGCGCTGTGTCGGCAGTTGCCACGCACTCGAACACTGATCACCCGCTGCTGCAGGAGGCCGAAACGGTCACGCGTGCAGCAGTCGTGATCTTCACTTCCGATCGCGGCCTTGCGGGCGCGTTCAACTCGCAGGTGCTGCGGGAGGCCGAGGAGCTCAGCGAGCTGCTGCGGTCCGAGGGCAAGGAAGTCGTGTACTTCCTTATCGGCCGTAAGGCGCAGGGGTACTTCTCCTTCCGTCGTCGCGCTTCCGAGCGCATCTGGACGGGCGACACCGAGAACCCGACGTTCGAGACGGGCGCCGAGGTCGCGGAGGCGCTTCTCGACATCTTCGGCCGCTCCGCGGACGAGGGCGGCGCGCAGGAGATCCACCTTGTTTACAACCGACTCGTGAGCATGGTCAGCCAGGTGCCGCAGGTGCACCGTCTGCTCCCGCTGCAGATCGTCGAGGGTGTGGCCGCAGCGACGGACGCGCCGGAGCCGCTGTACGAGTTCGAGCCGGACGCGGACACGGTGCTCGACCGCCTGCTCCCGGCGTATATCGAGTCACGCGTCTACAACGCCCTGCTCGAGTCGGCCGCTGCCAAGCACGCGGCGACGCAGAAGGCGATGAAGTCCGCGAGCGACAACGCTGATTCGCTGATCCGGGACTACACCCGCCTCGCGAACAACGCGCGTCAGGCGGAGATCACCCAGCAGATTTCCGAGATCGTGGGCGGCGCTGACGCGCTGTCCGGTTAATACAGCACGAAGAGAGAGAATCATGACCGAAACCGCCGCAGTGGCGACTGAGGCCACCAAGGTTGTCGGGCGGATCGCTCGAGTTACCGGGCCCGTCGTCGACATTGAATTCCCCCACGATGCGATTCCCGCCGTGTATAACGCGCTCGAGACCACCGTCGACTTCGGTGACGGCACCGAATCGTCGAAGCTCGTGCTCGAGGTCGCGCAGCACCTCGGTGACAACCTCGTTCGCGCCATCGCGCTGAAGCCGACCGACGGCCTGGTCCGCGGCCAGGAGGTCATCGACACCGCTGGCCCCATCAGCGTGCCGGTCGGCGACGTTACCAAGGGCAAGGTCTTCGACGTCGCCGGTAACGTGCTCAACCTGCCCGAGGGCGAGAGCATCGAGATCACCGAGCGCTGGGGCATCCACCGCACCCCGCCGGCCTTCGACCAGCTCGAGTCGAAGACGGAGCTCTTCGAGACCGGCATCAAGTCGATCGACCTCCTGACGCCGTACGTGCAGGGCGGCAAGATCGGTCTGTTCGGTGGTGCGGGCGTCGGTAAGACCGTCCTCATCCAGGAGATGATCCAGCGTGTTGCGCAGGATCACGGCGGCGTGTCCGTGTTCGCCGGCGTCGGCGAGCGTACCCGTGAGGGCAACGACCTGATCCACGAGATGGAAGAGGCGGGCGTCTTCGACAAGACCGCGCTCGTGTTCGGCCAGATGGATGAGCCGCCGGGGACGCGTCTGCGCGTCGCGCTGTCGGCCCTGACGATGGCGGAGTACTTCCGTGACGTGCAGAAGCAGGACGTGCTGCTCTTCATCGACAACATCTTCCGCTTCACGCAGGCCGGTTCCGAGGTCTCGACGCTGCTCGGCCGTATGCCCTCTGCTGTGGGCTACCAGCCGAACCTTGCCGACGAGATGGGTGTGCTCCAGGAGCGCATCACCTCGACCCGCGGTCACTCGATCACCTCGCTGCAGGCGATCTACGTCCCCGCGGACGACTACACCGATCCGGCCCCCGCGACGACCTTCGCGCACCTCGATGCGACCACTGAGCTCTCGCGTGAGATCGCTTCGAAGGGTCTGTACCCCGCGATCGATCCGCTGACCTCGACGTCGCGTATCCTCGATCCTCGCTACTTGGGCGAGGACCACTACCGCGTGGCGACCACCGTCAAGGCGATCCTGCAGAAGAACAAGGAGCTCCAGGAGATCATCGCGATCCTCGGTGTCGACGAGCTTTCCGAAGAGGACAAGATCACCGTGGCCCGCGCACGTCGGATCCAGCAGTTCCTCTCGCAGAACACCTACATGGCGAAGAAGTTCACCGGTGTCGAAGGTTCGACGGTTCCGCTCAAGGAGACCATCGAGTCGTTCGACGCGATCGCCAAGGGCGAGTTCGACCACGTCGCCGAGCAGGCCTTCTTCAACGTCGGTGGCATCTCCGACGTCGAGGAGAACTGGGCGAAGATGCAGAAGGACCTGGCGTAAGCCATGGCACTCAGCGTCAGCGTCGTCTCGGCCGAGCGCGAAGTCTGGACGGGCGAAGCCTCCCAGGTCAGCGCGAAGACGGTCGAGGGCGAGATCGGTATCCTCAGTGGCCACGAGCCGCTGCTCGCCCTGCTCGCGCAGGGCGAGGTTCGCGTGACCACCGCCAGTGGCGAGAAGGTCGCGGTCGAGGCTGAGGGGGGCTTCCTCTCGATCGACCACGACACGATCACCATCGTGGCGGGCCGCGCCAGCGTCGCGTAATCACCTGTTTCGGCTTCGAGGCCGATCGCACTCCTCACGGAGCTGCGGTCGGCCTCTGGCATTTCTCCGAAAGGAACTCATGCTCGTTCTGCTTCCGCCCTCTGAAACAAAGCGTGCCGGCGGCTCGGGGACGTTCGCTCCGGAGCGACTGACCCACGCGGAGGCGCTGCAGGAGTCACGCGCCCGTGTGCGCGAGGCGCTCGTCGCGCTCAGCGAGGATCCCGAGCAGGCGGTGAAGTCGCTCAAGCTGGGCGTGAAGAACCGTGACGAGCTGGAGCACAACCTGCGGCTCGAGACGAGCGGGGTGCTTCCCGCGATCGAGCGCTACACGGGCGTGCTCTACGACGCGTTGGACGTGAGCAGTCTGAGCGCGCCGGCGCGGCGGTGGATCGAGGCGCACGTCTCGGTGCAGTCCGCGCTCTTCGGCCTGATCGGCGCCGCTGACCCCATCCCGGCCTACCGGCTGTCTGCGGGATCGCGCCTCCCCGAGTTGGGGGTGCCGCTGAAGCGGATCTGGGCGGAGGCGCACCGCGACGCCGCGTGGTCGGACGCCGCGTCGTTCGTGCTCGATCTGCGCTCGCAGGACTACGCCGCGCTTGCGCCGCTCCCGGCGGACCGAGGCTGGTTCTTGCACGTCGCTCAGCTCGGTGCCGATGGGGCGGTGCGCGCGCTCAACCACTTCAATAAGGCAGCCAAGGGCGACCTCGTGCGTCGCCTGGCACTCGCCGACGCGGAGATCGATGATGTGGGCGCCCTGCTCGAGTGGGCTGAAGCCGCGGGTCTCGACCTGCGCGCCGACGATGAAGCTCGGGTGGTCACCTTGGTGACGGATCTCGGCGCACCGGCGAGGCGGTAGCCCGCGGTTTCGGGCACGCGGCCTGGCCTTAGAGAGACGCGTCGATGCGGAGCACCGTTTCAAGCAATACGTTGATTCCGCGCTCAACGTCCTCGAAGTCGCTCCATTCCTCAGGGCAGTGACTTCTGCCGTCGCGTGAGGGGATGAAGATCATCGCCGTGGGAGCCAGATCGGCAATGGCCACACCATCGTGCGTTGCACCCGAGTACAGCTGCAGCGTGTCATAGCCGAGATCAGTGGATGCCGCGTGAGCGAGTCGAGAGAGGCGCTCGTCCATCGGCGTGGGCGCGTCGAAATGGCCCCAGGTGAGCGCGCTCTGCGTGCGGTGGAGCTCATCGAGGTGGGCCGTCCTCTGCGCGAAGCGCGCTTGCATGTCTTGGAGGGCTGCCAGGTCGGGGCTGCGGAACTCTCCTGTGACGGTCGCCTGCTCCGAGATCGTGTTCGTGAGCGGACTCGAGGTCGTGACTTGGCCGACCGTGCCGACAGCACCCGCGCCAGAGGCAGCAACCTCCCGCACCGCGAGCACGGCGTCAGCGGCGCAGCACATCGCATCTTGACGCACGTTCATCGGCATCGTCCCTGCGTGGTCGCGGCGGCCGCGGACGTCGAGCGAAAAGGTAGAGATGCCGCAGATACTTGTGACGATGCCAATATGAGCGGAGGATTGCTCGAGGTGTGGTCCTTGCTCGATGTGGAGCTCGATGTAGGCGGCAATGTCTCGCGCCTTCCAGCGGGCCCGCGACACCTCGTCGGGGCGGAGGCCCGCGCGCTCCATGAGCGTTGCCAATGTCACGCCCTCGGGGTCGGTGCTCCCCAGCGCGTGCGCATCAAGGCTTCCAGCGGCGGCCCGTGAGCCGACAAGCTTCACGCCCTGCGGGTTGCCTTCCTCGTTCGCAAAGTCGACGATGCGCAGTCCGCGACGGAGCCGTGCGCCGGAGCGGGTCAGTGTCCTCGCCACCTCGATCGCGCCGAGTACGCCGACGATACCGTCGAAACGACCGCCGCCCGGTACCGTATCGGAGTGACTTCCGATCACGATATCGGGGGCTCCGGGCATGTCTCCCTCAAGGTACCCAACCAGGTTTCCGGCCGCGTCCTGAACGGCCTCGAGTCCGGCCTCGCGCATCTGCCGGAGTAACCAATCGCGCGCGGCGCGGTCTGCATCGCTGAACCCAGTGCGGGACCAGCCCGGCAGTTCAGGATCTACAAGTCTGCTGAGATGCTGCCACTCCCGCTCGACGCGGTCGATTTCTACTTGGCGTTCGGCCATCATTCGCCTGCCGTCAGCGTTGGCGCGAGCTGCGCGCGTGCGATTTCGGTGCTGTGAGCGGAAGCTTCGACGGCGGCGACGACCGCGCGCTCAAGGTCATCGTGCTCGGCGAGCTGCCTCGCGAGTGTGCCGCAGAAGACATCGCCCGCGCCCGTCGTATCGATGGGCGTCACCAAAGGCGGAGCGATCACTCTGGGAGCTTGCGCCCCCGAGCCGTCTGCCGCATATCCCGCAGGGAATATTGCTGCTCCGTCTGCGCCGAGCGTCACCACGACGTCGCCTGCAAAGTGGAGCGACGCGACGCACTCTCGCACCTCGTCGATCGTCCGAGGGACGACGTGATTCGTGAGTTGCGCGAGCTCTGTGCGATTCGGCACGAGCAGAGTGAAGTTCTGGAGCAGCTCGGGCAGACGCGGATCCCTCGAGATGGGCGCGGGATTGAGGATCCGCCGCGTGAACGGGGCGGCACTGCACGCCTCTAGCACGGTGATCGGAGTCTCGAGCTGCGTCAAGAGCACCCTCCCCGGTGTACTGCTGAGCGCCTGCGCGACCGTTTCAGGATCGAGGTGGGCGTTGGCTCCGGGCGAGACGAGAATCAGGTTCTCAGCGTCGTCGGCGACGACGACGGTTGCCGATCCGCTCGGCACCCCCTCGACGCGTTGGAGAGCATCGAGTTCGACGCCGAACGCGCGAAGGCCCTCGAGTGCTGCGTCCCCGATGGGATCTGCACCCATCGCGCCGATGAAGCGGACTGCGGCACCAGCCGCAGCTGCGGCGGCGGCTTGATTCGCGCCCTTGCCGCCTGGTGACGTAGTCGAGTCCGTCGCGAGTATCGTTTCGCCCGCGACCGGGATGTGCGGCACGCGCACCGTGGTGTCGAGGTTCACCGACCCCACGACGGTGACGGAGGGAATGCCATTTCCGTGGGTCCCAGAAGGCGAACTGCCGGGCCCCTGCTCAGTCACCGCGCGCTCCGAGTCGATCGAGCGCGTCGAAGACGAGACTCCAGAAACGCTGCACGTCGAGGGTGAGCGCGACTCGAGCGTTCGGCCGCCGATCCGCGTAGCGCCCGTGCAGATCGACCACCGTCTCGCCGCGCGTCCAGGTGCCATCGAGTTCGACGGCGAGGAAGGCATCGCGCCACTCGATCACTTCGGGATCGATGAGCGCCGCGATCGTGCAGGGATCGTGGACCGGGGGAGCATCGAACTCCCACACGCGATGATAGGAATCTCCGAAGAAACCCATCCACGCCGCGCACGTCTGCCCGACCTGGTGCGGCATCGCCCGCATCCGGTCGACGACCGCCTGAGTGGCGAGCGCCTGGTGTGTGAGGTTCAGTCCGACCATGCGCACCGGGAGCCCGGTCTGCAGTACTTCGTCGAGCGCCTCGGGGTCGGCGTATGTGTTGAACTCCGCAGAGGGAGTGTGATTACCGCGTTCGGTCGATCCGCCCATGAAGATCACCTCTGTGATGCTGCTGATAAGGTCGGGCCGATCGCGCAAGAGCTGGGCCGCGTTCGTCATGGGTCCGGTGACGACGAGGGTGACTGCCTCGTCGGCAGCATCGAGCACGCTCGCCATCAGCGCGACGGCACCCTGCGGATCCGCGGCGCGGCTTGGCGGCGGCAGCTCAGGCCCGTCGAGGCCGCTTGCTCCGTGCACGTAGTTGCCGAGCGCCTGGTCGCCGGAAAGCGGCCCGGACGCGCCGGCGGCGACCGGAACCTCGGGCGCCCCGGCAACATCCAGTATCTGAAGGGCGTTCCGTGTTGCGTCCTCGAGCGCGCAGTTGCCGAAGCATGTCGTTACGGCTCGGAGGTCGATCTTTGGTGAAGCAACGGCGAGCAGGATCGCGACGGCGTCATCGTGCCCGGGGTCGCAATCGAGAATGATCGGGATCGGCATCACGCCTCCTCGCCCGCGAGCCAGCGAAGCATGCCGCCGACCAGCGGAGCGAAGCCCTTCCAGTCAAGGAAGGGCTGGGGGCACCAGTGCGGCCCGATATCCGACGTCCAAGCGAGCGAACGACCCTGACCTACCTCGCGGGTGGCGAGGAGCGGGTGCGCGCCGACCGTTGCAACGACGCGTGATTCGTCGCCCGCCGTCACCTCATTGAAGCCGAGGAGATCCGGCGCGCCCGAGACCAGCTGCGCGAGCGGGTGGGTCTCGTCCGCGACCGCGACCGCCGCACCCTCTGGCGCTTCGACGCGATCATCGCACATCAGCATGTCGACGGGGAGCACCTCGGTGAGCGGGGTGCGGGCGAAGTTCGCCGCCGCGTTGATCCCCTGGAAACTGAGGTAGCCGCCGGCCATCATCAGTCCGCCGCCCTGCTGCGTCCATTCGACGAGCGCGCGGAGCGAGTTTTCACTGCGCTCGCCGCGCTTCCACGTTTCGGGTGTCAGGAGGAATGAGTTCGCGCCGATATCCGAAATGATCACGACGTCGTAGTCGGCGAGTGCTTCGGCGGTTCGCGGGAACTTCGCGGGCACATCGTGCCCGTACATCTGCTCGACTTCGATGCCCTGTTGAGCGGCGGCTGCGATGAACGCGTCGGCACCGGTGTCGAAAGAGGTGCTCGTGAAGGTATCGAAGCCCTTCTGGTGGATCTCGTGAACAGTCCAGCTCTCTCCGGCAAGCAATACGCGAGGCATGGTGGTATCTCCTTAGTGGTGTGCTGCAGCTGATGCGCGGGCGGTGCCGCCCTCGAACAGCGAACGAGGATTGTCGATGAGAAAACGGTCGATTGCGGCCTGGTCGAGACCGTGTCGCAGGAGGCGCGGAACGAAGTACTGCAGGATGTGCCCGTATCCCGGACCGCCGTACGCTCGAAGCAGCGACTTGATAAAAATGTCCTGCGATATGAGCAATTGCTCCTCGAAGCCGGCGTCGACAAGCCCCACGAGGTGACGAGCATTGTCCTCGTCAGAAGGGCACTGCACGCCCTGATCCGCGTAGAAGACTTCCATGCCGATCATGTCGTACTGCACCCATGCGCCGCGGCGCAAGAGCTCGAGCTGGTACGAGCGATCCTCGCCTGATGGGCCCATGTGGCACAGAACGATCGCGGCGGGGTCGACGCCAACCTGCTCCGCAAGATCGAGCACTTCATGCCCGCGGCGGAACCACCCGGGAAGGTGCACCTCGACCGGCAACCCGGTTTCTCGCTGCGCAAGCAACGCGCCGTGCAGGCTCGTGCGCTCGCGCTCGGTGAAGTCGGCACTCACCCCAATCTCGCCAATGATCCCGGGGCGAATACCGTGCTCGCCGTGCGCGATATCGTTCAGGATCTGCTCGGCGACATCGACCGCGCTGAGAGCGGCGAAGTCTTGCGGGAGGCTGGGATCGAGGTAGTAGCCGGTTCCCGCGATGATCGTGACACCGCTTCGAGTACTGAGGTCGGCGAGACCGCGCAGATCCCTGCCGCTGTTCATGCTCGTCGTGTCGATGATCGTGCGACCGCCGAGCGACGCATAACGCCCGATTTCCTCCAGTGCGAGCTCCACGTCGTCGAGCCGGCAGTTGTCGAGATTGCCGAAAGGATCATTGCGCAGTTCCCAGAGCAGATCCTGCGCCACCGGCCGATGCAGGTATTCCTCCGCATCGATGCCGGGTGTGGTGGACTGCTGCGCCCAGGAGCTCGCGTCATTGATGAGGTGCTCGTGCGTGAGCGTGATACCGAGGTCTGCCGCGTTACGCGGACCCGTGACCGTCATCACCGTCGTCATGAACCGCTCCGCGAGAATCGACTGAAGAGTCGGGTGTTCACGAGGATGGCGACCACCAAAATGAGACCCTGCACGATGGGAATCCAGTACACGTCGACCCTGAGGAGAACGAGTCCGTTGCTCAGGATGCCGAGCGTCAGCGCGCCGATCGCTGAACCCATGATGGAGCCGCGACCTCCCATGAGCGAGGTTCCTCCGAGCACGACCGCCGTGATGACTTCGAGCTCGAACATCGTGCCGGAGTTGGGGGAGCCGCTCGACAGGCGTGACGCGGTGATGACACCCGCGAGTGCAGCGGCGAACCCGGTCATGCCGAGCACCGCCATCTGGATCTTGCGGATGTCGACGCCGGAGCGTCGCAGCGATTCGGAGTTCGAGCCGGTGGCCGTGACGTAACGGCCGAAGCGCGTGTGGTTGAACACGTACCAAGCCAGGGCAACGACGACCACCGCGATCCAGGTCGGGGTGTAGAGGCCGAGGAACTTGCCCTGGCCGATCGGGATGAGGAACGGCGAATCGATCGGCGTGCTGTAGCCCTCGGTGAGGAAGAGCGCCACCCCGCGGAGCGCGGTCAGCGCCGCGAGGGTCACGATGAAGGACTGCATGCGGCCGTACGCGGTGAGGCCACCGCTGACCAGACCGACGACCAAGCCCATGAGCAGCGTCAGGATCAGAGCCACGAGCCCGTTTCCGGAGACGGCCCAGATTCCGAGGGTTGCGGCGGAGAGGCCGACGATCGACCCCACCGACAGGTCGATCTGGCCGGTCGTGATGACGAACGTCATCGCCATGGCGACGATGACGGTCGGTGCGATCTGGCGCGCGACGTTGACGAGGTTCTCCGCGGAAAAGAAGGAGTCCGTGGCAACGGAGAAGATGACGAAGAGGATCAGGAACACGAGTGCGATCGAGAGCACCCCGAAGTGACGCCCGATGAAGCCCTTCGAGCGGGCGGGCTTGGAGACGATGGTTTCGGTGTGGTTGGCGTTAGCGTTGGTCACGGCGAGCTACTTTCCCATCATCGCGGTCACGAGTTCAGACAGCGAGGTTTCGGCGGGGTCGAGATTCTTGTGCAGGACGCCCTCGTAGAGCACGACGAGTCGATCGCAGACCTCGAAGAGGTCCTGCAGACGGTGCGTGATGAGGATGACGCTCACCCCTCGGGCCGAGACGTCGCGGATGAGCTGCAACACCATCTCGACCTCTCGAGCGGCGAGGGCAGCGGTCGGCTCGTCGAGCACGAGTACCTTCGGATCGAACGCGATTGCACGCGCGATCGCGATCGCCTGCCGTTGGCCACCGGAGAGTGTTCCGACCTCCTGAGTCGTGTCGCTGATACGAATATGGAGCTTCTGCAGGTCCTCTGCGGCCTCACGGTGCATACGCGCGAGGTCAAGTCGTCGCGAGATCGGGTGGTACGGTTCGCGGCCCAGGAAGAGATTGCCGGCGACATCGATGTCATTGCAGAGCGCAAGGTCCTGATAAACCATCTCGATGCCCGCTTTCCGCGCGGCGCGAGGATCGGAGGTCGTGAGGGCCTCACCGTCGACGAGGATGCTGCCGGAGTCGGGATTGACCGCGCCGGCCAGCATCTTCATGAGCGTTGATTTGCCCGCGCCATTATCACCGACGAGCCCGATCACCTCTCCCTGACCGACCGAGAGATTCACTCCGCGCAGTACTTTCACTGCGCCGAAATGCTTACGGATGTCGACCATTTCGACTCGCGGTGGAGCGTTCATCGCTTCCCTTTCCTGATTCTGAACACGGCGAATCGTGGGCGGCCTCGTCCGAAGCCGCCCACGACCGAGACTTACTCGAAGGTCTTGCGGAAGTCGTCGACGTTTTCCGAGGTCACGATCGTGATCGGAACGTCGATGAACTCCTTGGGCTCTCCGCCGTCGAGGATGCTAGCGACCTCGTTCACGGCTTCAACACCCTCTTGGCGCGGATCCTGCTGAATGACGGCAGTCACCAGTCCGTTGTCGATCCCTTTGATGACCTCCGCGGTGAGGTCCCAGCCGATAACCTTCGTCTTGCTGTCTGCGGGGAGCGCAGCAACAGCGCCGACGGTCGCGGGCTCGCCGGTCGTGTAGATGAAGTCCAGATCAGGCTGTGCCGTCACCAGGTCCTGCGCGGCGGTCGCGGCCTTCTCCTGAACGTTATCTCCATTGACGCTCTGGGTGTACTTGGCGCCCGCTTCATCGATCACCGCACGGAAGCTGTCTTCGCGCTGGTTCTGGATAAACGAGTTCTTGGCATTGACTACTCCGTAGCTTCGGCCTTCGATGAGGTCCGCATCCACCGCCCACTTTGCTGCTTCGGCACCGGCCGCCTCGTTATCGACGCCGACGAAGGTGTCGACGCCCTCGACCTCCGCGTCGATCGCAATAACGGGGATGCCCTGCGACTGAGCCGCTTCGACGGCGGGGGAGACGCCGTTCACGTCAATCGCGACCACGATGATCGCGTCAACACCCTGCGTCACGAAGTTTTCGATATCCGAGCTTTGACGGGCCGAGTCATTGTTCGCGTTGGCGATCGTCAGCTCGCAGCCCAGCTTGTCGGCGGCTTCCTGCGCGCCCTCGTTCATCTCAGTGAAGAAGATCGCGGTCTGGTTGATCTGCGTCATGCCAATGGCGCAGGAGTCGCTTTCCTGTGCGTCGCCGGCTTCCTTCGAAGGGGATTCGTTACCGGTGGTGCAGCCGGTGAGCAGAGCGATGGTCGCACCGACGGCGACTGCGGCGCCAGCCGCCCGTCGCGGGAACCGAGTGTGCATGAGTACCTCCATTGGTATGTGCTCGGAAATCGATTGCCAAGTCGAAAACGAGACTAGTCTGGGCCGTAACCCTCCGCAATGCGAGGGACGATATCGATTTGGTAACGGAAGCGATCATGAGCGAACGGTCACAGAGCATCACGATGCGGGACGTGGCGGAGCACGCGGGGGTGTCTTCTTCTTCGGTTTCCCGAGCGCTGAGCGGCAGCCGCTCGATGAACCCCGACGTACGCGAGCGCGTGCTGCGCAGCGCGGAAGTGCTCGGGTACGAGGTGAACCTGCTGGGTCGAGCTTTGCGCCAGCAGCGCCTGAACGTCGTCGGGCTGATCCTTCCCGATTTTTCGAACCCCTTCTTCGCGGCAATGGCAGAGCATCTGGGTGAGGTGTTTCGGGCGGCTGGCTTCGAGCTTCTCGTGAGCAGCGCAGGCGACGACCTCAGCACTGAGCGTCACGCCGTCTCGTCGTTCCTGGGCCAGCAGATTCAAGCGCTCGTCATCATTCCGAAGGATGAGACCGAGAGCCGTGAAGCCCTCGAAGCGGCGAGTCGGCGCATACCGACGGTCCAGTTCGACCGCAGAGTGGCAACCTCGGGTGTTCCGTACGTCGGGTGCGACAATCGCGCAGGTATCGAATTGATCGCCCGTCACGTGAGGGACGTCACGCCGCAGGGCGAGCGTGTTGTCTTTGTGGGCGCAGGTGTCTCTTCGTCGTCCGCACGAGAACGGCGAGAAGCGTTCGCGGCCTTGATGCCCGATGCGCTCTTTCTTGACGGCACCTTCGATGTTGAATGGGGGCACCAGGCCGCGAGACTGCTTCTCGAGCGGTCGGAACGCGGCGGTACCATCGTCGCGTCTGCCGATGTGATCGCTCTCGGACTGCAGAGTGAGCTGCAGGCGCGTGGCCGAAGAATCCCGCAGGACTTCCGGGTGATCGGCTTCGACGGTATCGGAGTAACGGGATACGCGCTTCCTGCACTCACCACCGTGCGCCAGCCGATCGAAGAGATGTGCGCGGCGATCTTGGAACTTATCTCGAGAGACGGGTTGCATCCGGAGTCCACAGAAGTACTCCTCGCGCCAGAGCTCGTGCACGGCAAGTCAACTGTTCTCGAAGAAGATGGCGCGGTTGCCCCGCTCGGCGGCTGACGACGCGTCCTGGCCCGGGCGCCGTCCAGCGACCCCGAGCTTCGACGCAGGGTAATATGGGTCGGGTGTCTATGAGAAGGAAGCCGTGACGGCTCGGGGAGAGAACGGCGTGCGCCGTCGATTGACGTACCGCGCCGGTGGTGACCTCGAGATCGAACTCTCATGGTTCGCGCTGACCGACGTGGGTCGGCGACGCGAAGTGAACCAGGACAGCTACGTCACCGCGCCTCCCGTCTTCGCGATCGCGGACGGCATGGGTGGGCACTCTGCCGGCGAGATCGCCTCCGCCGCGGTGGTGCGGCGCCTCGCGGAACTCGGCGGGCGGGACTCCGTGACCGAGGCCGACATCGATGAGACCCTGAGCGATGCGGTCGACGACATCGAGCTCGACGCGGGGGACACGGAGCTCGGCGCAGGAACCACGGTCTCCGGACTCGTGCTCGGCACGGACGCCGAGCCGACGTGGCGGGTCTTCAACATCGGCGACTCCCGCGTGTACCAGTACTTCAAGGGCGCACTCAGCCAGATCACCGTGGATCACTCGGTCGTGCAGCACCTCATCGACACCGGCGCGATCACGGAGGACGAGGCCGAAGTGCACCCGCACGCCAACGTGATCACGCGCGCCGTGGGCTTCAACGAGGCACCGGTGCCCGATTACACCTCGCTCGCGCTGATTCCGGGCCAGCGGATCCTCGTGTGCTCTGACGGGCTCACGAAGGAGCTCACCGATATCGGGATCCAGCACTTCCTCGCGACGGAGACGACTGCCGAGGCTGCCGCGGAGGCGCTCGTGCACCACGCGCTCGAGAACGCGGGCCGGGACAACGTCACCGTGATCGTGATCGATGTGCACGCCGTGGGCGATGTCGTGGACACGGGCAGCATCGCGAACTCGGGGATCGATACCGAAGATCTCGACGCCGAGGACATCGCAGACGCGGGGACGCGCACGGGCCCGGTGATCCTGCCCGGCGGCCCGGAGTTGCACCGCCCGACGGCCTAGGGCCTGAGCGGCCCGACGGCTCCAGCACGGCGCGGCCCTGCGGCCTCAGCACGGTTCAGCCCGACTGCAAAACGACGGGGCCCGAGCCATTCGGCCCAGACCCCGTCACCTCGCCTCACGCCTTAGCTCGCTGCGGTGAACGCCTCCTCGAGCACGCTGAGCACGTCCGCGATGAGCTCGTCGCTCATCTTCAGCGACGGCAGGAAGCGAATCGCCTGGTTGTGCACCCCGCTGCTCAGCAGCAGCACGCCGCGCTGCGCCGCCTCGTCCATGACGCGCGCGACCAGATCGGCGTCGGGCTCGAGGGTGCCCGGCCTTGTGAGCTCGATCGCGAGCATCGCACCGCGCCCGCGCACCTCGGCGATCGCGGGGAAGCGTTGTTGCAACTCGCGCAGGCCCGCGCCGAACACGCGCTCGATGCGCTGCGCCTCCGCGAGCAGGTCGAGCTCCTCGATCTGCTCGAACACCGCGACCGCTGCCGCGCACGACACCGGGTTGCCGCCGAACGTGCCGCCGAGCCCGCCGGGTTGCGAGGCGTCCATGATCTCGGCGCGACCGGTGATGCCCGCGAGCGGCAGCCCACCCGCGATGCCCTTCGCGGAGAGCACGATGTCGGGCTGCACGCCGAACTGCTCGATGGAGAAGACCGTGCCGGTGCGCGCCATGCCGGCCTGCACCTCATCGGCGATGAAGACGACGCCGTTCTCGCGGCACCAGTCGGCGAGCGCCGGGAGGAAGCCGTCGGCCGGGACGATAAAGCCACCCTCGCCCTGAATGGGTTCGACGACGAGGCACGCGAGATCCGCCGCGCCAGCCTGCTTCTCCAAGAAAGCAATCGTGCGAGCCGCGGCCTCAGCCCCCGACAGACCGTCGTGGAGCGGGTAGGAGTTCGGCGCCTTGTAGACGTCGCCGACGCGGGGACCGTAGCCGAGCGCGTAGGGCGCGGCCTTGTGGTTCATGCTGCTCGTGAGCAGGGTGCGGCCGTGATAGGCGTGCTCGAGCACCGCGACGCCCGGGCGGCCGGTGTACTTGCGCGCGATCTTGACGCCGTTCTCGACCGCCTCGGCGCCCGAATTCATCAGCAGGGTCTTGTAGGGAGCCGCCACGGTCGAGCCGGGCACGTGCTTCGCGAGGTGCTCGGCGACCTCGACGTAGGGCTCGTAGGGAGTCATCGTGAACAGGGTGTGGGTCACGCGCCCGAGCTGATCGGCGGCCGCTGCGACTACGCGGTCATCGGTGTGCCCGACGGTCATGACGCCGATGCCGCCGCAGACGTCGATGATCTGATTGCCGTCGACGTCGACGAGAATCGCGTCGTGCGCCCGCTCGATGTAGACGGGAAGCACGCTGTGCACTCCCGGGGGCACCACGGCGCGGCGTCGCTCGTGAATCTCTCGGGAGCGGGGCCCCGGGATCTCGGTTCGCACGAGTCGCTGCTGCGACACGGACGACTCGTCGGAGGCGGTGCTGACGGCTGCGGTGCTGGGAGCTGAACTCATGGTCTCGATCCTACTCGCGGCCGTCACGACCTCGCCTAGGCTGGAGCGATGAAGGATCGCCACGAGTACTCCATCGGCATCGAGTGGACGGGCAACCGCGGGAGCGGCACCAGCGGGTATCGCGATTACGGTCGCGAGCTGCTCATCCGCGCTGCGGGCAAGCCGCCGCTCGAGGGGTCGGCGGACCCGACATTCCACGGTGACCGCGACCGGTGGAACCCTGAGGAGCTGCTCGTCACGGCGCTCGCGCAGTGCCACATGCTGTCGTACCTGCACATGGCGGTGCGGGCCGGGGTCGTCGTCACTGCGTACGAGGACGCGGCGAGCGGCGTAATGCGGCAGCAGGGGATCGGCGGCGCGTTCGAAGAGGTCGTGCTGCGACCGCGGGTGACCGTCGCAGATGCGAGCATGGTCGACGCCGCGCGCGCGGCGCACGCGGAGGCGCGCGACGCCTGCTTCATCGCGAACTCGGTTAACTTCCCCGTGCGGCACGAGCCCGAGATCATGGTCGCGTCCGAAGTGTAGGGGCGCGAGCCGCTCGGGAGCCACGAGCCCGAGATCGTGGTCGCCGCCGGAGCGTGAGGGCCGGGTGCGGCTCGGAGTCGGGATGTCGGCGGTTCCCAATAGAATGGAACCCATGGCCAACCCCTCCTCGTTCTTCCTGACGACGCCGATTTTCTACGTCAACGACGCCCCGCACATCGGGCACGCCTACACCGAGGTGGCCGCCGACGTGCTGGCGCGCTGGCACCGCCAGGCGGGCGACGACACATGGTTCCTCACCGGCACCGACGAGCACGGCCAGAAGATCCTGCGCACTGCAACCGCGAACGGCGTCGCCCCGAAGGAGTGGGCTGATCGGCTCGTCGAGTCGTCGTGGAAGCCGCTGCTCGACGAGATCAACATCTCCAACGACGACTTCATCCGCACCACCGATGCGCGCCACGAGGAGGGCGTCGCGAGGTTCCTGCAGAAGCTGTACGACGACGGTCACGTCTACGCCGGAGAATTCGAGGCGCTCTACTGCGTCGGCTGCGAGGAGTTCAAGCCGAAGAGTGAGATCGTCGACGGCGTCGGTGAGTTCGAGGGGCAGAAGGTCTGCGCGATCCACTCGAAGCCGCTCGAGCTACTGCAGGAGAAGAACTACTTCTTCAAGATGAGCGCGTTCCAAGACCGCCTACTCGCTCTGTACGAGGAGCGGCCCGACTTCGTGCAGCCCGCGAGCGCGCGCAACGAGGTCATCGCGTTCGTGCAGCAGGGACTCGAAGATCTGTCGATCTCGCGCACCTCGTTCGACTGGGGCATCCCGATTCCGTGGGACTCGTCGCACGTCACGTACGTGTGGTTCGACGCTCTGCTGAACTACGTGACCGCGATCGGCTACGGCCAGGACGACGCAGAGTTCGGGCGCCGCTGGCCCGCGACGCACCTCGTCGGCAAAGACATTCTGCGATTCCATGCGGTGATCTGGCCCGCCATGCTGATGGCCGCGGGGCTCGAGGTGCCGAACCACGTGTTCGCGCACGGCTGGCTGCTCGTCGGCGGCGAGAAGATGTCGAAGTCGAAGCTCACCGGCATCGCGCCGAACGAGATCACCGACACCTTCGGTTCCGACGCGTTCCGCTACTACTTCATGCGCGCGATCTCCTTCGGTCACGACGGTTCGTTCAGCTGGGAAGACCTCGCGGCGCGCTACCAGGCGGAGCTCGCGAACGGCTTCGGCAACCTCGCGAGCCGCGTGCTCGCGATGAACGCCAAGTATTTCGAGGGGCGCGTGCCCGAGGCGTCGGCCGAGACTCCCTCCGATGTCGCGATCCGCGAGCTCGCGGCATCGGTCGCGAGCCGAGCCGATGAGCGGATCGAGGCCTTCGCGATCCACGAGGCCATCGCCGCGATTTGGGAACTCGTCGACGCGCTGAACGGGTACATCACGGAGCAGGAGCCGTGGGCGCTCGCCAAGGATCCCGAGAAGCGCGAGCGCCTCGCGACCGTGCTGTACACCGCGACCGAGGGGCTCCGCGTGCTTGCCGTGCTGCTCGCTCCGGTGCTCCCGATCGCGACTCGCAAGCTGTGGACGGCGCTCGGTGCCGAGGCAACGCTCGGAGCGCTTGAGGCGCAGCCGATCCGCCAGGCCGGCACCTGGGGTGCGCTCCCCGCGGGCACCGAGCTGCAGCCGCTTGCCGTGCTCTTCCCCCGAATCGAGACGGACGAGACGAGCAAGTGAGCGAGCCTACTGCCGCCACGCCCGCGGGCGGCCTGCGCAAGCGCGCGGCGTCGAACGGGCGGGATCTCACGCGCCCGGAGCTGCCCGAGGCGCTGCCGATCCCGATCTACGACAATCACACGCACCTCGAATTCGAAGACGGGGTGGATCAGCTCGACCCCATCGATTCCCTCGACCGTGCCGAGGCCGTGGGCGTGCGCGGGGTCGTGCAGGTCGGCACCGACCTCGAGACGAGCCGCTGGGGTGCACAGCTCGCGGAGAGCGATTCGCGCGTACTCGCCGCGGTCGCGCTGCACCCGAACGAGGCGCCCCGCGTCGCCGCGGCAGGCGCGCTGATCGAGCAGCTCTCGGAGCTCTCGCGCCTCGCGGCTCAGCCCCGCGTACGCGCCGTGGGCGAGACCGGACTCGACTTCTTCCGCACGGCGGAGGACGGGCGCGACGCGCAGATCGAGGCGTTCGAGGCGCACATCGATATCGCGAAGGCCAACGGCATCGCGTTGCAGATCCACGACCGCGACGCGCACGACGAGGTCGTATCGACCCTGCTGCGGGTCGGAGCGCCCGAGCGCACGGTCTTCCACTGCTTCTCCGGCGATACACGGCTCGCCCGCATCTGCAACGAGCACGGGTGGTATCTCTCGGTCGCGGGCACGTCGACGTTCAAGAACGCGCCCGCGCTGCGGGAGGCGCTCGCGATCGCGCGACCCGAGCTGCTGCTCGCGGAGACTGACTCGCCATTCCTCACGCCCGAGCCGTACCGCGGGCGACCCAATGCGCCCTACCTGCTGCCGTACACCGTGCGGAGACTCGCCGAGACGCTCGACATGCCGCTCGATGAGCTGTGCGCGCTCCTCGCCGAGAACACGGAGCGCGCGTACGGCACCTGGGACGCGGCCGAGGCGGACGCGTGACCGAGGAAGGCACTGACTCGGCGGGCCTGCTCGGGCCCGCGCAGGTGCGCGAGCTCGCTGAGCGCCTCGGCGTTTCACCGACCAAGAAGCTCGGTCAGAACTTCGTCATCGACCCGAACACGGTCCGCAAGATCGTGCGCCTCGCGGGGGTGCAGCGGGGCGAGAGCGTCGTTGAGGTGGGCCCCGGGCTCGGCTCGCTGACGCTCGGGCTCACCGAGGCCGGCGCCGCGGTCACCGCGGTGGAGATCGATCACCGCCTCGCGGCCGAGCTCCCGGCGACCATGCGCGCGATGCAGCCCGACGTTTTCGCCGACGAGGAGCATCCGCGGTTGCGCGTCGTGCGCAGCGACGCGCTGGATGTGACGGCGGCGGACTTCGAGAGCGGGTCGGATGCTGGTTCAGGCTCGCCGACGCTGCTCGTCGCGAATCTGCCCTACAACGTCTCTGTGCCGATCCTGATGCACCTCCTCGAGCTGCTGCCGACGCTGCGCGGCGGGCTCGTCATGGTGCAATCGGAGGTCGGTTACCGCATCGCCGCGGGGCCGGGCTCCAAGGAGTACGGCGCTCCGAGCGCGAAGGCCGCGTGGTACGGGGCGTGGCGGATCGCGGGGAACGTGAGCCGCCGCATCTTCTGGCCGGTGCCCGGTGTCGACTCCGTGCTCGTCGGCTACGAGCGCCGGAGCGAGACGCTCGGCTCAGAGGCCGAGCGCAAGCTGACCTTCGAACTCGTGAGCGCCGCGTTCGCGCAGCGTCGGAAGATGCTGCGACAGGCGCTGCAGTCTGT
Organism: Leucobacter sp. USHLN153; assembly: GCF_037145615.1. Classification (NCBI taxonomy): domain Bacteria; kingdom Bacillati; phylum Actinomycetota; class Actinomycetes; order Micrococcales; family Microbacteriaceae; genus Leucobacter; species Leucobacter sp. USHLN153. The sequence goes on from NZ_JBBCXE010000005.1 coordinate 159,649, forward strand.
GCTCGGCGATTTCGAGCGAACCGTCGCGGTGATCGAGGCGGCGGGGGAGACGCCGACCGCTCGCGCCGAACAGCTCGGAATCGATGCGTTCCTCGCGATCGCGCGAGCGGCCGTGACAGGCGCGGGCCGGAACTCCGACGCCTCGGCGTAGAGCGCCGCGCCGCGATCCGCACCCGCGTAGGTGTGGCTCAGGGAGCGATGCCCTTGCCGAGCGCGTGCAGCAGCTCGCTGAACCGCTCGATGTCGGAGACCGACCAGTCCTCCATCGCTTCACGGAGAGCGCCCGCCTTCTCCCCGCGCGTCGCGGCGAGGCGCTCCCGGCCGAAGTCACTCACGGTGATGCGGACGGAGCGACCGTCGCTCGGGTCGGGCGTGCGGTTGATGAGGCCGCGCTCGTCGAGGTCGCGAAGCGTGCGACTCATCTGGCCCTTGTCGACGACCATGACCTCGGTGAGCTCCGAGAGCGTTGCGCTCTCGAGGTGCGCGATCGTCGTAAAGACCTTGTATGCGCCGGGGAGCATCCCCTCGCTCACCGCGTGAGCGTTCACCATGGTAAGGCGGCGGAACTGGGCGAACAGCGTCTGGAACTCGTTTTCGAGCGCCGTCATCGCCTGAGAGCGGGCGTCGCCCCCGTCGCTGCCAGAGGTAACGGGGGCGCACGCCGACTGGTGAGTCATGATCTACTTCTCGTTCCCGTCGCGAGCCTCATCAGCGGGCTCACCGACCACGGGCACGCCGCCGGTCGCGGTCAGCACGGACATGCCCTCGCTTGTCGACACCGTGGCGAAGTCCGCCTCCGTCGCCTGGCGGCGCTCAGACGTGGTCATGCGCGTCAGCGGCACGTTCGGCAGGAAGATGATCGCGATCAGGCTGATCACCGCGAACGGCACGGCGATCAGGAAGGAGTGCGAGATACCCTGGGCGTAGACGTCCTCGACGATCACACGGACCGCCTCGGGCAGCTTCGAGACCTCGGGGAGCGAGCCGGACTGCAACTGCTTCGCAACCGCCGCGCCCTCCTCGCCGAGCGACATGATGGCCGCCTGCATCTTCGCGAGAATGCTGTCGGAACCCATGAGGTCCGTGACCTTCGCGGCGAGTGCGGCGCCCATGACGGAGACGCCGATCGTGCCGCCGAGGCTGCGGAAGAAGGTGACGCCCGAGCTCGCGACACCGATCTGGCTGGGAGCCGTGGTGTTCTGCACGACCAGCACGAGGTTCTGCATCGTCATGCCGACACCCGCGCCGAGCAGGAACATGTAGACCGAGACGAGCGCGAAGTTCGTGTCGTAGTGGATCGTCGACAGCGTGTACGAGCCCGCGATCAAGAAGACGCCGCCCACGATGAGGTAGCCCTTCCACTTGCCGAAGCGCGTGATGAGCGCGCCGACGATGATGGACGACAGCAGCAGACCGCCGATCATCGGGATCGTCATGAGACCCGCCTGCGTCGGGGTCGCGCCGCGCGAGAGCTGCATGTACTGGCTCAGGAAGACGGACGAGCCGAACATCGCGATGCCGGTCGAGATCGAGGCGACGACGGAAAGCGTGAAGGTGCGGTCGCGGAAGAGCGTGAGCGGAATCAGCGGTTCCTTCGACTTCAGTTCGACGACCACGAAGATGATCGCGGCAAGGAGACCGCCTCCGACCATGAGCACGGTGAGGAGGCTCCACCAGTCGTTGTTGCCGAGGTCCCCCCAGGCGAGGTCGTGGCCCTGGCCGTCGACGGTGGTGGTGCCGGCGTTCGTCACCCAGATGAGGAGCAGCGCGACCGCGGTCGAGAGCAGCACAATGCCGAAGTAATCGATGCGCGTCTGCTTCTTCGGGTGCTTCGGCAGGTGGAGGGCCTTCTGCACGACAATGAGCGCGATGATCGCGAACGGCAGCGAGATGTAGAAGTTCCAGCGCCAGTTGATGGTGTCGGTGATGACGCCGCCGAGCAGCGGCCCGCCGACGGTCGAAACCGCCATGACCGCGCCGAAGAGGCCCATGTACTTGCCGCGCTCACGCGGGCTGATGATGTCGGCCATGATGACCTGGCTCAGGGCGGCGAGGCCACCGGCGCCGAGGCCCTGCACTGCGCGGGCCGCGATCATCATGCCAGGATCCTGCGACAAACCAGCGACCGCGGTCGCGAGGACGAAGATTGTGATCGCGAGCTGGAAGAGCACCTTGCGATTGAAGAGGTCGGACAGCTTGCCCCAGATCGGGGTCGAGATCGCCGTCGTTAGCAGTGTCGCGGTGACGACCCAGGTGTAGGCGGCCTGGTCGCCGCCGAGGTCGTGGATGATGACCGGGAGCGAGCTCGAGACGACGGTCGATGCGAGCATCGAGACGAACATGCCGAGCAGGAGGCCCGACAGTGCGGTGAGTACTTCGCGGTGGCTCCGCGTGGACTCACTGGGAGTGATGTTAGAGGACATACGGGGGTGACGTGTTCCTTTCGGGCGCGGGCCTCCAGCTCGTGCATCGGAGCGATGCAGAACGTACGGCTCGGCGACAGCGACGGTTCGGTTGATGCGAGTCAACAGTTGATGACGGTCAACCATATCGAATTGGTTGAGGAGTGTCAACTAAGGTCGATTACCGCCTGTCGACTGCAGTGCCGGGTGCCGGTGCATCTTGCGCTAACTTGGTGTCATGGGTGGGACTCGGGGCGGATCGGTGACGGTGAAAGCACCGGGCAAGATCAACGTGTTTTTTCGCGTGGGCGCACTCCAAGAAGACGGGTATCACGACGTCGCCTCCCTCTATCAAGCGGTATCGCTCTTCGAAGAGGTGACCGCAACGCACGCGGACGGATTCTCGGTGCGGTTCGCCGGGCCGGTCGATGGCTCCGAGCTCCCGTGCGACGACTCCAACCTCGCGATCGCCGCGGCCAAGCTGCTCGCGGCCCGCACCGGGTACTCGGGCGGGGTCGACCTTACGGTGCTAAAACGGGTGCCGATCGCCGGCGGCATGGGTGGCGGGTCTGCTGATGCTGCCGCGACGCTCGTGGCCTGCGATGAGCTGTGGGGCACCGGCCTCGGCCGATCCGGTCTCCTCTCCCTCGCCGCGGAACTCGGCGCCGACGTTCCCTTCGCTCTCGAGGGCGGCACCGCGGTGGGCACGGGTCGCGGCGATGAGCTCAGCCCCGCTCTCGCGCAGGGCACCTTCCACTGGGTGCTCGCGCTTTCGGACGCCGGCCTCAGCACCCCCGTCGTGTACCGCGCCCTCGACGAGCACCGCGACCGGCACGTGAGCGATCTCGGCCCGCAGCCCGACCTGGTGAAGGTGGAGACCGCGGTGCTGCAGGCGGTGCGGGTCGGCGACGCGAGCTCTCTCGCGGAGGCGATGCACAACGACCTGCAGGTGGCCGCGCTCAAGCTCGCCCCCGAGCTCACCGAGATCCTCGAGCTCGGCGAATCCCGCGGCGCGCTCGCCGGCATCGTCTCGGGCTCCGGCCCGACGATCGCGTTCCTCGTCGGTTCCCCGCAGGAGGCCGCCGAGCTGCGCACCGTGCTCGGGCGGCGGGGCATGCGGGCGCTCACGGTGACCGGGCCGGTGCCCGGCGCGCGGGTCATCTGAGTTTTTCGGGTGGAGGATCGCGGGGCTGCAGTGTGGCCCGCCGATCCGCCGCGGGAATATCGTGGGGCACCGCGGCGCTGCACTCCTCGTGAGCACAATGATTCGCGTCGACATCTGGTCCGATATCGCCTGCCCGTGGTGCTACCTCGGGAAGCGCCGCTTCGAGGCGGCGGTGGGCGCCTTCCGCGAGGAGCACCCCGAGGTCGCGATCGAGGTCGAGAGCCACAGCTTCGAGCTGGCCCCCGATACCCCGCTCGACTTCGCGGGCAGCGAGATCGATTTTCTCGAGCGGCACAAGGGCATGCCGCGCGAGCAGGTGGAGCAGATGCTCGGGCAGATGACGGAGCTCGGTGCCTCTGAGGGCGTCGACTTCGACTTTCACCGCGTGCGGCACACCAACACGCAGCGGGCGCATCGAGTGCTGCACCTCGCGCGTGAGCGGGGCGTGCAGGCGGCGGTGCTGGATCGGCTGTTTCGCGCGTACTTCTCCGAGGGGGAAGACCTGGCGGATCCCGACGCGCTCGCGCGGCTCGGCGCCGATGCGGGGCTCGACGCCGATGAGGCGCGGGCGGCCCTCGACGACGAGGCGTACGGTCATGCGGTGTGGCGGGATATTCGGCGAGCGCAGCAGCTCGGCGTGACGGGCGTGCCGTTCTTCCTGCTGGAGCACAAGTACGCGGTCTCGGGCGCGCAGTCGGCCGAGGTGTTCGTGAATGTGCTCGAGCAGGTGCTCGGGTTGCAGGCGGGTGCTGGTGCGGGTGCGGGTGCTGCGTCCGGTGCGGGTGCGGCGTCCGGTGCGGGCGCGGCAGAATAGCTTCGAAGCAAAGGAGAACATGATGGCGGAACAGCGTGAGACGGTTGCAGAGGCGTCCTCGGTCGAGACGGAGTCCGCGGCTGCGGATGTCAGCATTGATCAGGAAGACGGCGGGGCCTTCGTGGGGGCTGCTTCGTTCGCGGATGCCGAGTCGCGGGAGATTCTGAACCTCCTCGCCGACGGGAGCGCGGGTGGATCCTGCTGCGGCGGATCCTGCTGCGCCGGTTAGCGAGGTTCAGCGGCGATCCTGCTGCGCCGGTCAGTGACCTCGCGCCGCGTCCCGATCAGGCGACGCGCACGAATATAACGAAAAGGTCTCAGGTAGCTCGTCGTTTCCTATGAGTGTCCTAGGTGCTGTGCATGATCGTCGGTATGACCGCACAGCCCAGCGTCGACGCGCAAGACGCCACGCCCCTGCCCAGCCAGCCCACCCCGAACGATGCGATTCCGCCCGCGCGGAAGCAGAAGAACGTTCTCGGCATGGTGGCGTTCGTTATCTCAGTTGTCGGGTTCGTCTTCGCATGTATCCCCGGGGCGCTCTTCGGCGGGTGGATATTGCTCCCGGTCGCGTTCATTCTGTCGCTCGTGTCGCTCTTCGTGAAGGGCAAGGGCAAAGCGCTGGGCATTTCGGCGCTGACCATTTCGGTCGTTGGCACGGTCGTCGGAGTCAGTGTGTTCTTCTTCGTGATCGCGTCCTCGTTCGAGAAGGCCTTCACGACCGGCGACAGCAGCTTGATCGACGAACTCGACGACGAGATCGCCGCGGAGCTCGATGCCGAAGAGGCTGACGAAGCGCAGTCTGATGAGCGCGACGTCAACCGAGCGGGCTCGCGAGGCAACCCGTATGCGCTCGGCACCGAAATCACTCAGGGGGACTGGACCGTGACGGTGAACTCGGTCAATCTCGACGCCAATCAGATCATCATCGACGAGAACCCGTTCAACAAGCCCGCGCTCGAGGGCAGCACGTGGATTCTCGCGAATGTAACGGCGACCTACACCGGCGACAACCCCGACGGCGAGTTCCCGCTGGTGCTCGTCGACTATGTGACCCCGGGCGGAAACACCGTCTCGATGACGGACGCGATCGCCGTCGCACCCGAGCCCTTCTCACTCGTCGGAACGCTCTACGAGGGCGCCTCGGCCACGGGCAATGTTCCGCTCGCGGTGCCGAAGGAGGGTCTCTCGGAGGGGCTCCTTGCGATCACCCCGGGGATGGGTGGGGAGAAGGTGTTCGTCGCCGTGAAGTGAGCCGAACCGGGGTCTCGTCATCGGTGTGGCCACGGTCGAGGACGAGACCCCCGGCAGTGTCGCCCGTCATCAGCGTGCACGGCTACGCTTAGGGGGTTATGGCGCATCTCTTGGGGGCCGAGGCCCTGCACCTCGAAGTACCGACGAAGACCGTGTTCGACTCGGTGACGCTCGGCGTCGCCGAGGGGGATCGCATCGGCATCGTCGGCCGCAACGGCGATGGCAAGTCGAGTTTGCTGATGATGCTCGCGGGCCGTCGAGAGCCCGATGGCGGGCAGGTGACGATGCGCGGCGGCACGACGATCGGGGTGCTCGATCAGGCCGACGTCTTTGCTCCAGGGGAGACGGTCGGCAGTGCCGTCGTGGGTGACCGGGAGGAGTACGAGTGGGCGAGCGACGCGCGCTCGCGCGATGTCATCGAAGGGCTCGTCTCCGATCTCGAGTGGGATGCGCCCGTGGACGCCCTCTCGGGTGGACAGCGGCGTCGCGTCGCGCTCGCCCGTCTGCTCGTGCAGGACTTCGACATCCTGTTCCTCGATGAGCCCACGAACCACCTCGATGTCGAGGGGATCGCCTGGCTCGCCGACCACCTGAAGCGACGCTGGCAGCCCGGCCAGGGTGCGCTCCTCGTCGTGACCCACGACCGGTGGTTCCTCGACGAGGTGTGCAACACGACGTGGGAGGTGCACGACCGCATCGTCGAGCCGTTCGAGGGCGGGTACGCGGCCTACATTCTGCAGCGCGTGGAGCGCGACCGCCAGGCCGCGACGATCGAGCAAAAGCGACAGAATCTCGCCCGGAAGGAGCTCGCATGGCTCCGGCGCGGGGCGCCCGCGCGCACTTCGAAGCCGAAGTTCCGCATCGACGCCGCGAACGAACTCATCGCCGACGTCCCCGAGATTCGGGATCGCGTTTCGCTGCAGTCCATGGCCGTTACGCGGCTCGGCAAGGAGATCGTGAACCTCGTTGACGCGGGTGTGGCGTATGGCGATCGGGTGATCCTCGAAGACATCGAGTGGATGCTCGCTCCAGGCGAGCGAACCGGCATCCTCGGGGTGAACGGCGCCGGCAAGTCGACCCTGCTCGGGCTCATCTCCGGAGCGGTCGAGCCCACCTCCGGGCGGGTGAAGCGGGGCAAGACCGTGCAGGTCGCGACGCTCACGCAGCGCCTCGACGAGCTCGAGGAGCACCTGCAGGAGCCCGTGCGCACGGTGATCGGGCGCCTTCGCACGAGCTTCACGGTCGGCAGCGGGTCGAAGGCCCAGGAGCTCACTCCCGGGCAGCTGCTCGAGCGCATGGGTTTCACGAGCGCGCAGCTCTCCACGCCGGTGAAGGACCTCTCGGGTGGGCAGAAGCGGCGTCTGCAGCTGCTCCTGATTCTGCTCAACCAGCCGAACGTGCTCATTCTCGACGAGCCTACGAACGACCTCGACACCGACATGCTCGCGGCGATGGAGGACCTGCTCGACTCGTGGCCCGGCACGCTGATCGTCGTGTCGCACGACCGCTACTTCCTCGAGCGCGTCACCGACCAGCAGTACGCGATTCTGCAGCGACGCCTGAGGCACCTCCCCGGCGGTGTCGATGAGTACCTGAAGCTGCGTGCGACCGAGGAGCGGGCAGAGGCGGCGGATCAGGCCGCGCGTTCGACGGGCTCCGCCGGTTCCTCCGGCTCAGGTGGCGCTGGGGGAGCGTCGGCTGCCGCCGCAACGGCACCCGGGCTCTCGGGTGCTGAGCTGCGGGCTGCGCAGAAGGAGCTTGCCGCGGTCGAACGCAAGATGGAGCGCTTACAGGCGGACGCCGCGAAGGCGCGCGATGGCCTCGCTGACCTCGACCAGGCGGATTACGCGTTGCTGAACGCGGAGATGACCAAGATCACCGCGATCGAGGACGAGGTCGCGGCGCTCGAGGAACGCTGGCTAGAGCTGTCGGAGGCCCTGGACTGACGCTTCCGAGCGTGACATGTATCTCGGCTTGAAAGTGGCACGAACTTCTTATGCTGTGCGGTAAGAGATCCGCGCCGAGATAGCGACGGTACCTTCAGGACTGATCAACGCGAGTTCCTCCCGGCCTGAACCGTCCCAGCGGCCCACCACATGAATTTGCTCGCCGGCGAAGATGGGGGCTCGCGCCGAGAATTCGAACGTCTTCAACTCGGCGTCGGGATGGGCCTGAAGGAAGCCGTCCACGATATACGTCGCCATGAGCGGACCGTGGACGACGAGGCCGGGATACCCCTCGACGGTCGTCACGTACGGCCAGTCGTAGTGGATGCGGTGGGTATTGAATGTCAGGGCTGAATAGCGAAACAAGGTCGTCTCGATCGGCCGCTGCTCCCGTACCCAGTCCCAACCCTCCGGTGCCGGGCCGTCGGCCCGCGCGGGGCGCGGCGAAGGCGCGGCGTTCGGGTCTACTTCCACGGCCTCGCGGTAGACGATCGTGTGACGATCGGTGAGGGCGGGAACGCCGTCGGCCGATATCTCGTGCCGCAGCACGACGAAGCAGAGTCGCCCAGTGGAACCGGTCTTCGGAGTGATCGACTCGATCGTCGTGACGCGTTCGAGTTGCTGGCCGACCGAGATAGGAGCGTGAAACTCGATCTTGCTCCCGGCCCACATTCGCCGTGGGAGATCGAGAGGCGGCATGAAGTCGCCGAGTTTCGGGTGGCCGTCGGGGCCCAGTTCGCTCATCGGGGCGGTCGGGGTGAACTGCAGCCAATGTCCGAGGGGGAAGAGTTTCGCATTATCAGCATCGCGAACATCAAGAGGATGGTCGAGCACCGCATTGAGCCCGACTACCGCGGACCTTGAAGCCACATCGACGAGGGTCTCGCTTCGTCCGATCCACTCGGAATAGTCGGCTTCTGGGGAAAGTCTGTCGGTCACTACGCCTCCTCGTTGCGGGTGTGCGGTCGTTCAGAATGCGGGCTTTCGCATCCTGGATCTTTAAATATAATATAGAACATATTCAAGACGAATGTGAGGCCGGAATGGTAGCCAAAACTGGCGGGGCCGCGGCAGCTGCTGCGGTGCTTGAGCCGATCGTGGTTCCAGGCTTTTTCACCCGGTCTTCGCGGCAAGGCGAGTTTTTCCCAGTCGGTGAGGTGCTTTCAGGATGGAATCCGAACCGACTCACCGGACCATCAGTGACCGGGTTGCTGACCCTCTGCGGTGTGGAAGCCATGCGAGACGTGGCCCCAGCGAGGCGTCTGGTGCGCGCCTCGTACGATCTGCACTCGGTGGCGCGACTGGAGCCGACCGAGTCCGGAACTACCATCGTCAAGCACGGCGGACGGGTGACCCTCGTCGATGTATGGATTTCTCAGCTCGGCAGTGAGTGCGCCCGGGCTCGACTCTACTTCGCTGACGATCTCCCCCCTCGGGAGAACGAGATCTGGACGAGCGCGGATTCGATCGACCCACCGGCACTCGGCAGCGAGAAGGACTACCACGGGCGACAGTATTACAGCGACTCCACCGGGTGGACCGCACTGGGCTCTCAGATTCCCGGCGACGAGCGCAAGGCGATATGGGTGGGTGGCGTGGAGCTCATCCGTGGCGAGTGTCTCGAAAGTACCGTTCTCGCCGGCTTTGCGGCCGACGGCGTGAATCCCATCATGAGCTGGGGGCGCGACGGAATTCAGCACATCAACCTCGACGTGTCTTTGCATCTGGCGCGGCAGCCGGTGCCGGGAGGAATCGGGCTGCTCTCTGCTCGTGTCCTCGTGAGCGGGGGAACGCTCGTCGGGAGCGCGCAGGTGTTCGATCGTCTGGGGGCGCTCGGAGTCGCTTCAATGACATCGATAGCTCAGGAGCGACGAGTGGATCCCTCGCGGTGGCGACCGCAGGGTGCCTCTCCCAGCATCGGGTCCGCCTAATGGGAAAGTCGGCAGTCATGTCAATGGTGTTCGAACGTACAGCGTGGGGATCCTGCAGGAGCGCGGACCTACGCGGAAAGGTGTCTCAATGAAGATCGTGGTGTTAGTAAAAGAGGTTCCGGATACCTACGGGGAGCGCAAACTGAACCTCGAGACGGGGCTCGCGGAGCGAGGCGCATCGGAAGCCGTGATCGATGAGATCGGAGAGCGCGCTCTCGAAGCCGCGCTTTCCCATGCAGACACCTCCGAGGGGATTCAGGTGTCGCTACTCTGCGTGGGGCCGGAGACCGCGACAACGAATCTGCGGAAGTCGCTGGCGATGGGCGCCGAGTCGGCCACCCATGTCGTGGACGAAGGACTCGTCGGCGCGGACATGGGACTCACCGCAGAAGTGATCGCCGCCGCGCTGCGCGAGGAGGGAGCGGATCTCGTGATCGCGGGCAACCAGTCGACCGACGGAGTGGGCGGCATGCTCCCGTCGATGGTCGCAGAGCTGCTTGAGTGGCCCGTGCTCACGAATCTCAGCGAGCTTTCAATTTCCGCGGACGCAGTATCCGGGCGTTGCGCTGGAGATGACGCCGTCATGCAGGTGTCGACCTCGTTGCCTGCCGTGATATCCGTGACCGAACAGTTGCCCGACGCGCGTTTCCCGAACTTCAAGGGAATCATGGCGGCCAAGAAGAAGCCGATCGAGGTGAAGAGTCTCGCCGATCTCGGCATTGATGCCGATGACATGAGCGCATCGCGATCCATCATGCTGTCAGTCGTCGAGCGCCCGCCGCGCGCGGCCGGAATACAGGTCACGGATGATGGGAGCGCCGTGCAGCAGCTCATGACGGTGCTGTCCGAGCGCCGCTTGATCTGAACCCCTGTGAGTTTTGATTCACACTCGTCGTCGTACACGTGAAGGACTTTGAAGATGGAATTTGCAGCTGATTCGATTCTGGTGCTGCTTGACACCACGCCCGCCGGCGGCCTCGCGAAGTCTGCGGCGGCGCTCATCGGTGCTGCCGCCTCTATCGGCTCGCCAGTCGCGGTCGTGGTCTCGGATGACGAGCAGCTCTCACTCCGTGCCGCTGAGTTCGGCGCCGCGGTGGTATTGCGGGCCGAAACAGGGGCGCGGCGCGTGGACGCGCTCTCTCAGGCAGCAGCACTTGTCGAGCCGGACGCGGTGCTCGTGTCGCACTCAGTGGAGGGGCGCGAGACAGCTGCGCAGTTCGCCGCGCGCTCGCGGTCGGGGGTCATCGCGGACGCAATCGCCGTAGCGCGCGACGCAGAGGGGGTGACTGCGGTGAACGCCGCCTACGGCGGGGCATACACGGTCGAATCCGCCGTTACGTGGGGTGCCCCAGTGATCACGCTGCGCCAAGGGGTGATCGACGCTCGCGCTGACTCGACGCCGCTCGATGAACGGATACTGTCGGTGAGCCCGAGCGAGATTCGACCAGTTGAAGTGGCGTCCGTCGAGGAGCAGTCCGCAGGCTCCCGCCCGGAGCTGCGGGGTGCAAAGCGCGTAGTCGCCGGCGGGCGCGGGCTGGGCTCGAAGGATCAGTTCGTGATCGCCGAGAGATTGGCCGACGCGATCGGTGCCGCTCTGGGAGCCTCGCGCGCGGCGGTGGATGCGGGCTGGGTGCCGCAGAGCTACCAGGTCGGACAGACCGGCGTGACGGTCGCCCCGGATCTCTACATCGCGCTCGGCATTTCAGGGGCGGTGCAGCATAAGGCTGGAATGCAGACAGCGAAGTTCATTGTCGCAATCAACAAGGACGCTGACGCACCGATCTTCGACATCGCCGATTTTGGAATCGTGGGGGACGTGTCGAGCGTGGTGCCGCAGCTGACTGCGGAGATCGAGAAGTTGCAGGCCTGACATGGCGACATACTCGTCCCAGGTCCGCCGGGGTCTGCCACGCATTCCGGGGGGAGAAGCCTGGCCACCCGCGAACGGCGATTCCCCCGCGGTGGTCGATCACGCCGTAGCCAGCCCAACGAACCCGCCCTCCCCGCTTGCAGTGAGCGTCGAATCGAACGTACCTCAGGGAACCACGTCCTCGCCTACTCCGAGCCGGGCACCCGACACGACGTTCCGACGTGGGCTGCCGCGTGTTCCCGGGGGAGAGCCGTGGCCTCCGAGTGTTCCCGCGGGCATGCCCGCGAGGAAGTCCTCGCGTGTTCCCGGGGAAGATCCGTGGCCTCCGAGTGCTCCCGCGGGCATGCCCGCGAGGAAAACCGCAGAGCCTTCGTTGCGGCGGGGGTTGCCGCGTGTTGCGGGGGGCGAGCCGTGGCCCTCAGGCGCTACCGCGCCGAAACGTGCAGCTGCTGATGGCCGCGCAGGATCCGCCGCACCTACCGAGCCACCATCAACGCAGGCTTCCTCCACCGCGGCCACCGAACCCCAGCCGAAATCTGAGACGTCGCCGTCGCCCGAAGCGACTGCGACGGTCCGTTCGGAGCAGCTGGAGTCGCCTCGGCCGAAGCAGCAGGAGCTGCAGCAGGCACCGCAGCAGGCACCGCAGCAGGCGCCGCAGCAGACGCACAAGCAGGAGACGCCGGAACCGTCGCCGCAGCGGCGGGAGCCCATCGTTCTGGGCGCGCGGACGCTCGGTCAATGGGTACGGCTCGGTCTGCCCTCGCTCGTGGGCGTCGTGGCGGTGGCCGGCATCATCGTGCTTGCCGCCCGCGGAGTGACCACACTGCCCGGGGTGCCCGAGTTCCTGCGACGCTATCCCGGCGAATACGAATCCGCAGTGCCCGCGGACGACGGCTTCCCCGCGTGGGCGCGGTGGACGCACTTCTTGAATTTCTTCTTCCTCGCGCTCATTATTCGATCGGGACTGCTCGTTCGACATCAGCAGAAGCCGTCGGCGTTCTTCACTCCCAAGCGAGGCGGGAAGAAGGTCAGCATCTACTTGTGGTTGCACACGAGTATCGATGTGCTCTGGTTGGTCAACGGCGTAACTTTTGTCGTGCTGCTGTTCGTGAGCGGGCACTGGGCTCGCATTGTCCCGACGAGCTGGGAGGTCTTTCCCAACGCTCTCTCCGCGGGAGTGCAATACCTCACGCTCGAGTGGCCGACCGAGAACGGCTGGGTCAACTACAACAGCTTGCAGCAGCTTATGTATTTCATCGTCGTGTTCATCGCGGCACCTCTCGCGGCGATCACGGGCGTGCGGATGAGCGAGTGGTGGCCCAAAGACGCTCCGCGACTGAACCGGGCATATCCCGCGGCGCTCGCTCGCGCAATTCATTTCCCCGTCATGCTGTTCTTCGTGCTGTTCGTCGTCGTGCATGTGTTTCTGGTTCTTGCCACCGGGGCGTTGCGAAACCTGAATCACATGTTCTCCGGGAGCGACGCGGTCAGCTGGATCGGCTTCCTCTGGTTTTCTGTCGGACTCCTGGTCACCGCGGCCGTAACCTGGGCCGCGAGGCCCCTCGTGCTTGCCCCGGTTGCCTCGCTCTTCGGACGGGTGAGCGAACGCTAATGCTCCCCGACGCCCCCTTTTCAGATGAAGAAGGAATTGATACCCAGATGACTGACAGTTCTGCGATCGCTGCTCCGGCGATCTCCTACCTCTTCGTGCCCGCGTCCCGTCCGGATCGCTTCGAGAAGGCTCTCGCAAGTGCGGCCGACGCCGTCATCATCGACCTTGAAGACGCTGTGCCGCAGGATGAAAAGGATCGCGCGCTATCGCACCTGCTGCTGGCACTAGATCAGGGGCTCAGCCGGCCGGCGCACGTGCGTATGAACGCGGCCGACTCTCCGTGGTTCGAGCGAGACCTCGAGGCCCTGGCGGAGCTCACTCAGGCGGCGCGAGCTTCACTCGCGGGCGTCGTGATTCCAAAGGCAGAGTCGGCCACCGACGTGGCCCGGGTCGCGCACGCACTCGAAGGTGCACGTCACGGTGTGCGCGACACCGAAATCATCGCGCTGATCGAAAGCGCTGTCGGGGTGTCTGCCGTGCGTGAGATCGCGGAAGTCACGGGCCTTTCGCGATTCGCGGTGGGGGCCGCAGACCTCTCGTTCGATTTGGACGTCGACCTGGTTTCGTCGACCCTCGACTGGGTCTATGCCCGGCTCGTCGTTGAGTCACGTCTCGCTGGTCTCGCGGGACCCATCGCATCGCCCCCCTTCGAGATTCAGGATCTTTCCGTCGTCGAACGGGAGGCCGTCAGGTTGCGTGGACTCGGGGCAACGGCGCAGCTCAGCATTCACCCTGCGCAGCTCCAGGCGATCCACGCAGGGTTCTTGCCGGCCCCGAAGAAGATCGAGTGGGCGCGTCGAGTCCTGGCCGCGGCTGAGGTCACCGATGGTGCAGCTCAGGTCGACGGTCAGATGGTCGATAAGCCCGTGCGCGAGCGCGCAGAGCGGATCTTGGCCCAAGTACGTTGACGGACTCCGTCCGCTCGGTCGGGGTCGGTCTGAGCGAGACGGTTGCCGCGATGGGGGTCAGAGGCTCGCCGGCAAGTGTTGACGCAGCAGCGCTGATCCCTCCGCCCAGGTAATGCCCTCTCCGGAGGCTCCAGCGAGCAGGTGCTCGACGCCGGCGCCGCACGCCGAAAGCTTCGCGGCCATCTCCTCGGGCGTCGGGGGCCTCTGCGGTGAACCGGGCGGAAAATCCAATGATCCGGTCACCGTGGTGCCGTCGGCCGTGATGACCTCGAGACGACACTCGCCGGCGAGTAGGTTGTCGACATCAGTGTCGTCGAATCGGGAATCTACCTTCGCAATCAGTTCCTGCGCAGCGGGACGTCTCACTGCTTCGTCCGAGAAGGTCTGAAAGTCTGGAAAACCATCGAGCAGCGCGCCCGCGAGTGAATACTCAAGGCTGAACTTGCCCTCGAGCCCGGTGTGAGGTTGAGAGTGGATGAGCGGCTGGACCGTACCGCGCGGAGTGCTCACCGCAATGCTGTGAATCGACCTGCCGTCGAGTTGATCCGCGAGTGACCGCATCACTCCAATGGGTCGCTGCATCGCGTAGCAGCAGGGGAACAGCTTGATTGCGAGCGCGCCCGGCACCGCGTCACCGGAAAAATCGACGCTGTCGGTCGCGCCGACGAGCTGCATCCACTCGTCGAGCACGCGGTGGTCAGACTTCGCGCCGGCTTTCGCTAGTTTCGCGGCTCTGACGCCCGCGTCGGCTGCAAAGCCGACCTGCAGGGGCTTTCCAACAGTGCCGAACGATTGCTGTATGCCGCCGGCGCTCGGCACGCTGAGGCCGATGGCGTGAGCGGTTTCCTCGACAGTCAGACCGAGCGCGAGCGACGCCGCGACTGCGGCCCCCGGGGCACCCGACGTGCACGTCGCGTGCCAGCCCCGCTGATAGTGCTTCCAACCCAGCGCCGTTCCCAGGCGCGCCATCACGCCAGCCCCCGCGAGATACGCTCCCGCGTCTCCGTCCGTCGCGAGCACGGTCGGTACGATCACCACGCTGATATGCGCGGTCGATTCCATGTGGAGGTCGTCGAAATCAAGCACGTGTCCCGTTGCGGCCCAATGTCCGGCTTCACCTAATTGCCGACTGACGGTGACGAGAGGGTGTTGCCGCGCCGCGAGGGCGACTGCGAGCGTATCAATCAGTGAACGCTGAGCGAGCGCGAGGTCCGCATCGCTCGGTCGCAGGGTATGCGCCCATTCCGCCAGCGCTTCTGCGGTGGTCATGCGCGTGACCTACCGAACTCCGCGAGAACTCGCTCGGTATGTTCGCCCAGCGCGGGCACGGCCCCCATGATGGGTTCGCCGAACGTCACCGGTGGAACGGCCACTCTGACTGGGCCGCCAGGCGTTTCGATCTCCGCCCAGCGTTCACGAGCGGCCAACTGCGGGTGAGCCGAGTACTCGGCCATCGTGCGCATCTGTGCGTTTGCGATACCAATCTCATCCAGCAATGCCTGGACTTCAGCTACTGTACGAGCGGCAAGCCGTTCTTCGATCAACTGGCCGAGTTTTCCGCGATTGGTGACCCGAAGAGAATTCGACGAATACGCGGGGTCTTCGGCGAGATCTTGCTGCTGCAGCACACGATCACAGAAGAGCGCCCACTCGCGCTCGTTTTGCAGGCCGAGAAAGAGGACACCGTCAGAGGCTTGGAAGGGTCCGTACGGCGCGATACTCGCGTGCGCCGGCCCCGAGCGCTTGGGAGCCTTTCCGGAATACTCCGCATACAAATAGGTCTGTTGCATCCACTCGCCCAGTGCTTCAAGCATGCTGATCTCAATGTGATCGCCTTGTCCCGTGCGGCCCCGCTGAATAAGCGCTGCGAGAGCACCGGAATAGGCATACATGCCCGCCGCGATGTCCGCTATGGAAACACCGACCTTCGCCGGATCCTGTTCGGTACCAGTCAAGGAGAGTAAGCCCGTTTCGCATTGGATGATGAGATCGTAGGCTTTCTTTCGTGCGTACGGGCCACTGGTGCCGAAGCCCGAGATCGAGATGGAGATGAGCCTCGGGTTGATCTCTCTGAGCGCCTCGCGGTCGAGCCCCATGCGGTCGATGGCACCCGGAGCCAAATTCGACACGAAGATGTCTGCCTTCCGAAGCATGGAGCGGAGGACACCCTGATCGTGCTCGTCTTTGAGGTCGAGAACGACGGACTCCTTGCCGCGGTTCAGCCAGACGAAGTAGCTGGCTTCTCCTTTCACCGTCGTGTCGTACCCGCGCGCGAAGTCGCCCGACGCGCGCTCGATCTTGATGACGCGCGCACCGAGGTCGGCGAGCTGCCGAGTTGCGAATGGCGCCGCGACCGCTTGTTCGATCGAGACGACGGTGAGACCAGCGAGGGGAGAGGATGTCACGGGAGCACTTCCTTGTGGCTATTGGGAGGGTTTGCGACCACGAGCGGTACGACGACGGTCATAGCGCCGGATCGGGGAGCAAGTTTCTGATAGATGTACGCTTCGAAGCAGCTATCCGAGAGTTGAGGAACGTTACTCGGCCGGGACCAGAACCGGGTGCGTCGCCTCGATCGCCGGGTCCACGAACACCTGCAGGGAATCCAGGAGCAGACCGACGTCCTGGGTGGTCGAAATCACCGTCAGAGTGCCCCGTGTGGAGCGCGGTTCCGTGTTCTCGAGACTTCGAGGCGGGAAGAGGGTGTGCCGAACCCCGTTGAGCACGACGCGTTGCTGCCCCGAAGGCACCGACGCCTTGAGTCTGAGGACGCGGTCGCCATGCCGTGCCAAGAGGGCAGTCGCCCATGTCGCAAGCGCGAGCCAGCTCAATCCTGTCGGGAGGCTGAAATCTGCAACGTGCACGTCGGCTCGCTCTGACCTCGATGCCTCCGCAAGCGCAATAGGTGCTGAAGATGATCCTGCTGGAACTGGATCTGGCGCCGCGGGGGGCGCCGGCAAGACCCGAACGTGTTCGTCGACGACGTCTTGCACCAGCAACTTCATGTGCGGGTTCCAAGATCGCATTTCTGCCGAGAGCTCGTCAATCTCACCCGGAGAAACAAGGTCGCTCTTGGCGATGACGCATGTTTCTGCGAGAGCCACGTCGCATGCGAGCAACCCTTCGGTAGACGTAGCGTCCACGTAGTGCACGTGGTTGCTCGCTTCGATGTGATGTGAGAGTTTGGGATGTTCAGAGATCAGACGCACGACGGCCGCCGGGTCTGCGACGCCGGAGGCCTCGAAGATGATCACATCGAAGGCGGATGAAGTATCGTCGAGGAGCGCGAGCAGTCGGCCGAGGAACTCGTCAGAGCGTTCGCAACAGGCACAGCCACCGCCGATGGTCTCCGCTGCATAGGTGCCCGCAGAGGATTCGAAACGGATCTCGTCATTCACCTGACCGACATCGTTGATGAGTACCCGCGGAGATGAGTAGCCAAAGTGCGCAATGAGCGCGCCGAGGCCTGAAGTCTTCCCGCTCCCGAGAGCGCCTGTTACCAGGATGATTGGCTTGACTACCGATGCCACCGGTTCATCTCCCGGAGGCTCGTTCGATGACACGAGGGTCGAGAACGTCGATCTGACGGCCGCTCATCTCTTCGAAGACTGGCCAGACGCTGCGTGCGCCGTGCGCGATCGCGGTCTTGCCAGTCGGACCCGAAAGCCGGAATGAGTCGGTGATATCGATCTGGCTGATCGAGTAGGAATAGCTCGAAAGCAGTCTCTGAAGGAGCGCGTTTCTCAGATGCGTGTGGCCGGCCTGTTCATTGCGGGTTGATTCCGCCCACGCTTGACCCCATCCAGGGCCAGTATCAACATCACATCCGCGGCACATGATCAGGTCTCCTTCGTTGAGACGGGCGTCTGGAGGGGCGCGTCGACCCCTCCAGACGCACGAGGGTCAGTCGTTTCGCACTACGGTCGGCAGAACATTCTTCGCGAAGAGCATCGATATTGCTCCGAGGAGCACCGGGACGACACCCAGCACCAGCGCAGTCGTCGTCCAGGTCACGCCAGACGACAGCATCGCCGTGATGAGGAAGCCACCAATGACGGCGCCGACCTGTCCCGACGCGTTGATGATCGATCCGCCGGTCGCCCGAGTGTGCACGGGGAAGCTCTCACCATTGAAGAAAAGGAGTGCGGCGAACGGCCCGAGCAGGAAGAACAAGCCCGCGCTGTAGAGCACGATGATCAGCACGTTGTTGTCTGACGGCGTCCAAAGCATCAACGCAAAGGATGCTGCCGCGAGCACCCACCCGATCGCGATCGTATTGCGTCGGCCGATCCGATCACCGAGCCATCCATGGAAGAGGTAACCGAAGAACGCTGTCCCATTCGAAATGATCAGGATCAATAGCGAATTACTGAACTCAATATTCTTACCGGTCTCCGAAGTCAGCATCGAGGTACCGAGGATCACGAAAGCGAGGACGCCGAGCCAGCAGAGCAGGAAGCCAAGTCCGATTGCGATCACCGCGCGCAGCGACTCGCCCTTGAAAACAGCACTGAGCGGTGCGGATGACTCGCTGATGTCGACGCCAGCCTGAGCGGCGAAATCACGCGCTTCTTCCTTACGGCCCTCAGCGAGGAGCTTGAGCGCCTGCTTGCGGTTGAGGAACTGCGGGCTCTCCTTCAGCCAGATTCCGGCAATCACGATGAAGACCGCGGGGAACACGGCAATGATGAAGCAGAGTGCCCAGCCGCCAATGGGGAAGAAGATGTAGACAGACGCTGCCGCGATCACGCTACCGACAGGCCAGCCAGCCTGGACGAGCGAGTAAATGAGTCCTCGCCGCTTCGCTTGTTCGGGACGGTTATACGTCTTCGCGTAGAGCTCGTTGAGGTAGGCAGCGTTCACGGCCTGTTCGCCGTAACCGAGACCTGCGAGCGCGCGGACCAGAAGCAAGAAGACGATCCCGACGCCTGCGGTGAGGCCGATCACCCAGCCGGCCATCGCAGTCAGGCCCGACGCAACCGCCGCGCCGGCGACCGAAATGATGATGCCCTTGCGGCGCCCAAGCTTGTCGACGATCGGGCCGATCGCGAACGCGACCAGAGCCGTGCCAATCGTCACCCAGGTATTGATATTGGTCGACTCGGACTCACTCCAGCCCATGTCCGCCGCGAAGCTCGGAAGCAGATTGCCGAACAGGACGAAATCGTAGACCGCGAAGGTCCAGGCGAAGAAGCACACCCAGCTTGCGATCCGAACATCGCGCAGAGTCACCGTATGGAGTTTGGGGGTAAAGGTAGAACTTGTCATGGTCATCGATTGATCCTCACTGATCTTCGAATTACTTGGTGGATATGGGGTTAGAGAGCTTCGGTCGCAAAGCGTTCGGCGATCGCGTCCCGGTCTGCGCCTGAAGCAATAAGTAGTCGGAGCAAAACTCGCGCCTTCGCTCCGTCAAGCGTGCCTCCGCTGATGAGGCCTTTGGCAAGAAGATCCCGCTCTGATCCTGGAAAGCCGTAGGTCGAGCGGTAGGTTGAACCGGACCCGGTGCGCGAGACGAATACCACGGGCATCTGCTCTGCGACTTCCGCCGCTCGCGTGACCGCCCAGCTCGGAAGATGCCCTCCTCCGAGCGCCTCGATAACGACTCCCGAGTAGCCCAACTGCTCGACGGATTCGAGAATTTTGAGATCCTCGTCCAAGCCGACTTTGAGGAGCGCGACTTCAGGAACAGCTTCGAAACCCTCCGACGGTACATCGACGGTTTGGGTTCGTTCCCGCGGTATCAGCGGAATGCGGACGATGCCTTCGGTGACCCACCCAACGGGGCCCAGATTGGGCGATTTGAAGGTGTCGATGAACGCGCTATGCGTCTTCCGGACGTAGCGCGCCAGGTGGATCTGGTCGGCGAAGAGCACGAGAGGGCCGAAGCCTCGGGCAAGCGGGGACGCCGCCACCTGAACGGCGGCCAGAACGTTCGCGGGGCCATCCGGACCAGCGAGACCGGAATTCCGCATCGCTCCGGTCAAAACGATGGGATTGTCTTCACCCGTCAGGAGATCGAGCAGGTACGAAGTCTCCTCGAGAGTGTCAGTACCCTGCGTGACGACGACTCCGTCCACCCCGTTGGCGAAGGACTCCTTGATGGCGTCGGCGAGTTGATGAATCACGGAGAATGTGAGGTCTCCCGATGCGCGTTGGCTGAACGTTCGGGCCTCGATTTCGGCGACCCCGGTGAGCTGGGGCACCGCCTCGACGAGACTTGAAGCCTCGAGCCGCGGAACCGCGTCTTGGCCCGACTCGGCAGGAACCGAAGCAATCGTGCCCCCGAGCGCGAACAGGGAAATCTTCGGAAGTAGCACGCTCATGTGCCGCACCTTTCAACTAGAACGAGTGGAGAAATGGTCGGTGGTCCGGAAACGCTGAGCGTCTCCGGACCACCGCCACGCAGACCCTACGGAAGTTCGCGGTCGAACGGGTAGCGGCTGTTCTGCTCGAAGGGGAAACGCTCGCGGAAATCGTCCGCGACGTTCTCGAAGGTGTCGAACGTCACGCCGGGGTGACGTGAGATGTATTCGAGAAGGCGCTCAAGCATCATGAGCACCTTCGGGCGGCCCGACACATCGGGATGGATGGTGATCGGGAAGATCGCGTACTCGTACTCGCGGTACACCCAGTCGAACTGCTCACGCCACATTTCCTCGATATCACGCGGATTGACGAAACCGTGGCTGTTCGGGCTCGCCTTGATGAACATCATCGGAGGAAGGTCATCGATATCCCACGAGAAGTTGATCTCGACGAGGTCGATCTCTTTGCCGCGAACCAGCGGCTTCATCCAGTCCTTTGCGTCCTTTGAGAAGTCGATGTTCGTCCAGGTATCTCCCGTGCGCGCGTAAAACGGCTGGAAATCATGGAACGCCTGGCTGTGGTCATAGCGGAAGCCGTTCTTCAGAAGAAGGTCGGCGGTGACGGGGGAGAGCTCGCACCAGGGTGCGATGTACCCGCGGGGCCGCTGACCGGACGCCTTCTCAATGAGCTCGATGCTCTTATTGAGCACATCCTCTTCCTGCTCGGCCGTCATCGCGATTGGGTTTTCGTGGCTGTAGCCGTGAGCCGCGAGCTCGTGGCCCGCCTCGACGATCTGGTCGATGCGGTGAGGAAAGGTCTCGATCGAATGGCCCGGAGCAAACCACGTGGTCTTCAGGTCGTATTTCTTGAAGAGGTTGAGCAGTCGCGGAATTCCTACCTCACCTGCGAACATGCCCCGCTGAATGTCAGCCGGGGAATCCTGTCCGCCGTAGGAGCCGAGCCAGCCGGCAACGGCGTCGATGTCGGCACCGATGCAGACTTTGATCTCTTTCGCCATTTCTGGTCCTTTCTCATCCGGGGACGTCCATGTCACCCGAGTACTCAGGGCTGCGAGCCGCCCTTCCGCTCCTCTGCGAATTGCGAGTAAATCCCATAGTGCATCAACCAAACGATTGGGTCAATCGTTTGTGAGATTCGCGCGTCTATTCGCGCCGCGGGCGAAGCATCATTAGACGAGAAGCCCTTCTCCGTTGTCACGTGCGTCTGCGAGAAAGAAACAATCGTTTGACCCAAACGATTGACTCAAACGATTGCAGCATGCAAGATAGCTCTACGCGGATCGAGAGCGCCACTCCATAGGCGCCCTGGGCCGCTGCCAGGAGCAAAGTCGCCCTGGCTCCGCAGGGCGAAGCGCCCGCACTCACACGGGCATCGTTGCCCAAGCAGAGAGGAATATATCAATGGCTGATATTGCGAATGTGAACGGCGTGAACCTCTGGTACGAGGTCAACGGTTCCGGTGATCCTGTGCTGCAAATTCACGGGTGCGGATTCGGGCACTTCAACTT
The DNA here is from genome assembly GCF_037145615.1 of Leucobacter sp. USHLN153. Taxonomy (NCBI): domain Bacteria; kingdom Bacillati; phylum Actinomycetota; class Actinomycetes; order Micrococcales; family Microbacteriaceae; genus Leucobacter; species Leucobacter sp. USHLN153. The sequence continues at coordinate 181,385 of NZ_JBBCXE010000005.1, forward strand.
CTCAGCAGCGACACCGATCCTTTCGCAGGAATTCCAGACGATCGACTTCGATCTGCGTGGGTACGGCCAGAGCGACCGCCCGGTGCAGCACTACGATCACGAAGTCTGGGCCGACGATTCCGTTGCGTTGCTCGATCACCTGGGCATTGAGAAGGCGCATATTCACGGTACCTCGATGGGAGGCATGGTCGCGCAGGTACTCGCCTCGAAGTATCCAGATCGCGTTCAGTCCGTCGTCATCAATTGCTCCGCAGCGAAGCTCGACTACTACGGTCGCCTGCTCTTCAAGAACTGGCGCGACATCGCCGAAGCGCACGGGCCCGATTCTCGACTGCTCGCAGAGCTCATCTCCTGGCAGGCTCTCGCGGCGCCGCACCTCGAAGCCGAAGGTGTAGCCGCCGTCGATAGCATTCAACAGATTCTCACCGACTCGAATGACACCGAAGTGTTCATCGCCGCGGTTCAGAGCATCATCGATATGGACATCCGAGAATACGCAAAGACGATTCAGTCGCCAGCTCTCGTGCTCGGCGGCGACGTCGATCCGATGACGCCCTGGGTGCAGGCCGGCGACGGCGCCGGGCAGCAATGGCTCGCCGACAACATTCCGGGAGCAGAGAAATACGTCATCAAAGGCGGCAGCCACTCGACGATCTTCGACTCCACGGATGAGCACTGCCGTGTGGTGGGCGATTTCTTCCGCCGTAACGCCATCGGTTAAGCACCATGTCACGAACGGATATGGCGGGCAGAGTTGTTGCGGTCACCGGCGCTGGCGGGGGTATCGGACAGGAAGTAGCTGTCCACCTCGCGAGCCTCGGTGCGAAGGTCGCGCTCATCGACCGCCGATCGGATCTCAATGCGGGGACCGAGCGCCGAATTGTCGAGGGAGGGATCGGTGAAGCGAGGTCGTTCGGAGTCGATGTCTCTGACCCCGAGGCGGTGAACGGGACCTTCGAGCAAATCGAGGAAGAACTCGGAAGCGTTACCGGGCTCGTCACGTGCGCGGCGATCTTGACGACGAACGTGACCGCGGAAGACGCGGACTTCGGCGAGTTCGACCGCGCGATGGCCGTGAATGTGAAGGGAACTTTTTCAGCGGCACGTGCTGCGTTCCCTCAGATGAAGGCCGCGGGTGGTGGCGCGATTGTCACGATGTCCTCGATGGCGGCGATCTCGACGCTTCCTCGCCAGTCCGTCTACACGGCGACCAAGGGCGCCGTCACAACGCTGACGCGCAGTCTGGCCCTGGATTGGGCTCGCTACGGGATCCGAGTGAATTCGGTCGCGCCGACGTTCACGGCGACTCCGATGGCGAGGAACATGCTCGCCGATACGAAGAGCGCCGCGACTATCCTGCCGCGCATCCCGCTCGGTCGCGTCGCGGAACCGCACGACATTGCAACGGTCATCGCTTTTCTCCTATCGAGCGATTCGGCCATGGTGACCGGGCACATGTTGCCGGTCGACGGCGGATGGGCCGCCGGGGAACCCACCATCGATATTTAACACGCACGAGTACGAATAAGAACACGGAAGAGGCTGAGTCAATGAAGACGAAACTATCGCGCACACTCTTAGGGACGGCGCTCGCTGGTTCTCTGGCGTTGTCCATGGCAGCATGCAGCAGCGGCGGATCGGACGCCAAAGGCGCCGGTAATGGCACCACTGCCGAAGGCGAGGGCGTCGCGAAAGCGCAGGAGCTCGTCGAGAAGGCGATCGCGCTGCCGGAATTCGGGCTTGCGGACGCGCCGAAGATCGACCTGAGCGCGGCAGCAGGAAAGCGAATCTCCATCATTCCGCTATCCAGCGAGAACCCCTATGTCATGGACATCTTGAAGAGCGCGAAGGCGGTCGCTGAGGACCACGACGTGACGGTGAATGTGTTCGAGAATCAGGGACAACCGAACCAGTGGGCGCAGGGCATCGATCAGGCCGTGGACAACGGAGACGATGCAGTGGTGCTCCTGGGCGGCGCCGATCCGAAACTCGTAGTGCCCCAGCTCACGCGTGCCAAAGAGGCAGGACTGAAGATCATCGTGGGTCACCTGTATCAGTCCGGCGATAAGCCCCCGGCCGAGGTCGCAGACCTTATCGACGGTTACACCACCGCGCCCTTCACACAGGCAGCTGAACTCCTCGCGGATTACGCCGTGGCGAAGTCGGGGGAGAGCAGCCGCATCCTCTACCTCACTTCGGACGAAGTCGCACCGGCCGTGAGTCAGAAGGAGGCATTCCAGGCTGAGGTGAAGGATCTCTGCGATGACTGCACCGTTGATGTCGTGAATGTTCCAGTGACGGATTGGGCGTCGAAGCTCGCTACCGAGACGCAGTCTTACCTGGTGGCGAACCCCGACACCGACTGGGTGATTCCGATCTACGACAGCATGGTGCCCCCGACCATCTCGGGCATCAACCAAGCCGGGAAGGCGGCGGAAGTGAAGGTAGCCAGCTTCAATGGCACGCCGTCCATCTTGAAGTTGATCCAGGATGGTACGCCTCTGGCCGCGGACATCGGCGAGAGCGTGGACTGGCTCGGCTACTCGGTCATGGACTCGGTATTCCGAGTGTTCGACACCGGCGAAGGTCTGCCCGGAGGCGACGACAAGATGCCGCTTCGTATTTTCGACGAGTCAAACATCGACGAGGCGGGGACGCCTCCGGTAGCCACTGACGGCTATGGCGACGCTTATGTCGAGGGCTACGCCAAACTGTGGACGGAGTGAGACGAATGGCGAACACGACGACCGGCCGATTGATCGGCCTGAACGCGATCGTCACGGGCGCGGCATCCGGTATCGGGAGGCAGACCGCACTTCGATTCGCCGAGGAAGGAGCGACAGTACTCGCTGCGGACTTGAGCGCGGACGGCCTCACGAAGATCAAAAGCGAGATCGAGGGATCGGGCGGTACGTGCCATACGCACGTTACGGACGTGACCGATTCCGGTACCGTCTCAGCGCTCTTCGAATATTCGGACGAGGTGTTCGATGAATTGAACTGTGTTGTCAACAATGCCGGCATCACTTTGACCGGTGGTGTGCACGAAATCTCGGAGTCCGATTGGGACCGCGAAATGACGATCAATGTCAAGAGCATCTACTTGATGTCGAGAGAGGCGTGGCCCAGGCTGCAGAAGTCTGCCAATGCCAGCATTCTGAATACTGCTTCGATCGCCGGTTCTTGGGCGATCATGTCGGACGCCGCCTACTGCGCTTCGAAGGCCGCTGTTGTGATGCTGACGAAGTGCATGGCTCTCGATGGCGCCCGCGAAGGGATTCGGGTCAATTGTGTCTCGCCGGGGTTCATCGATACTCCGATGATCCACGGATTCTTCCGCGACCAAAGCGACCCGGCGGCTGCGCGGGCGGGTGCGATTGCATCTCACCCGTTGGGCCGACTCGGACATCCCAGCGACATCGCCAACGGCTACGTCTATTTGGCGTCCGGCGAGGCGGAATGGGTAACCGGCACCGACCTCACGGTCGATGGCGGGCTGACGTCGGGGCTCTGGAGCCCGGGAGAATGAACGATGACGACAACTGAAGTCGGGCAGACGCCCGTGGTGTCGGTTAGGAACTTCTCGAAAACGTTCGGCGGCGTGACAGTTCTGGATTCCGTGGCGCTCGATGTATACCCGGGCGAAGTGCACGGCCTGCTCGGCGAGAACGGGTCAGGGAAGTCGACCTTCATCAAGGTGCTCGCCGGCTTCCACGCGCCCGATGACGGGGCGGAGCTGGTCTTCAACGGCGAGCCCGTCCAGCTGCCCCTCGCGCCCGGCCAGTTCCGGGCGTTGGGGATCAGCTTTGTGCACCAAGATCTCGGAATGGTGCCTGACCTAAGCGTCCTCGAGAACATGTCGATCGGCGAGAGCCTCGCTGGCAGCGCGCTGTCGGCGATTCCATGGGGAAAGCGTGGAGCGGCACTCACGGCTCTCCTGCGAAGCTACAGCATACAGGTGGATGTACACGCGACGGTGGGCTCGCTGGAGCCGACCGAGCGGGCATTGCTTGCGATTGTGCGGGCGGTTGAGGAGCTGAAAGGACACATCAGCGAAGGCAATCCAGCCCTGATCATTCTCGATGAACCCACCGTTTTCCTGCCGGAGTCGGGCGTGCGGCGAATGTTCGCGTTGATCCGCGAGATGGTGCAGCAGCAAGCATCGGTCATCTTCGTGTCCCATGATCTCGACGAGATCATGGAGCACACGGATCGACTTTCTGTGCTGCGTAACGGACGGCTTGCTGGGAGCCTGAAGACGTCGGAAGCCACTCAAACCGAGGTCATCGAATTGATCATCGGGCGTGCGCTCGCACAGGCGCACCTTCGCGAGCAGCACACGGTTGCAGTCGCTGCTGACGAGGTGTGTCTTCGCGTGAAGGGCCTGACAACGCCTCTGCTCAACGACGTAGATCTCGAGGTGCACCGGGGCGAAATCGTCGGCATAACCGGACTGATGGGATCGGGTTATGACTCCGTTCTCTACGCGATCTATGGCCAGAACGCGGAGTCGCGCTGGGAGGGATTCGAGTTCACTGGCCGGCGTGCTGACGCGAAGTCCTGGAAGCCGAAGAACGCGATCGATGCGGGGATGGGGTTGATTCCTGCGGACCGTAAACGAGACGGTATTGCGCCGGAACTCTCCGTGCACGAGAACGCCATGCTCCTGATGCTGAATAAGTACGCGAAAGCTGGCGTCTTACGTATGAGCGAGATGAGACGGCGGAGCCGACAGCTGCTCGAGGAGTACGACGTCAGACCTCGGCGCCAGGATATTGCCATTGGTTCGTTGAGCGGTGGCAATCAGCAGAAAGTTGTGCTCGCGCGGTGGCTGCAGATCGCACCCAAGCTGTTGCTCCTCGACGAGCCGACTCAGGGAGTCGACATCGGCGCGCGCGAGCAGTTGCTGAACGAAATCGTCGCTTGTGCCACGGAGAAGGACATGGCCGTCATTTGCGCGAGTACGGACTATGAACAGCTCGAACGGATCTGTAGCCGCGTGCTCATCGTCGAGGACGGCGCGATCGTCGGTGAGCTGCGAGGTGAGCACGTGGTCAAAGAGAACATTGCTCAGTGGGTAATGAATAAGGACGTGAGGAAGTAAGGTGTCGAGTACTGAAAAACTGGCGACCGAGGTCACACAGGTGATCCCGCCGGAACGTCCGACCGTTTGGGATCGATTTCGTTCATTGTCGAGCGGTTATGCGCTGGTGGGAGCTTGGATCGTAGTCTTTGCGCTTTTCAGCATTCTGCGTCCCGATGTGTATCCGACCGTTTCGAACGTTACTACCATGTTGGGATCGCAAGCGGTCCTTCTGGTGCTCACCCTCGGATTGATCGTTCCGCTGACAGTGGGCGATTTCGATCTGTCGATCGCGGCGGTCTTGACCACCTCCTCGATGACCACGTCGATACTCAACGTGAAGATGGGCCTGCCCATCATGGTGGCGGTGGTGATCGCGATCGCCATCGGCGCGCTCGTTGGTCTCGTCAATGGCCTACTCGTGGTGAAGTTGGACCTTGACTCACTTGTCGTGACGCTCGGCATGTCCACACTGCTGACTGGTGTCGTGCAGTGGATCAGTGCGTCGGAAACGATCACGGGGGTGTCGAAGGGGCTGTTGGAGTGGGTGACGATGAACCGCTTCCTGGGGATCGCTCCATCCTTCTGGTACGGCCTCGTGCTGACGATCATTATCTGGTTCGTTTTCACGAAGACACCCCTGGGGCAGCGTCTCGTCTTTGTCGGGAGGAGTCGTGACATGTCACGACTTAACGGCATCTCAGTCGATCGCGTTCGTATCGGTGCTTTGGTGACATCGGCGACGGTCGCGAGCTTGGCTGGGGTGCTGTACACCGGGACGCTCGGCGGAGCAGACCCCTCCTCAGGGCTCAGCTTTATGTTGCCGGCGTTCGCCGCGGCGTTCCTCGGAATGACCGCTATTCGACCGGGCCGGTTCAACGCGATCGGTACCTTCGTCGCCGTGTACTTCCTCGTTAGCGGGATCACGGGACTGCAGCAACTCGGTTTGAAGAGCTTCGTCCAGCAACTGTTCTACGGTGGAGCGCTCATCATCGCCGTGGCTCTTGCCCGCCTCGCGAGAAAGTCGCGATGAGGTAGCTGTACGCTGCGTCGGGGGGGGGGGGCCGCAAGGGGGGGTGGTGGGGGGGGGCGGGGGGTTGTGTTGTTGCCCCCCCCGACCGGGGGGGCGCGGGGGGGGGGGG
>NZ_JBBCXE010000006.1:0-155579 GCF_037145615.1 Leucobacter sp. USHLN153
CAGGGAAACGCCCGGTCACATTCCGAACCCGGAAGCTAAGACTGACAGCGCCGATGGTACTGCAAGGGGGACCTTGTGGGAGAGTAGGACACCGCCGGACACCTTTTATGGAAGGGTCGTAGGGTAAGAGCCGAAGACGGCACTCACCCTACGACCCTTTCTCATTTTCTAGACATCTCAATAGCGCTGATTTTCGGAGGCTCCCTATGAACGATCGACCCGACAGGAACGACCGATCCGACCGACCCTGGAATCAGCGCCGCGACGGGGCACCGCGCGGAGATGAACGCGGCTCGCGTCGTCCCTCTGATCGCGACGGCGGCGACCGCAACGGACGCCCGCGCCGCGACGGGGATCGTCCGCAGCGCGACGGGGATCGTCCGCAGCGCGACGGTGATCGTCCGCGTCGGAACTTCGCTGATCGGGATGATCGTCGTCCGCAGCGTGACGGCGAGCGTCCGCGTCGGAACTTCGCTGATCGGGATGATCGTCGTCCACAGCGCGACGGCGAGCGTCCGCGCCGTGATTTCGGCGACCGCGATGATCGTCGTCCGCAGCGTGACGGCGAGCGTCCGCGTCGGAACTTCGGCGACCGTGATGATCGTCGCCCGCAGCGCGACGGTGATCGTCCGCGCCGTGACTTTGTTGGTCGGGATGATCGTCGCCCGCAGCGGGATGGGGATCGACCGCGGCGCAACTTTGGTGATCGCGACGATCGCCGGCCCCAGAGCGATGGAGACCGTCCTCGCCGTGACTTTGGTGATCGGGACGACCGTCGGCCGCAGCGTGAGGGCGATCGCCCGCGACGTGCGTTCGGCGATCGCGACGATCGCCGTCCCCAGCGCGACGGAGACCGTCCGCGCCGCGACTTTGGTGATCGTGATGATCGTCGCCCCCAGCGCGACGGAGACCGTCCGCGTCGCAACTTCGGTGATCGCGACGATCGCCGGCCCCAACGCGATGGAGGTCGCCGCGACTTTGGTGATCGGGATGACCGTCGGCCGCAGCGCGAGGGCGATCGCTCGCGTCGTGATTTCGGCAACCGCGATGACCGTCGGCCTCAGCGAGACGGTGATCGTCCGCAGCGCGACGGAGACCGTCCGCGTCGGAACTTCGGTGACCGGGATGATCGCCGCCCGCAGCGCGAGGAGCGCGGCGACCGTGGAAGCTACGGACGCGGCGGCACTCGTGGTGCTGGCCGAAGTGACCGCGGCGGACGGGACCGCGAGTTCACGGAGGCCGAGCGGCTGCAGCACCAGCTTCGGCCGGTGCGATCGGAGCACCAGGATCCGGTGCTCCCCGAAGCAGTCGAGCCGAAGGACCTGCATCCGGCGGCTCGCAATGAACTGAAGACGCTACAGGCCGATGTACAGGAGCGGGTTGCGCGCCACCTCGCGATGGTCGCTTTCTTGATCGACGATGATCCCGAGCTCGCCCATCAGCACGCGCTGTCTGCGAGCCGCCGCGCCGGACGCATCCCGGTCGCGCGCGAGACGCTCGCGATCACCGCGTACCGCACAGGTGACTTCGCCCTCGCTCTGCGCGAGATCCGCACGTACCGCCGGCTCAGTGGGCTTGAGGGCCATGTGGCGATCATGGTCGACAGCGAGCGGGGTCTCGGCCGTCCTGAGAAGGCGATCGAGACGGGTCTCGCCGCTGACACCTCGAAGCTCGACACCGAGCAGCGCGTGCATCTCGCGATTGCGATGTCCGGCGCCCGGCTCGATCTCGGCCAGACGCAGCAGGCACTCTTCGAGCTCGAGATTCCTGAGCTGAACCCGAGCAAGGCCTTTTCCTGGAGCCCGGACCTCTTCTCCGCGTACTCTGCGGTGCTCGAGGACCTCGGTCGTGCGGACGAAGCCGCCACCTGGCTTGAGCACGCGAACCGCGCAGCGCGTGCGCTCCAGGCGCACCATGGATCGCAGGACGAGCTCGAGGTATTCGAGGTCTATGAGGAGGAGCCGATAGACCTCGACGCCCCTGACGAAAGCGACAGCGAGCTCCGTGGCGATGACAACAGCGAAGTCGCCGCTGACAATGATGATCGTGCTGACGCCCGTGAGAGTGCTGATCAGGCGGGCGCGCCTGGTGAAGACGCGGATCGCGAGGAGTTGACCTCGACGTCGGCTCCCGCGATCGAGGAAGAGGCGAGCGAACACGCGGATCCGGAGCGTGCGGACGACGATGAGGCCGCAGGCGAGCGCTCAAGTGCTGGCGATCAGGAGATCGTGGAATCGGATGAAACCGGCGTAGGAGCGGCGACCTCGGAAGAGCAGTCGCTCGAGGAGGAGGTCAACGAGCTTCTCGCTGCCGCCGGGATTCTCGACGACGATGCTGCCGAGAACGCCGGCGCACCGGGCCCGAATGCGGCCGGTGCGAGCGAGGATACGAAGGGCGACGACCGGGAGCAGCAGCGCTGATGGGCCTGTTCGGCACGCGCGCGACTCCCCTCGGCGACACCCCGATCGCGGGCCGCGAGCTTCTGCTCGCGGACCTCGATGGGGTGATCTATCGCGGCGCTCAGGCGATCCCTCGCGCTATCGAAGAGCTGAACCGGGCGAGCGCCGAATTGCGACTCGGGTACCTCACGAATAACGCCTCTCGGACGGACGCCGCGGTGGCGGAGCATCTTCGGGAGCTGGGCCTCCGGGCCGAGCCCGACGACGTGGTGACTTCTCCCCAGGCGGCCGTCGCGCTGCTCGCGACCACTGTTCCGGTGGGCTCGCGTGTGCTGGTAATCGGCGGAGACGGGCTCGTGGACGAGCTGCAGAAGGCCGGCTTCGAGGTGACGCGCAGTGCGGAGGACGATCCCGCGGCGGTGGTGCAGGGGTTCGCCCCCGATATCGGGTGGGCGCATCTTGCGGAGGCAGCATTCGCGCTTGCGGAGCAGCCGGGCAAACCGCCGCTCCCATGGATTGCGACGAACACCGACTGGACCATCCCGGTGGCTCGCGGGCTCGCGCCGGGGAACGGCACGCTCGTGTCGGCAGTGCACACGGCGGTGCAGCGGCTTCCGGTATTCGCGGGCAAGCCGGAGACCCCGATTTACGAGGCCGCATTCACACGCTTCGGCACGCGCAACGCGCTCATGGTCGGTGACCGCCTGGACACCGACATCAAGGGTGCGCGCGCCGCTGGGATCCGATCCCTTCATGTGCTCACGGGTGTCGACCGTCCGAAGCAGCTCGTTGCCGCGTCGGGGGACATGCGCCCGGACTTCATCGTGGCATCGCTCGCCGAACTCCACGAGCCGTATCCGACGGCTGTGCAGCTGAAGGACGGCTCGTTCCAGGTGGGTACGGCGAAAGTGCGGATGGACGGGCATGTGGCTCGCGTGATCGCGGAGGGCGACTCGCCGCTCAATCTGCTGCGGGCAGGTTGCGCTGCGATTTGGGCCTCGGGCCTTGCGATCTACGGGCTCCAGGTCCCTGGGATTCTCTATGAGGATCACTGGGGCTGAACCGCACCACCGTCTCGGGTCTGTGGCGGCTCTGATGCGTCATCCACAGCTTGCCGCGTGCATCCGATCAATGTCGGAGGTGCTCGTTAGGCTGGACCCATGACACACTCCGAGGATCGTGCCGAGGCCAGGCGCCCGGTGCCGAGCGCGCCGCCGAGGCCGGCCGGCCGTGCCTCAGTGCACGCTGACGGGGCGGATCATCGAGGCGATGCGCCGGAGGCTCGGGCCGGTGCGCCCGAGGGACGCCGCGATGCGGCGGAGGAACGAGTGCTCGAAGACGGACTGCTGAACCGGATCGACGTCATCGAATCGCAGCCGCTCGAGCAGCGAGCGGCGTTCTTCGAGCAGGTGCACGATGAGTTGCTCGCTGAGTTGCAGCGGGGTGACCGTGGCGGAGCCTGAGGCGCTCACTGCGCGATGGGGCGGCGAAGCCGACCGCCTCGATCGGGTGCTCGCGGCACTTGGGCTTGCGCGCTCCCGCAGTCGCGCCGCGGAGCTCGTCACCGAAGGTAAGGTGCGCATCGACGGCCTGCTCGCGTCGAAGTCTGGCGCGAGCGTGGCCCCCGGGAGCGTCATCGTCGTGGAGGGGGCCGACCGCTACGTCGGTCGGGCCGCGCACAAACTGATTGCCGCGCTCGATGCCTTCGGCATCGACCCGAGCGGGCGTGTAGCGCTCGACCTCGGGGCATCGACGGGCGGATTTACGCAGGTGCTGCTCGAGCGGGGAGCTAGGGCGGTTCAGGCAATCGATGTGGGGCACGATCAGCTCGCGCACGAACTGCGGGGCGATGAGCGGGTTCGGCTCGTCGAGGGACGCAACGCGCGCAATCTCACCCCCGAGAATCTGGCAGCGGACACGGGGCTCGCGGACCCGCCGAGCCTGGTCGTCGCCGATCTCTCCTTCATCTCGCTACGGCTCGTATTCTCCGCGATCGCAGCTTGCGCGAGTGACGACGCCCAGCTCGCGCTGCTCATCAAGCCCCAGTTCGAAGTGGGGCGGGTGCGCGACGGAGTGGTGACGTCGCCGGAACAGTGGGCCGAGGCGATCCGCATTGTGCTGGGCGCTGCTGCGGCGAACGGCTTCGCTGCGCGGGGTCTCGCGCAATCGCCGATCGCGGGAGGCTCGGGCAACCGCGAGTTCCTGGGGTTCTTCGAGCGCGCCGTCGAGACAGTTCCGACAGAATGGGAGTCGCGCATCGCCGAGCTCACGGGCGCGGTTCCACGCAGTGCACAGCAGCGGGCCACGACATCGACTGGAGGCGAGCATGTCACATGACGCAGAGCCGCGACGCATTCTCATCGTGTCGCACACGCATCGCGATGAGGCCGTCGCCGCAACGGTCGAGGCCGTAACGACGCTGCTCGATGCGGACGTCGTGCCAGTGCTCGACGAGCAGGATCGCGAGGCGTTCTCCCCGCACATCCAGGTGGAGCGGATCGCGACCCTCGGTGTCGACGTTGAGGCGGGGCAACTCGAGGCGGCCATCGTGCTCGGGGGAGACGGAACGATTCTGCGCGCGGCTGAGCTGCTGCGAGGCACGAAGTGCCCCATCGTCGGCGTCAACCTCGGACACGTCGGCTTCCTCGCGGAGATGGAGAGCTTCGACCTCACGACGACGATCGACCGAGTGCTGAAGCGCGACTACACGGTGGAGGAGCGGCTCACCGTCGACGTGCGCGCGACCTGCAGCGGGGAGGTCATTGCTGAGACGTGGGCGCTCAACGAGGCGAGCGTCGAGAAGCAGCGCAGGATGCTCGAGGTCGAGATCGGTGTCGACGGCAAGCCGATCTCCACGTTCGCCTGCGACGGGGTCGTGCTCGCGACACCTACGGGGTCGACCGCCTACGCGTTTTCCGCGGGCGGGCCGATTGTCTGGCCCGGCGTGCAGGCGATGCTCCTCGTGCCGATTGCAGCGCACGCGCTCTTCGACCGCCCGCTCGTGACGGGTACGGACTCGGAGCTCCGCGTGCGGATCCTGCCGGAGAACATCGGGCCGGGCGTGCTGTGGTGCGACGGGCGGCGACGCACCGAACTCCCGGCGGGCTCGATCGTGACCGCCCGACGCTCGGGCGAGCCGGTGCGCCTCGCACGTCTCAACGCGGGTGTGTTCTCCGATCGCCTTGTGCGGAAATTCCACCTTCCCACCTCGGGCTGGCGGGGAAAGCGACGCGGAGGTGAGGTCGCGTGATCGAAGAACTCAGGATCAGGGATCTCGGTGTGATCGCAGACTCGACCGTGCCGCTCGGCCCGGGCTTCACCGCGATCACGGGCGAGACGGGCGCGGGCAAGACCATGGTCGTCAGCGCGCTCGGTTTGCTCATGGGGGAGCGCAGTGACGCCGGGGCCGTGCGCTCCGGCGCAAACCAGGCCCGCGTGCACGGAATCGTGCGAACCGAAGACCCCGCGGTTGCCGAGATCGTCGAGGATCTCGGTGGAGATATTGAAGACGGCGAGCTTGTGCTCAGTCGCACGGTGAGCGCGGAGGGGCGGAGTCGAGCCGGGGTCGGAGGAGCGAGCGCGCCCGTCGGCAGCCTGGGGCGGCTCGCAGACAGGCTCTTCGCGGTACACGGGCAGTCCGAGCAGCTGCGGTTGAAGTCGACGGCCGCGCAACGCGAGACCCTCGATCGTTTCGGCGGAGATGAACTCGCGCGGACTCTTGCGGAGTATCGCGAGGCCCATCGAGACCGGCAAGCGATCGAGACCCGCGTCACCGAGCTCACCGAGGCTCGAGACGAGCGCGCGGCAGAGGCTGCGCGGTTGCGGACGGAGCTCGAGGAGATTGCGGCGGTTGATCCGCAGGAGGGCGAGGAGACCGAGCTCGCCGGGCGCATCGAACTCCTCAGCAATGTCGAGGCGCTTCGGTCTGCCACTTCGACGGCGCACGAGGCGCTCGCGAGCGACTCCGACGACCCGCTCGCGCGCGACGCCGCGGGACTCGTGGACGAGGCGGTGCGGGAGCTCGAGCGAGTGGCGGAGTTCGACGCCAGACTCGGGGCGGTGCTCGAAACGCTTCGCGGGGTGAGCTTCCAGGTCGCTGATGCCGCTCGCGAACTCGCGGCGTACGCCGGGGATCTCGATGAGGAAGGGCCCGGCGAGCTCGCGCGTGCGAACGACCGACTCGCGGCACTGGGAGCGCTGTTCCGGCAGTACGGGGCCGATTCGGCCGCGGTGATCGCGGCGTCGCAGCAGGCAGCTGAGCGGCTCACCGAGCTCGACAACGATGACGACCTCATCGAGGAGCTCGAGCAGGGATTGATTGCTGAGACGGCGCGCGAGCAGCAGCTTGCCGAACGCCTCACCGAATTGCGGGAGGCCGCAGCCGAGCGTCTGTCGGAGCTCGTGACGGTCGAACTGCGCCAGCTCGCGCTGCCCGATGCCCAGTTCGTGGTGAGCGTATCGCCCCTCGCGTCGCTCGGGTCTTCGGGTGCGGACGAGGTGCAGCTGTTGCTCAGCCCCCATCCCGGCGCTCCCGCGCGCCCCATCGCCAAGACCGCCTCGGGCGGTGAGCTCTCCCGCGTCATGCTCGCGCTCGAGGTCGTAGTGGCCGCGATCGATCCCGTGCCCACGTTCGTGTTCGACGAGGTCGACGCGGGCGTGGGCGGCGCGGCCGCGATCGAGATCGGGCGACGCCTCGCGCGCCTCTCACGCGTGTCCCAGGTGATCGTCGTCACGCACCTGGCTCAGGTGGCGGCCTTCGCGAACAATCACTTGCAGGTCGTGAAGGACTCCGCTGGCGGCTTCACAGAGAGCAGCTGCCAGCGCTTGGAGGGCGAGCAGCGTCTCGCCGAGATGGCGCGTCTGCTGTCGGGGCTCAGCGACTCGGGAAGTGCGCTCGAGCACGCCGCAGAGTTGCTGGCGCTCCGCGAAGCGGCTTAAGCGCGATCCAAGTCCGAGGCTGCTGCTACGCTCCCCACATGGTGAAGTTGCTCGGCCGCATGCGGCGACCTGTCGTCCGCAAGCCGGGCCTCGGAGACGACCCCGCGGTGAAGGCTGCGTACCTCGACTCGCACCCCGATGTGCGGCACGCCGACATGGAGCAGATGGACGCCGATACTCGGGCGATGTATCGCGACGCGCGCGAGGCCGCTGTCGATGCTCGGGAAGAGCGCGCGAAGTCGCACTCGCGAGAGTTCGTGGTGCGGGGGCCATTCCAGCTCGGCTTCACCATCACGCTCGGGGTGCTCGTCGCCCTGCTCTTCGGCGGAATGATCGAGCAACTGACCACGATCATCATGTACGTCGCCGCAGCGCTCTTCGTCGCTCTCGGGCTTGATCCCGTGGTGCGCGCGTTCGAGCGCAGAGGCGTGAGGCGTCCATTCGGCATCGCACTCGTGTTCGGCGGGTTCGTGGTCGTCATTGCGGGGCTCCTCGCCATCATCATCCCGATGATCGCGAACCAGATCACACTGCTCGTTCGGAGCGCCCCGACTCTGTTTCGCGAAGTGACGAGACAACCGTGGTTCCTCGACCTCAACGAGCGCTTCGGCGAATTCGTCGACTTCGACGGTCTGCTGCAGATCGGCCAGGACCTCGTGAGTCGCCCCGAGAACTGGGCGCAGGTCGCGGGAGGTGTGTGGCAGGCGGGTATCGGGATCGCGAACGGTCTCACCGCGAGCCTCATCGTGCTGATTCTCAGCCTGTACTTCCTCGCCTCGCTCCAGGTGATCAAGCGCACGTTCTACTCGCTCGTGCCGCGCTCCGGGCGAGCGAAGGTCATGGACATTACCGAGCAGGTCACCAAGTCGGTCGGCGGGTACATCAACGGGATGGTGATCCTCGCCCTGATCAATGCTGTGCTCGGCTTCGTGATGATGAGCATCGTCGGGGTGCCATTCGCGGGATTGGTCGCGATCGCTGTCTTCCTGCTCGCGCTCATTCCGCTCATCGGCTCAGTGCTCGCGACGGTGCTCGTGACCGTGGTCGCACTGTTCGAGTCGCCCACGACCGCGCTCATCGCCGCCATCTACTATCTCGTTTACATGCAGATCGAGTCGTACCTGCTGACGCCGCGCGTCATGAATCGAGTCGTCGCAGTGCCCGGCGCGCTCGTGGTGATCGGCGCGCTCGCGGGCGGCACGCTGCTCGGGCTCCTCGGCGCCCTGATCTCCATCCCAGTCACCGCAATGGTGCTGATGATCGTCAAGCAGGTATGGGTGCCGAGACAAGAACTGCGATAGGCCTCTAGCGAACACCATCGAATCGAACTGATAGGATTGAAGCCCGTGGGAACAGAGCAGAGCGCGGACCAGACCGGAATCACCAAACACATCTTCGTCACCGGGGGTGTCGTCTCCTCGCTGGGGAAGGGCCTCACGGCCGCGAGTCTGGGTAACTTGCTGACTGCGCGCGGGCTTCGCGTGGTCATGCAGAAGCTGGATCCGTATCTGAACGTGGATCCCGGCACCATGAACCCGTTCCAGCACGGCGAGGTGTTCGTGACGGACGACGGAGCTGAGACCGATCTCGACATCGGACACTACGAGCGCTTCCTCGGGATCAACCTCTCCGAGGCTGCGAACGTCACGACCGGTCAGATCTACTCGACGGTGATCGCGAAGGAGCGCCGCGGCGAGTACCTCGGCGACACGGTGCAGGTGATCCCGCACATCACCAACGAAATCAAGCGTCGCATGCGCCTGCAGGCCTCTGAGACGCCGCAGCCCGACGTGATCATCACCGAGGTGGGTGGCACGGTCGGCGACATCGAGTCGCAGCCGTTCCTCGAGGCAGCCCGACAGGTGCGCCACGAGCTCGGCCGGAAGAACGTCTTCTTCGTCCACGTCTCCCTGGTGCCCTTCATGGGCGCCTCGGGCGAGCAGAAGACCAAGCCGACCCAGCACTCGGTGGCAGCACTGCGCTCCATCGGCATCCAGCCCGATGCGCTGGTGCTCCGCAGCGATCGCCCCGTCACCGACGACAATCTCCGCAAGATCGCGCTGATGTGCGACGTGGACGAGGACGCGGTGGTCAACGCGATCGACGTGCCGAGCATCTACGACCTCCCGAAGCTGCTCAACTCGCAGGGCCTCGACAGCATCATCGTTGAGAACCTCGGGCTTTCCGACCGCTCGAGCGACGTCGATTGGACCGGCTGGCAGCCGGTGCTCGACGCCGTGCACCACCCGAAGGGCGAGGTCACGCTCGCGCTCGTCGGCAAGTACATCGACCTCCCCGACGCCTACCTCTCGGTCACCGAAGCGTTGCGCGCGGGCGGCTTCGCCCACTCGACGAAGGTCAACATCCGCTGGGTGCCCTCCGACTCGTGCGAGACCCCTGAGGGTGCGCGTGAGGCGCTCGGAGACGTCGACGGCATCTGCGTGCCGGGCGGCTTCGGCATCCGCGGCATCGAGGGCAAGCTCGGAGCACTCCGCTTCGCCCGCGAGAATCACATTCCGACGCTGGGTCTCTGCCTCGGTCTGCAGTGCATGGTGATCGAGTACGCCCGCAACGTCACCGGGCTCGAGGGCGCGTCGTCGACGGAGTTCGATCCCGAGACGCCCGTCCCGGTCATCGCAACGATGGCGGAGCAGGTCGAGATCATCGGCGGCGGAGACCTCGGCGGCACGATGCGTCTCGGCCTGTACGAGGCGGCACTCGCCGAGGGATCGCTCGCGGCCAGCCTCTACGGAGCCCAGAGCGCTACCGAGCGACACCGCCACCGCTACGAGGTGAGCAACCTGTACCGCGAGGAAATCGCGGCCTCGGGCCTCTCGTTCTCGGGCACGAGCCCGGACGGGGCGCTCGTCGAGTACGTCGAGCTGCCCACCAGTGTGCACCCGTTCTACATCGCGACCCAGGCGCACCCGGAGCTCCGGTCACGGCCGGGAACACCGCACCCGCTGTTCGCGGGCCTCGTGAGCGCGGCCATCGACCGTCGCGAGGCGGCGAGCCTCTTCGACGTCGAGGAAGTCGAAGAGTCAGGGGCGAACTCGGAGAACGGCGCCGGGGCAGGTCGTTGAGCGGCGCGGTCGATGCCTCCGGGAGCACGGCGGATCGACCGTTGCTGCTCACGGATAGCCGCGCCGACGACGTGCAGGTCGTTTCGAGTGAGGTGCTCGCTCGTGGCCACGTCTGGGACGTGCGACGCGATCGATTCGAGTTCGGCGGCGACATGCTCGAACGGGACTACGTTGATCACACCGGAGCCGTCTCCGTGCTCGCGCTCGACGACGCTGATCGCGTGCTGCTGGTGCGCCAGTACCGGCATTCCACCGGTTTCCGACTGTGGGAGATTCCCGCCGGTCTCATGGACGTCGCGGGGGAGTCGGGGCTCGCGGGCGCACAGCGCGAGCTCGAGGAGGAGGCCGATCTCCGCGCAGAGGATTGGCACCTGCTGCTCGACATCTTCCTCTCGCCCGGCGGTTCGACGGAGGCGATGCGCGTGTTTCTCGCGCGCGACCTCTCACCGGTCGAGCACGACTTCGTGCGCGCCGGAGAGGAAGCCGAGCTGAAGCCGGAGTGGGTGGAGCTCGGCGAAGTCGTTGCGGCGGTGCTCGACGGGCGCGTGCAGAACACGGTGACCGCGAACGCGGTGCTGGCGGCGGAGGCCGCTCGCGCGCGTGGATGGTCGACCCTCCGGGATCCGGAGCTGCCCTGGACCGGTCGCGCGGCCGTGCGCGGAGAGCGTTCGCACTGATGACCCTGAGCCCGGAGCAGGGCGCCGAGCGCTTCCTGCGTCACGTCGCTCTTGAACTGGGCCTATCGGCCAACAGCCAGGCGGCCTATCGACGCGACCTCGCCGCCTACGGTGCGTGGCTTCGCGCGAGCGGCATCGACGACCTCTCGCGAGTGCACCCCGAAACGCTCTCCGAGTATGTCGCGCACCTCGCCGCGCCGCCGCAATCCGAGGCCGGGCCCGGCGTGACCAAAGCCGAGGGGGCCGGCGCGAGCAAAGCCGAGGGGGACAGCACTGGCAACGCCGGGGGCGCCCGCGCGAAGGGGGCGCCGCGCCCGCTCGCCGCCGCCTCGATCACCCGGCGCCTGTCGTCGGTGCGGAGCATGCACCGTTTCCTCTTCGAGGAAGGGGTGCTCGAGGAGCATGCGGGGCGCGGAGTGCGCACCCCGAAGCGGGCGCAGCGCCTCCCGAAGGCGCTCCCGTTCGAAGAGGTCGAGGCCCTGCTGGACGCTGCGGGCGGCGATGACCCGGTGGCGCTGAGGGATCGCGCGCTGCTCGAGTTGCTGTACGCGAGCGGCGCGCGCGTGAGCGAGGTTACCGCGCTCGACGTCGACGACCTGCTCGCTGCGCCGGGCAACGGCGAGGCGTGGGCGGATCCCGAGCGCGCGCTGGGGGAGGGCGGCTTCCTGCGGGTCACGGGTAAGGGATCGAAGCAGCGGATCGTGCCCTACGGCAGCTACGCCGGGCGCGCGCTCGCCGCCTACCTCGTGCGCGGCCGCCCGCCCATGGTCGAGCGGGGTCGTGGCACGCCCGCGCTCTTCGTGGGTCCACGTGGCGCCAGGCTTTCGCGGCAGAGCGCATGGCTCGTGATCCGCGCTGCCGCCGAGCGCGCGGGCATCACCGCGGAGGTGTCGCCGCACACGCTGCGCCACTCCTTCGCGACGCACCTCCTCGCCGGGGGCGCCGATGTACGCACCGTGCAAGAACTGCTCGGGCACGCCTCGGTCACGACGACGCAGATCTACACGCAGGTCACGGCCGACACGCTGCGCGAGCACTACCTCACCGCGCACCCCCGCGCGAAGTAGGGCGCGACGGCGCTCGGCCGGCAAGTGCGCGTCACGCCCCAGCAGAGGATCCCGCCTCAGCAGAACGAAGACCGCGGTCTCCGGTGTGCTGAAGCCGAATGCGCTGACGAACACGGGACGCCACGCGCGGGCCGCAGCCGAACGCGCTCCGCTGAGCCGCGGGATTCGCCGTCGTCGGGGCGGCAGCGGCGGCGCGGGTGCTGCTGCAGGCCGATCCGCTGCTGCTGACTGAGACTGAGGCCGGGCGGTGACCTTAAGCCCCGCGATAGTATGGGATGTCAATGAGCGGGAGGAGACCGGGTATGGCGAAACAGGTCGAACTGGGGCCGACCGGGCGTCCCGAGCGCATCATCCCGGCTCCGAAGAAGCTCGACCGCCACGGCCCGGCCCGCATCATCGCGATGTGCAACCAGAAGGGCGGCGTCGGTAAGACGACGAGCACCATCAATCTCGCCGCCGCGCTCGCGCGTTACGGCCGCCGCGTGCTCGCCGTCGACTTCGACCCGCAGGGCGCGCTGTCGGCGGGGCTCGGGGTGCCCGCGCACGACGTGCCGACGATTTACGACCTCATGCTCGGCAAGCTGAAGGATCCCCACGAGGCGATCCAGCACACCGAGACGAAAGATCTCGACGTGATTCCCGCGAACATCGACCTCTCGGCTGCGGAGGTGCACCTCGTCACCGAAGTCGCACGTGAGCAGATCCTGGCAGGAGTGCTGCGCAAGGTCGCGAACGACTACGACGTGATCCTGGTCGACTGCCAACCGTCGCTCGGCCTCCTCACGGTGAACGCGTTGACCGCGAGCCACGGCGTGCTGATCCCGCTGGCGTGCGAGTACTTCGCGCTGCGCGGCGTCGCCCTCCTCGTCGAGACCGTCGACAAGGTGCGCGATCGCCTGAACCCGGCGCTCGAACTCGACGGCATCCTCGCCACGATGTACGACGCCCGCACGCTTCACGCGCGCGAGGTGCTCGAGCGCGTCGTCGACACCTTCGACGACAAGGTCTTCGACACCGTGATCGGCCGCACGGTCAAACTGCCTGACGCGCAGATCGCGGCGAAGCCGATCCTCGACTACGCGCCGTCGAACTCGGCCTCCGAGGCGTATCTCAAGCTCGCCCGCGAGCTCGTGCAGCGCGGCGTGGTCGCCTAGTGCCATGACCGTGGACACGGACCCGGGCGCCGCGCAGGCGGGTGCGGATCCGGCGCCCTCCGACGGCTTCCGCGTGAGCCTCGAGGTTTTCGACGGGCCCTTCGACCTGTTGCTGAACCTCATCGGCAAGCACGAGCTCGACATCACCGAGGTGTCGTTGAGCCTCGTGACCGACGAGTTCATCTCGTACCTCGCGTCGATCGAGGGGCAGGGCGTCGTCGAGCTCGATCGCGCCTCGGAGTTTCTGGTCGTCGCGGCGACGCTGCTCGACCTGAAGATCGCCAGCCTGCTGCCCCAGGGCGAGGTGGTCAACGCGGAGGACATCGCGCTGCTCGAGGCGCGCGACCTGCTTTTCGCGCGGCTGCTGCAGTACCGGGCGTTCAAGCAGGCGAGCGCGTGGTTCCGGGGGCGCCTCGACGCCGAGGCAGCGCGCCATCCGCGGCTCGTGCCGCTCGACGCGAAGTACCGCTCCCGCGGCCCCGAGCTCGTGTGGACGCTCAGCGTCGACGACTTCGCTGCGCTGGCGACACTCGCCTTCGCGCCCCGCGAGATCCCGACCGTGGGGCTTGACCACCTCCACGCGCCCCTCGTGTCGATCCGCGAGCAGGCCGCGATCGTGGTCGCGCTGCTGCGCACCGGCGGCGTGCACAGCTTCCGCGAGCTGGTCGCCGGCGTCTCCGAGCGCGGGGTGGTGGTCGCCCGGTTCCTCGCGATCCTCGAGCTCTATCGCCGCAGCGCTGTGACGTTCGAGCAGGCCGAGCCGCTCGGAGAGCTGCAGGTGCAGTGGGTCGGGGAGAGCTGGTCGGATGACGAACTTGCTACCTTAGGGAACGATTATGACTAGCGAACAGGCGGTGGACGCGCAGGAGCCGGTGCTCGCGGCGGAATCCGCGCACGCGGCGGAGCGGGACACCGAGGCGGAGCTCGCGCACGAGGTGGAGCCGGATGGCACGGGGCAGGATCCGCACCCCGACAGTTCGGAGCTCGAGCGCGCGCGCCGCGAGCACTCCCTTTCGCAGCAGCTCGAGGCGCTCCTCATCGTCGCCGACGAGCCGCTCAGCGCGGTGGCACTCGCGACGGCGACGGATCGCCCGGTGCGCGAGGTGCGTGCGGTGCTCGAGGCGCTCGTGGCCGAGTTCAACGGCGGAACCGGCGGGTCGGGTCCGGCGAGCGGGGCGGGCGATTCCGGTGAGTCAGGCAAGGCAGGCGGCGGATCGGCGCGCGGCTTCGAACTCCGCGAGGTCGCGGGCGGCTACCGCTTCTACGCCCGCGCGAGCCTCGACCCGCTCGTCGCCGACTTCGTCGATCAGCAGACACCGTCTCGACTCTCGCAGGCGGCGCTCGAGACCCTCGCCGTCATCGCGTACCGGCAGCCGATCTCGCGGGGCGCGATCGCCTCGATCCGCGCGGTCAACGTCGACTCGGTCGTGCGCACGCTGCTCGCCCGCGGACTCATCACCGAAACCGGCCAGGACAGCGAGACCGGCGCAATCCTCTACGGCACCTCGGATGCGCTGCTCGGCTACCTCGGCATCGGAGACATCTCCGAGCTGCCGCCGATCTCGCCGCTGCTCGACGAACCCACGGAAGGATTCGAAGAATGACACGTTCAGAGGAGGGCTTCGGCGGTTCGTTCTCGGTCGACGGGGAACAGGTCGAGGTCGATCTCGCGGAGTTCGGTTGGGATCGTGACCCGGCGCAGGCCGACGCGAGCGGCCCTCAGGAGGACGACGGCCGCGTTCGGCTGCAGAAGGCGCTCGCGCACGCCGGCGTCGCGTCGCGGCGTGCGTGCGAGAGCCTCATCGCCGATGGACGCGTGACGGTGAACGGCGAGGTGCAGCGCGAGCTCGGCTCGCGCGTCGATCCCGAAACCGACGATGTGCGAGTCGACGGCGTCGTCGTGCAGCTCGACGTCTCGAAGCGCTACTTCGTGCTCAACAAGCCGCGCGGCGTCGTCTCGACCATGAGCGACGAGAACGGCCGGCCCGACCTGCGCGAGTTCACCGACCGCGTCGACGACCGCCTCTACAACGTGGGCCGGCTCGACACGGACACGAGCGGTCTGCTCATCCTCACGAACGACGGCGACCTTGCGCACCGCCTCGCCCACCCGAGCTTCGGCGTGCAGAAGACGTATGTCGCCAAGGTCCGCGGGCGCGTGACGGCGGCCGTGATCCAGCAGCTGAAGGACGGGGTCGAGCTCTCGGACGGGCCCATCCATGCGGATCGCGCGAAGCTGCTGCCTGGCGGTTCGAGCGGCGCCCACTCGCTCGTCGAGCTGACCCTGCACTCGGGGCGCAACCGCATCGTGCGGCGCATGCTCGCCGAGGTGGGGCACCCGGTCGAGGAGCTCGTGCGACGGCAGTTCGGGCCGCTGAGCCTCGGCACGCTGCGAGCCGGCGAACTGCGAGAGCTGTCGGCGGGGGAGCGCGGCGCGCTGCTCTCGGCGGTCGCGGACGGGGGCGCGGGAGGCGGCGATGCGAGCGGGGCAGGCGGCGGATCCGGGAGCCGTTCGCGTTCCGGACGTCAACGCGAGGTCACTGCCGGGCGACCGGGCGACGGCAAGGGTGCGCGCGGGATGCGCGGGGCCGCGGCGCGGGGGAATCCGCACGGGCGCGGAGGCGCCGGCAAGGGCGGCGATGGGAGTGGCGGCGCTGCGGGGAAGAGCGGCGCTGGGAAGAGCGGCGCTGGGAAGAGCGGCGCGGGTAAGAGCGGCGCTGGCAATGCTGACGCCAAAGGGGCTGGGCGGGGCGGGAGTTCGCGTACCGACAGCTCGAAGCAGTCCGGGCCGAAGCAGCAGAACGCCGGCCGGGCCCCGCAGCGCGGTGGCCAGCAGGGGCAGCAGCGCCGCACGTCGAACGGGCAGCACCGCGGCGGCGGGAAGCAGGGCGGCCGATGAGCGCGGATCAGCAGCGCGACCTCGCGTCTGAGCGCGCCTTGGCCGGCACGGATGCGCATCTGCGCGATCGTGGGGAGAGCACTGCGCTCGTCGCGCGCACCCGCGGAACCGTGCACGTCATCGGCGCGGGGCTGCTCGGTGCGAGCATCGGGCTCGGGCTCCGGGAGCGCGGCGTCGACGTGACGCTCGAGGACCTCTCGCCGACGTCAGTCGCGCTCGCTGCTGATTACGGTGCGGGCCGGCCGCGAGCGGCCGGCGATCCTGACCCCGATCTCGTGGTGGTGGCAACGCCGCCCGACGTGATCGCCGACGCCGTCGAGCGAGCGCTCCGCACCTACCCGCGCGCCGTCGTCACCGACGTCGCCAGCGTGAAGCTCGCGCCGTTCGAGGAGCTCACCCGGCGCGGACTCGACCTCGCGAACTACGTCGGCTCGCACCCGATGGCGGGTCGCGAGCGGGGCGGAGCGATCATGGCGCGGGCCGACCTCTTCGTGGGGCGCCCCTGGGTGATCTGCCGCGACGCAGAGACCTCGGCGGAGGTGCTCGCCGCTGTCGAGACCGTGGCCCTCGACCTGGGCGGGGTGCTGATCGAGATGACCCCGGAGGAGCACGATCGCTCAGTCGGACTTGTCTCGCACCTGCCCCAGGTCGTGTCGAGCCTGCTGGCCGCGCGCCTCGTGCCCGCCGCTGAACAGGCGATCGAGCTTGCGGGCGGGGGTCTCCGCGACACCACCAGGGTCGCCGCGAGTGATCCGGAGCTCTGGGTGCAGATCCTCGGCGCGAACAGCGCGCCCGTCGTCGAGTTGCTCGACGCGTTCTCCGCCGATGTGGCTGCGTTCGCCGACGCGCTGCGCGATCCCTCGCGAATCGGTGCGAAGCGCCGCATCGCCGACCTGCTGGCCGCGGGCAATAGTGGCGTCTCGCGGATCCCGGGAAAGCACGGATCGTCCGAACGGTTCGCGACCATTACCGTGCTCGTGGACGATACGCCGGGGCAGCTCGCAAAACTCCTCACCGAGCTCGGAGAACTAGGCATTAATATGGAAGACTTGCGCCTCGAGCATTCGCCGGGCGCCCAGATCGGCTTCGCGGAGATCGCGGTGCTGCCCGAGGTCGCAGAGCGCGCCGTCGCCGATCTTATTGAACGGGGATGGAGGACGCTGTGACTGATGCTGCTCAGGATCGCGAAGTGGTCGCGGCCGGCGCCGGTGCCGGTGGCGCCGGTGCGGGTGCTTCTGTCTCGCGCACGCTCGTGCACTCCGATGCGCATGCCGCGCCCCTGCTCGTCGCGATCGACGGGCCGGCGGGCAGTGGCAAGTCGAGCGTGTCGCGCGCGGCGGCGGAGCGGCTCGAGTTCGGGATCCTCGACACCGGTGCCGCCTACCGCACACTCGCGTGGGCGGCCGTCGAGTCGGGTGCCGACCTCGATGATCCCGAGTCGGTTCTGGCGATCCTCGACGCGTGGCAGTACACGATCACGCTGCAGGGGCAGCAGCAGGTGAACGTGGTGCTCGCCTACGGCGACGAGCGTCGCGCGCACGACGTCACCGCGGCGATCCGGGAGCACGCCGTGAGCGGGCTCGTGAGTCGCGTATCGAAGCACCCTGAAGTGCGCGAGCGGCTGAACGAGATGTTCCGCAGCATCGTCGCTGAGTCGGGGCTCGCGGGCGTCGTCATCGAGGGGCGCGACATCACAACCGTGGTCGCGCCCGACGCGCCGGTGCGGATCCTGATGACGGCCTCGCCCGAGGTGCGCGCGGCGCGCCGGGCCGGCGAGCTTCCGGGCCTCACGCCCGAGCAGGTGCTCGCCGACATCGTGGCGCGCGACGCGAAGGACGCGCAGGTCGTGGACTTCTTCACCCCTGCCCCGGGGGTCACGCTCGTCGACACGAGCGACTTGAACTTTGAGCAGTCGGTGCAGGCTGTCGTTGACATCGTGCGAGCGGCGCAGGCCGCTGCGGAAGAGAGTGGATCATGAGCGCAGAGACCCCAGAAACGGGCCGCGGGCGACACCGGGCAGATGATGCGAGCGAGGTGTCGGGCGGTGCTGCCGGTGCTGGTGCTGGTGCCGGTGCTGCCGGTGCCGAGTTCGACGGGCCCGAGGTGATGCAAGTGCAGCCCGATGGAAGCCAGGTCGCCGCGGCCGACGTCGATGAGTTCGACGGAGCCGAGGGCGACGGTGCTGATTTCGACGGTGCTGGCGTTGGCGGATCGGACCTCGACGATGCCGACGTGATCGTCGGTGAGGGCTTCGACGGCAGCGTCACCGACGAGGAGCGGCTGCGCGCCATGCGCTCGAACCTCGACGCTTTCGCGCTCGAGGATGAGGACGTCGCGATCATCGGCGACGATGGCGAATTCCTCGGTTTCCGTGAGCCCGTGGCGGAGTCGCTGCCGGTCGTCGCGATCGTCGGTCGCCCGAACGTCGGCAAGTCCGCGCTGGTCAACCGCATCCTGGGTCGCCGCGAAGCGGTCGTCGAGGACGTTCCGGGTGTGACGCGTGACCGCGTGACGTACCAGGCCGAGTGGGTCGGTACGCGCTTCAGCCTCGTCGATACGGGCGGGTGGGAGCCCGACGCGAAGGGCATCGACGCTTCGGTCGCGCTGCAGGCCGAGGTCGCGATCGAGCTGTGCGACGTCGTCATGTTCGTCGTCGACTCGCGGGTCGGCCCGACCGCCACCGACGAGCGCGTCGTGCAGTTGCTGCGTCGCACGAAGAAGCCGGTCTTCCTCGTCGCGAACAAGGTCGATGACGCCGTGCTCGAGGCCGAGGCCGCACAGCTGTGGTCGCTCGGCCTCGGTGAGCCGCACGCGGTGTCGGCGCTGCACGGGCGTGGCGTTGCTGACCTGCTCGATCAGGTCGTCGAGGCGCTGCCCGAGGAGTCAGCCGTCGCACAGCCGAAGATGGTCGGACCCCGCCGCGTGGCGCTGCTCGGCCGCCCGAACGTCGGCAAGTCGAGCCTGCTGAACAAGGCCGCGGGCGAGGAGCGCGCGGTCGTGAGCGACATCGCCGGCACGACGCGTGATCCGGTCGATGAGCAAGTCGAGATCGCGGGCCGCGTCTGGACGTTCGTGGACACCGCGGGCATCCGCCGCCGCGTCCACCTCCAGAAGGGCGCCGATTTCTATGCGTCGCTGCGCACCGCGACCGCGCTCGAGAAGGCGGAGGTCGCGGTCGTACTCATCGACGTGACCCAGTCGATCTCCGACCAGGATCTGCGCATCATCGACCTCGTGCTCGAGTCGGGGCGCGCCCTCGTGCTCGCCTTCAACAAGTGGGATCTGCTCGATGACGACCGTCGTCGCTATCTCGAGCGCGAGATCGATCAGGATCTCGCCCACGTCGATTGGGCTCCGCGCGTCAACATCTCGGCGCGCACCGGCCGGCACCTCGAGAAGCTCGTGCCCGCGCTGGAGCAGGCGCTCGAGTCGTGGGATACGCGTATCCCGACCGCGAAGTTCAACGCGTTCGTCGCGGAACTCGTGCAGGAGCACCCGCACCCGCTGCGCAGCGGTAAGCAGCCGCGCATTCTGTTCGGCACCCAGGTGCAGAACCGGCCACCGACCTTCGTGCTGTTCACCTCGGGCTTCCTCGACCCGCAGTACCGCCGCTTCATTCAGCGCCGCCTGCGCGAGCGCTACGGCTTCGAGGGTAGCCCCATCCAGATCAACATGCGCATCCGAGAAAGGCGCCCGCGCCCGTAAGGGTGTGAGCGCCGACGGGACGGCGATTTCTCGCCGTCCCGCGGATGCGCCGCGACCGTCTCGGTCGCGGTGAGCATGGCGTAGCCATTCCCTCTCAATCTCCGAGAAAGGCGCCCGCGCCCGTAAGGGTGTGAGCGCCGACGGGACGGCGATTTCTCGCCGTCCAGCGGATGCGCCGCGACCGTCTCGGTCGCGGCGAGCATGGCGCAGCCAATCCTTCCTTTTCTCAGCACCCGGAGCACCCAGGCGCGGCCCGCTAGCCTCTCAGCATGGCGAATTCGCGGCAGGGGGAGCACGGCGAGCACGGCGAGCCGGGCGACGCACAAGCCGCCCGCGCGCTGACACCGCTCGAGTCCGCGATCGACCGCGTGGCGCACCGGTTCCTCGCGGGGAAGCCCCAGCGGGGCGCCCGCGCGGTGCTCGTCGAGGTCGCGGTATTCCTGCTCAAGCAGGCGTGGGCGTGCGTGTTCGGCGCGCTCATGCTCGTCGTCATCGTGGCGGCACGGCTCTGGTACCCGGACGACGCGGGGATCGCCAGGAATGACGCGATGACGATCGCGGCCGTGGCGATCCAGCTCGCGATGCTCATTTTCAAGCTCGAAAGCGGTCGTGAGCTGTGGGTGATCGTGCTCTTCCACATCACCGGAACGGCCATGGAACTGTTCAAGACCGACGTCGGGTCGTGGGCCTACGCGGCCGACGGGGTGCTGCGCATCGGCGCGGTCCCGCTCTTCAGCGGCTTCATGTACGCGTCGGTTGGCTCGTACATGGTGCGCGTCTATCGGCTGCACGACCTGCGGTTCACCCGGTACCCGCCGATCTGGGCGACGACGCTCGTGGCGGTCGCGATCTACGTGAACTTTTTCACGCACCACTACATCTTCGACGCCCGGTGGATCCTGCTCGCCACGGTCGCGCTGCTCTGGTTCCGCACCGTCATGCACTTCCGCGTGTGGCGCGCGACGCTTCGGGTGCCGCTGCTCCCGATTTTCCTCGGGGTCGCGATTTTCATCTGGATCGCCGAGAATATCGCGACCCTCTCCGGTGCGTGGCTGTACCCGAATCAGACCGAGGGCTGGGAGCTCGTCTCGGGCCAGAAGATCGTGTCGTGGCTCCTGCTCATGATCATCTCGGTCGTGATGGTCACGTGGGTGTATCGGCCGAAACCTCCCGACATCGAGGCTGCGACCGAGGCCGCAAACGCTACACCCCGAACGTGAACGCGAGCGCCCCGAAGCCGAAGATGACGATCGCTGCGAGCACGGCGAGCGCCCAGATTGCGAGCATCGCGGCGTTCAGCCAGACGCCCCAGAGGGCGAGCGCGCGGTCGCGGGTTCCGCGGTGCAGCGCGAGTACGCCGAAGACGAGGCCGGTGACCGGCGCGAAGAAGGTCCAGCCGCCCACGACCGACGCGATCCCGAGCACGAAGCTCGTGATGGAGAACGCACGGGTGTGATCCTCGGCGACGGCCCCACTCGGGAACGGTGTGCTGCCGGTCGACGCCGCGTCGCTCGCGGGTACGGGGGCGGGATCGCCGGGTGCCGCGGCGTGGTCAGTCAGCGGGGCGAGCGGGGTTGTAACGGCGGTGGTGCTCATGAGGTGCTCCTCTCGGATGCGAGTCGAACCGGGTGTTCCCTCGCGATGATTCCACGCTACGAGCGGGCGCGAGATATCGCGTCGGCCCCGAGTATGGACCGCGTGGCACTGGGGTACTACGCGGCCCTGACGCAGTGCGCTTCGCAGCTCAGGGTTGAGCTGGGGTCGGGTGCATGAGGGGCGCTTGGGCTGATGCTCCCTCGCTGCATCCCCGGGGCACGAAGACCCGGGGAGTCGAGGGCTCCGGCCCTAGTGCGACGCCGCTGAGACGTCCGTGCCCTTCGGGGTCGTGAAGAAGACGGCGGCCGCGACGGCGACCATGAGGGCGGCTCCCGCGATCCCCGTCACCTGCATCGAGTGGGTGAATGCGACCCCGGCCTGCTCCGCGATCGCGGGAAGACGCAGCTCTTCGGCGATTGAGACCGCCGCACCGAGTGACTCCTCGGCCTGCTCGGCGAGCGGCCGATCCACACCCGTGAGCACCCCGGCCGCGACGAGCTCTGCCCGGTACAGCAGAGCGGAGACGCTGCCGAGGATCGCCACGCCCAGCACCGCCCCGAGCTCGTACGAGGTCTCCTCAATGGCGCCCGCGTTGCCCGCGCGCTCCTCGGGGGAGCCGTGCATGATCATCGCCGAGGCGATCGCGAGCGAACCCGTGCCGGCCCCGACGAGGCAGAGCGCCACGAGCACGGTGGCGAGGTGAAGCGTGCCGGGCTGCACACCGATGATGAGCATCCCGAGCCCCGCGAAGCCGAGCCCGCCGGCGAGTACGCCCCGAGCGCCGATACGGCGCGCCAGCGAGGGAGCGACGAGCGAGGCGAGCGCCCCCGCGACCGCGACCGGCAGGAGGCGCACGCCCGCTTCGACCGGGGTGGCGCCGTCGACGAGCTGCAGCCACTGCGCGATGAGCAGCAGTGCTGCGATCATCGCGAAGGTCGACCCGAGAGCCGCGATGGTGCCGGCCGTGAAGACGCGGTTGCGGAAGAGGCGCAGCTCGAGCAGCGGTGAGTCGCTGCGCACGCACCGCACGATGAACCACGCCAGCAGAGCTGCGCCGATAATAAAGGCGACGAGCGCCTCGGGTACGAGCAGGCTTGCCTCCTTGCCGAACGTCTTGATGGCCCAGACGACGAGCGTCATTCCGGCGAGGGAGAGGGCCGCCGCGAGGAAATCCCATCGGCCCGTCGACGCGACGCGGGACTCGGGCAGGAGGAAAATGCCCGCGACAACGGCTCCGAGCATGAGCGGTACGTTGACGAGGAACGCCGCGTGCCACGAGAAGTATTCGAGCAGCAGGCCGCCGGGGAGCGGGCCGACGGCGGCGCCGAGCCCCGAGACCGCGGCCCAAATCGCGAGGGCCGTCGCGCGCTCGCGGGGGTTCGTGAAGATCACGCGGATCAGTGAGAGCGTGATCGGCATGATCATGGCCCCGCCGACGCCGAGGATCGCGCGCAGGGCGATCACCGACTCCGCGTTGGTGGCGAAGAGCACGAGCAGCGACGAGGCGCCGAAGATCGAGTAGCCGAGCAGCAGCATGCGCTTGCGGCCCCAGCGATCGGCGATGGCGGCGAAGGAGACGAGCAGGCCCGCGAGAACGAGCGAGTAGACGTCGATGATCCAGAGCTGCTGCGCCGCGGTCGGGTGGAGCTCGGCGGCCATCTCGGGAAGCGCGATGTTGAGGATCGTCATGTCCATCGTGACGACGAGGAGGCTCGCCGTGAGCACGCTGAGCGCGGCCCAGCGGCGCCCGGTGCTGAGGGGCGCGCGGCCGGAGGCGGTGGGGCTGAGGGTGCGCGGATCGGACATGGTCAGGCTCTTTCGGGGTTGGTGGTGGTGGTGTTGGGGCGGTTCGCGTTCGCGATGCCGGGGCTCGTGTTCGCAATGCCGGAGCTGGCGTTTGCGATGCCGGAGTTCGGGGGAGCGTCGGGCGCCGGCATCGAGGCCAGCGCGGCGACGACGCGAGTGAGCTGTTCGCGGCTCGGTGGGCGGCCGGTCAGCCCCGACTGGATCGTCGCCCCGTCGAGGTACACCGTGATCGCTGTCGCGCGCTCCCGGCCGAGATGCGGCGCGAGCATGTCGATCAGTCGCTCGGGCCAGCGAAGCGCGAGGGCGCGCAGTCGCTCGTCGTTCGTTCCGGCGGTCATGAGCGCGATATCGGCGTGCACCGTGCGCTCGTCGCGGAGGTAGCCGAGCATCTCGTCGATCACGGGTCCGGGGTCCGCTTCGATGCGGGCGACGAGCGGTTCGATCTGCGCGAGTCCCTCATCGATTTCGTCGGCAAGCGCCTGCAGGGCGTTTTCGCGGAGATCGTCGATCGAGCTGAAGTACTGGGTCGTCGAGCCGAGCGGCACACCGGCGCGCGCGGCAACGGCGCGATGGGTGAGGGCGGCGGATCCGCGCTCAACGACGATCGCGGTGGCGGCGGCGAGGATCGCGCGTCGCCGACCCTCCGGATCCCGTTTGCGGGGAGTAGACATGCCGCCTCCTGGGTTGGATTTCTGAGCTTGCAACTTAATGTACATCAGTACATGTACATTTGTACAGGAGGCATTCTGAACCCGCTGATTCGCGCAGCCGGATTACGCGAGATGGCGTTCCTTCCGACAATGTCGGCGGATGCAGGTACCGTAAATCGCAAGCGCCGCACTAGGCTGCGCACGCGGGCAGCGGCTCGCGCGAAAGGGGAAAGACACCATGTCGCAGATCAGCACGGCCGATCTCTACGACCAGCGCGGGAGCGAGCTGCAGTCGCTGGCGCTGCAGTTTCAAGACATCGGTGGGGTCACCGGGTTCTCCGGCCCGGTGCGCACCGTGAAGTGCTTTCAAGACAACGCGCTGCTCAAGCAGGTGCTGTCTGGGCCAGGCGATGGTGCGGTGCTCGTGATCGATGGTGGTGGATCCCTCGAGACAGCGCTCGTGGGTGACATCATCGCGGGCCTTGGATGCGACAACGGTTGGTCGGGTCTCATCGTGCACGGTGCGATTCGCGACCGCGTGGCGATCGGCACCCTTCCGTTCGGAGTGAAGGCGCTCGGGTCGAACCCCGCCAAGTCGAGCAAAACGGGGGAGGGTGAGGTCGATGTTCCCGTTGAAATCCAGGGTGTGACCTTCCGCCCGGGAGCACAGGTGTGGTGCGACGCCGACGGGATCCTGGTCGAGCCGTGATCGCCGCATGCAGCGGGGCTGTGAAGCGCGGCACCGAGCTCTAAGATGCGAGTATGACCGAGCGCTCCGGTGCACTCTGGCCATTCGTGCCGTACACGGTGGTCGCGGTCGTGCACGTCATCGCGTGCTTCGGTCAGTACCCCTTCGAGTGGTGGACCAAGCTGCTGCTCATGCCGCTGCTCGCGCTCGGGGTCGTCGCGACTCTCGTGTTCGCACCCGCTACGCGCGTGCGGCCCGTTCCCGCTGGCGCGATGGGCCTGCTGCTCGGCGCGTTGCTCTTCTCCTGGCTTGGCGATGGTGCTCGCTGGTTGCTGCCTGCGCTCACTTCTCGGCTCTCGAGCGAACTTCCGCTCATGCTGATGTGCTTCGGCGTCGCGCACGCGCTCTACCTCCTGCTCATGTGGCGAGGTCGCGGTATTGCGAGGCGTCGCCTCCCCGCCTGGAGCCTGATCTATGTGCTCGCGTACCTCGTGCTCGTGGCGCTGCTGCTGCCGCACACGAAGTCGTTCTCGATCGCGGTGATGGGCTACGGCCTGCTGCTCGCGGCGACGGCCGCGATGGCGACGCGGTGCGGGGCGATTGTCGGCTGGGGTGGTGCGCTGTTCCTGCTGTCCGACGCGATCCTCGCGTTCAGGATGTTCATGCCGGGTTCGAACGTCGTGACGAGTGGGCTGGTGATGCTGAGCTACGCGCTCGGGCAGGGGCTCATTGCGTACGGAATCGTCGCCGCGCTGCGGCGGCGGGCGGAGCTGGCGGATTCCGGGGATTCGGCGGAGGTGCCCGCGGCACCTGGTAGTGCCGGCCGTGCTGATCCTGCCCCCGCGCCTGCGGCCCGAGTCTCAGAATCTGCCGGGGGCTCCCGTCCTGCGCCCGTGTCAATGGACCGCGACCTCGAATCATCCGGGCCCGCTGATCCTTCTCCCGCCGAACCCGCTACTCCTCGGGCAGAATCCGCAGCAGCTTCTGCACCCCGCGAATCGTCGACGCACCCGCCGCGCCCACGCGCACCCGAAGCTCCGCGTCGCTCGTCACCACCGTCGTAACCGACCCGGTAGCGCTCAGCGACTGCACCGCCTGAACGATCGTGTCGTCGCCCGTCTCCTCGGCGCTGAGCACGCGCACGGCTTCGGTGCTCTCGATACCGCGTGCAGGCCCCTCGACGACGAGGATCCAGTCGGGGTAGACGCGGTCGAGGCCGGGCATGCGCGGCTCGCCGAGGTCGAGGAACCCGGCGCGCACCCCGTCGCTCGAGGTGACGAACGTGTGCAGCCGGTCGCGGAGGCGCTCGGCGGCGCCGCGGCGATCCTTCCACCAACCGTTCGGCACGCTGCCGATGACGTTCGCGGCGTCGACGACGACCGTCGGCGGCTGGCCGAGCAGGGGGCGCAGCAGGCTCCAGCTGTCGGCGAAGGCCGGGTGCAGCGGCAGTGTTTCGACGTGGTCCAGCGGCACCCAGGCGAGGGCGTGGCTCTCGGGGTCAAGAATCTCGGGCTCGAATTGCGTGACGACGTCGGCGATGAGCGTCGTGTAGGTCCAGCCACCGCGGTCGAGCACGTGCGTGTAACGCGGGCGCACCGAGCCGTCGGGCACGCCGGCCTCTTCCTGCGATTCGCGGAGGGCCCCGGCGTTCGCGGCTTCGCCCTCGTGGCGCGCGCCGCCCGGTATGCCCCAGGTGTCGCCGTGGTCGCTCCAGGTGACCCGGTGCTGCATGAGGATCGCGTCGCGGGCGTGGTCGTAGGCGAGCAGGCCGGCGGCGCCGAACTTGCCCCAGTAGCGCCCGCCATCGCTCGCGGTGACCCATGCATCGCCGGGGTTTCGGAGGTCGCTCATGGTTTCAGCGTAGCCGTAGCGCGGCGGGCGGCGCTCGGATTCTCTCGGGCGTGACGTGCGGTGACCGGCGGCGACGGGCTGGGGCCGGCTGGACTCCCTGCGGTGATTGGCGTTTCTTCGGGAGTGCTGCGCCGCTTCGCCTGGGAATGAGCTGCCGCTCGCGGCGGTTGTGTGCAGGTGACGTCGATGATTTTGTGACGCCGCCCAGAACGAAGGAGCACGCGAAATGACAGAGCCTGTCCGGGGTGTTGCACCGTACGCCGCCGCGGCCGAGGACGCTGCCGCTCGCGGCTTGGCGGTCGAGTTCGTATCGCGTACCCCGGGGGAGCGCCCCGCGCCGCTGCCGGGTGTCGAGCTCGTGAAAACGATCGTGGTGCAGGCGAAGGATCGCCACGTGCTCGTGCTCACCCCCGTCGACGAGCAGTTCTCGTGGGCGAAGCTGCGGGCGCTGCTCGGCGTGAACCGCCTGTCGCTGCCCGACGCCGAGGGTGCGCTCGCCGCGACCGGATACGCGCGCGGCACGATCACCCCACTCGGCGCCCGAGGATCGTGGCCGGTTGTCATCGACGCGCGCCTCGCGGGGCGGCGGATCGCGATCGGTTCCGGCAGCCCCGCGCACGGGGCGCTGGTCGACGCCGACGCGCTCGCCGCCGCGTACTCCGCGACCGTTGCGGATCTTGCGGCTGAGTGAGTAATCTCTGGGCCGCCGGACCTCGTGAGCTCCGTTTTAGTTATCGCGCGGAAGCCGGGTGCGTGATGGCCCAGCTCTGCATCGTGCTGAGGCTGGTGCGGCGAGCTCGCGATGCCGCGCCGAGCCGGCCTTCTCTTCCGATGGTCATTCCGATCGCCGGAGTATGGGTAATATAGAGGGGTTGCCTCGGCACGGCGGGTTCCTCGGAACCGGCTCGAGCCGGAGAACAACGGGCTGTGGCGCAGCTTGGTAGCGCACTTGACTGGGGGTCAAGGGGTCGCAGGTTCAAATCCTGTCAGCCCGACAAAAAAGTCCCGGAAACTCAAGGGTTTCCGGGACTTTTTAGGTTGTGGGATTTGATCCGGTCATCAAAAACCCATCACTTTGACTCCGTTTCGCTCCTTCTGAGAGGCTGCAGCGAGCCGATTCTGAGGACCACGCTGAGGTCCTTCCCAGTTGCTGCCGGTTCGGATGTCGTCGGCTCCGCACCTGTTCGGTATGGATACCGAACGCAGCACCGCAGACGCCCCGGGGTCTCGAGCCCCTGCTCGACGTAGGAGAACTGGCCGACTACTTGGGCGTGCGAAGTGATGCTCGGCACCTCCGCACGCATCGGAGAGGTGATCGCGATCCGACGTCGCGACGTTGATGTGACAAGCGCAACTCCCTCGATTCGGATCAGCGGCACCATCGTCACGCACCGAGGCTCGCCGAGGATACGGCAGGGCCATCCGAAGACTGCGAAGTCGAGGCGTACGGTCGCGATCCCGACTTTCACTGCAGAAGCCGTACGGCGCCGACTGACTCGGCTGGATGACTCGTCGCTCGATGCGCTGCTGTTCTGCAGCCGCGAGGGAACCCCGCTCATGACGAACAACGTGCGCCGCCAACTTCGGCGCGTCCTCGACCTCGCGGGCTTCAGCGGGGTTACCCCGCACTTGTTCCGACGGACGGTTGCGACGGCGACCAGTAACGAGGCCGGCGTCGACCTCGCCGCGGAGTTGCTCGGGCACACTGATCCGGCGATCACGATCCAGCACTACATCCGTCGTAACGAGATGGTGAATCCTGCCACTGCAGAGATGCTCGACCGCGTCTTCAAGAGGGCATCGTGAGCATCGGGACTCTTGGAGATGGGCGACTGCTGACGAGAACGCAGGCTCTGCGCGTTTCCTACGAAAGCTGTGAAGTCTGGAATGCCGATAGGCCCTGCAAATTCTGGGACCACGACTAAGCCGCGAGATGCACCAGGAATGCCCTCCACCGCCGATAGAGCGTCACCGTGTAGTTCCCTTTCTCGTACTGGTTCGAGCCGCCGCCCGGGGCGTGAAACGGAGGTTTCTACTTGGAGCGCGCGCATCCTATGTCCACCGCCATCTGATCGACTCTAGATGGGCGCAACCCACGTTGCTTCCGGTATATGCCGCGAGCTACTTGCTGTCTCGCCCGTCACTGTCTTGGGTAGAGCCGGAAGACGCCATCTGCCGCTGCGAACGTTGACCATATCCTCGTCGTTCAGCCTCCGGGTAATCGCGTTGAAGTTCATGCCTGTGGCATGCTTGTCCAGCGCCCAGCTGACTGACAGGGGGGGGGCTCAGTTCTCAAACGTATCGACGGATTCCAGGGTCACATCGTGCACATCTGAGCGGTGGAGGTCGTCGTCATTAACTTCGAGAAACGGCCGGAAGGCTGGATGGACTCGGTATCGCAGTGGTTCCTCCTGCCTCTCAGCAAATCTCTGCGCTACCTTGGTCTGCCTTCGAGTGTCAGTCTCTCCTTCCACGTGCACAAACTCACCAGGTCTTACTTCGATGCCAAGGAAGGATGTGCGCATGAGCCAGTCGCGAATTAAGTCGGCGTCACCATAGGGTTGAAGGAGGTGCAGCAAATCCGGCGCGCTGAGAGTGCTGTCGAGTCCAGCGAACTCGTACAGGACTTCTTCGAGGTCAAAGTCCTCGGCATCGCTTTCGACTAGAAGCGCCTCGATGGCGAACCGCGAGTACTGTTTCTCGGCGAAAGCAATATCTCCCGCGGTGATGCGGTTATGCTTCCGGTTTATCGCAGTGGTCAGAGCTGCATTCGCGAAGAAGATCAGATCGCGGGGTCGAGATAGAGTGCGCCAAAGGAAGTAGTCGCGAGTGGGTACTCCTCGCGCTTCCTTATCGAATATCTCGTCCCACATACTGAAGATCGCTGAATCGTTCTTCCGTGATCGGTTGGCAACATAGCGTTCTTCTAGCACGCGAACTAGAAGCTCCGGGTCCTGCCAGCGGACGCTTAATACGCCGACCTTGTCTGGCTCCCTTGCAAACCTGGCGATGAAGTCGTAGATATCTGTGCGCAGGAAGATGCTCAGCGTCACCCGCACTGGAGAGAAACTGGCAGGGGGTTTACCGAACTCCTTCTCTACTCGCCCTATGGCTGACAAAAGGGCAAGTATGAAGCGAGCCATGACTTGGTAGTTTGCCCCCTTCTCCCACGTCTTGTCCAGGTTATCGATGAGCACGGCGACTCTCTTAAAGTCCTTCAAAGTACGAAGGACGAGCTCGCGCATTCTTCCTAGATGGTTTAGTCGAAGCATCCGGGCGACGAATGCCTGAGGCGCTTCCCCTTCGCGTGGTTCCGCCTCCTTTAGTCGATCGAGTGCGTGTTCCAGGCGAGCCGAGAGGTCGTCATCGAGGTTTACTCCGAGATCATCAAGTTCACCAACAAGTTCTTGGAGGGCACTGTTGGTGCCGGTCCCAGCAGGTTTCTCGCTTGCATGTTTAACTGCCCGCACCGCAATTTCTGTATAAAGGAGGTAGTTCCAGAGGCTCACCATGAAGTATTCGGACTGGCTACCAGCGTCAAGGCGATCCACAACTTCGATAAGTCCGGCGAGTTCATAAGCTGATGGTTTGACCGAAACGACTAGATTTCGACGGTCTCGTCTCAGATCGTCGACCGCTTGACTCATCGTTGCTGTTTTGCCTGTACCTTTCCGTCCCAGGAATACTTTCGCGTCGCCAGCGAGAATTGATTGGAACTCGCTTGTCTCGACGAAGTAGTCGGAGAGTTCATCGCGTTCGTACTCGGCGACGAACTGTCCGAAGCTTCGGATCGGAAGCTCAATGTCTAAAGCAAGCTTGCCGAGTCGCCGATTCGTGCCGGCTTGCTTTGGTAATGTGTCCAGCCAGGTCCGCACATGTTCGACTAGATCCACGGTGCTGCTGTATGCGTAGAGAAGGTCGCGATAATCGAGCGGTGATTCGAAACCGTCTTCCACAACCATTAACACGGGAAGAGCGAAACCGTGTGCGATTCCAGCCATCAGGCTCGCCCGCGCATTGTGCTCGCGAGAGCGAACCCTCCGTTCTGCGAGGAGGTGAAAGACGGCCGCTGAAGAACGGTAGATCTCCTTTACGTAAAAGTCGAGTGGCGCCATTCCGAGATCTTCTCCCGAAGCGAGGAGGGTAAGATGCGACTGGCGTTCCAGGAAAGCTTCTAGTGATACGGCGGGTTGAATCCGCGATGGTAGAGCGGGCGCGAAGATCGCCTCTGGCTGTCTGGTACGCCCCCCAGCTAGTAAGCCTTCAAGGAGAGGAGGCTCGCTTTGTGCCTCGGGGTCAGCGCTCAAACACTGGGCGATCAGCGAGTCAGCTCTTCCTGAGTAGTTGACTCGACCAATAGTGGAAAGAATCCCTAAGTCTTTCCAGTTCTTCTCTGCCTCCGTATCCGTCTCATCAAGTGCGAACCACAGGTGCTTTCCCTGAGCGAGTGCGTAACCGGCTTCGAAAAGAACGTTGAAGTTGAGATCACTGATTTCCGCAATCAGTGCAGTCTTTGAGTCGATCGCATTTGTGATTGTCTCGATGAGGGTTTTTCCTTGAACATGGAGCGATTCCCAGGTTATTGCGTCCGACCCACCGTCACGAAGACCGCTTGCGGCTGTTCTGAGCGTCTCTGCTCGAAGTTTCGGCTTGCCAGCGTAAGCGAAGAACCATGAAGCGGCGGATTCATCCCTCATGCCATCAGACTACTCAATGGCCTGGCTTGGTGCATTCTGCATCAACGCCTGAACTGTTTTGGGCGTGCTCGCGTCGTGTCCCGTTCCCCCTTGTCGGGTTTCTCCCGGGCAGGACACTGGCCTCAAGCGTGTCATCGGTCTTACATA
Organism: Leucobacter sp. USHLN153; assembly: GCF_037145615.1. Classification (NCBI taxonomy): domain Bacteria; kingdom Bacillati; phylum Actinomycetota; class Actinomycetes; order Micrococcales; family Microbacteriaceae; genus Leucobacter; species Leucobacter sp. USHLN153. The sequence goes on from NZ_JBBCXE010000006.1 coordinate 31,358, forward strand.
AACTAGATCAGTGGCCTGTAGTCGGACGAGCCCCTCCTCGCTCAGCGGTGGTGACTGCGTTTCACCACCGCGGAAGTGTCTCATCGGCCCGACAAGCGGGTATAGAGACCTACTACCCTCAAAGCGTGGAACTCCAACTCGACAAGCACACATGGACCGTGGTTGGTCCGCTCGCGGCGGATGAAAGTGGGTTCGGGAGGGTCTACGAGATCAACTCCGAAACCGGCGAAGACGCCGTCGCTAAAGTCGTCCCGAAGGCTTCAGGAGCTCAACGAGAGCTGCTGATCGGAGACTCTATCCAGGCAGCCGGCTATCGAAATGTCATCCCCATTCTCGATAGTGGTGAGCATCAGGAATCTTGGATCCTGGTAATGCCTCGCGCGGAACGGTCGCTGGCGCAGCTTCTTCAAGAACAAGATCTCCTGGACCTCAATGCGTCGCTGGTGATCTTGAAAGATATCGCTACAGCACTTGCCGAGATCGACAGTGCGATTGTTCACCGAGATCTCAAGCCTGCAAACATTCTCTTCCATGCAGGGAGGTGGAAGGTTGCCGACTTCGGCATCTCTCGGTATGCCAACGCAGCTACCTCCGACGACACTCGAAAATTCAGTTTCACTGCTCCGTACGCTGCTCCTGAGCAATGGGAGTATCGTCACGCAACGGGTGCGACTGACGTCTATGCTTTCGGCATTATCGCGTATGAACTTCTAGCAGGTGAGCGCCCGTTCGTTGGGCCAGCGCGCGAGGACTATCGAGGCCAGCATCTAAACGCTCCCGCTCCGGAACTCAAGATTGGTCCTGCAAAGCTCCGCTACCTCATTGAGGAGTGTCTGGACAAAGATCCTGAACTCCGACCAAAGTCTCGCGCATTGCTTTCACGGCTTGAGTCTGCAGGGCAGTCCACCCGTCGTGCCAGTGCCTCCAAACTTGCCGAGGTCAGCTACCAGCATGTCCGGCGACACGCACAGCAACAAGCGCAAAAGAACGCAGAAACTGAGCGCCTGGATCAGCACCGACGTAAAGTCCAAGCGGCTACTCGCAGGTTGTATGACGTCACTGACATCTTGGAACAAGAAATCCGCGACAACGCTCCAACCGCGGTTTTCGAGGAGATCGTGGGCAATGCTGCTCCCCGGTTTGAAGTCAAGCTCGGCCCGGCGAATCTGCGTGTCGGCCGCATCGAATCCATCGATGGGTGGAAAGGTCCCTTCACGGTGCTTGCGACTGCGAGCATCTCCCTTTCAATGCCGACGAACCGGTACGGGTGGAGTGGTCGTAGCCACTCACTCTGGTACTGTGATGCGCACGAAGAAGGAGTCTTTTCCTGGTTCGAGCTCGCTTTCATGGACAACGCGTTCTCAAGTAGTCGTCGATCATTCGAACCGTTCGCGTGTTCGCCGCATGAATCTGAGTACGCGCTCAAGAACGTTGTAGGCACGATGCAAGCAGCTTGGCCGGTGACGAAGATTGACCGGTCCGAGCCCGACGAATTCATTGAACGTTGGCTCTCCTGGTTTGCGGACGCTGCGGCCGGCAAGTTGCAGCGCCCCTCGACCATGCCCGAGAAGCATGCGGAAGGTACGTGGCGTCGCTAGCCAAGCGCTCCGCGATGGGGCCGAGTAAACCTACTGGACGCTTGCGGGCGATTTTTCGGGTGAGCTCGCAGCGAGGCAGGAGTATCACTCGACACGCCAAGATACTTTTAAGTACATGCATAGAGATACTCCGACATGGCCCGCGGGGTGGTACCCCGACTATTTTGACCAAAGGAGCATTCGTTGGTGGGACGGCAAGACGTGGAACGAATACGTTGCCCCCGCACCAGAACCAGAGGCCGTGACGGAGTCGCACGTTAGAGATCTGGGCTTAAGGTCGACAGTTGAAAAGTTGTCCGAGTCCAAAGCTCTTAATCCCGAGCCTGTTCCCGGAACGGCACCTCCGCCGGAGGCAGATCCGAAAGCGGCTGAAAGGTCACTCGAGGATCTAGGCGCTTCTGCGGCGTCCGACGACGATCTCCGAGAGGCATCGGCCCGTGCTGCTCTTGCCGCGCCTGAAGGGTGGTATCCAGACCCCGAGCTTCCTGGAAGGTTGCGGTGGTGGAGCGGATCCACTTGGTCATTGCCTAGTGCTGCTCCGCATGCCCCACATCCTTCGCTCTCTGGGAGCCAGACCGCGAAAAGTCCAATGCTTGTTGCGCCCGAGGGACTCAAGGGCCGAGATGCGGAGACGGAGTCCCGCCGAAAGACCGGACTCACGATCTACTGGTCGAACCTCTTTAGCTTTCGGTGGTGGTGGTTCACGCTAGGCGGAGGACTCTTCATCGCCGTTTTTATCTCCATCGCGACTGGTCTGGGGACGTTCTTGGTGCCCATCATCATCATCGGCATGGGTTTCTTCTGGCTCACGGTTCAGATGCATTGCCGGGCTTGTGCTCGCAGACTTGCCGCTGGAGGCATCCAAACGCCCAAAGTTTGTCGGTCCTGTGGCCACCCCACAGATGCAGGTCTTCGAGAGATGGGCTAGTTGCTCAATCATGTGCGCGAGTCTTCCAAATACTGCTCTACAGATTTCGGCGCCCATCTCGTTTGGGGAAGATGCCTCTTCAGTGCTGTCAAACCAGCAGTACGACCACTGCCTGGTCGAAACTATCCGTAGGAAAGTAGGGACTGCGGTGATAGCCGTAGATGGCGCCAAGGGACGCTAGCGCAGGGCAGGGAGAGGCGTCGCCGTCGAGAAGTCGACCTTCGACCGGTCCTCTAAGATAGGAATGCATGAAGACAATCGGGGTTCTCGGCGGGATGAGTTGGGAGTCATCGCTGGAGTGGTACCGGAGGGCGAACGAGCAGGTGCGCGGACGGCTCGGGGGCTACCACTCCGCGCCGATCCTGCTCGACTCTCTCGACTTCGCCGAGATCGAGGCGCTCCAAGCCGCTGGCAACTGGGACGCGGCCGGCCGTTTCCTCGCGACGCACGCGCAGGGGCTTGAGGCAGCAGGCGCCGGCCTCGTCGTGCTGTGCACGAACACGATGCACCTTGTCGCCGACCAGATCGCGGACGCCATTGGCATCCCGTTCGTCCACATCGGAGACACCACGGCCGAAGCGATCAACGCGTCGGGCCTGTCGACCGTGGGCCTGCTGGGTACCGCGTTCACCATGGAGCAGGCGTTCTACCGCGACCGACTTGCTGCGCACGGGATCACGACGCTGATCCCGGGCGACGAAGACCGGGGGACGGTGCACCGGATCATTTACGACGAGCTCGTGCAAGGGATCGTCACCGAGGAATCCCGCCAGGCGTACCGGGAGGTGATCGGCCGTCTCATCGAGGAGGGCGCGGAAGGCATCATCCTCGGGTGCACCGAGATCGAGCTCCTCATCGGCGAGCGCGACTCATCGGTGCCGGTGTTCCCGACAACCGCGCTGCACGTCACTGCTGCGCTCGCCGCCGCCGGACTCTGAAACGCCTACCCGCCCAGGGGGCCAGATGACGGCGTCGAGATAGGTTCTGGTCGGTAGCGCGAGCACTTGAGCCTCAATCGCGGATATCAGAGACCGGAGTGCGCAGAGGTGCATCCGCTCTGGTCATCGTCAGCTTTCGGTACATTCGATGCGCTGCAGTAGCGACCGCAACTACAGAAGTGGGGGGGGGGGGGGGGGGGGGCCGCCCCGGCGCCCCCACTTCGAGCAGATGGTCAGGTCAGCGCAGCGAGGCGCGGTAGCCGGCCTTCTCGGCGGCCCGGGGTGTGCTGAAGCACTCCTCCGGGTTCGTGCGGCTGTAGAAGGCGCCGCCAGGCACGTGGTAGATCATCGAGCTCGCATTGCCCTTGATGGGTGCCCACGCGGGGCAGTTCCACGAACCGCCCGAGGGGGTCGTGCGCGACGGGTAAGTGATATTCGCAGTCGCCTTCGAGGTCGTCGTCGCCGTCGTGTAGCCGCCCTTCTTGCCGGTCACCTTGACCTTGATCGACTTGCCGAGGTGGCTCGAGGTCAGCTTGAGCTTCGACGAGGCGCCGCTCTTGACCAGCGTGCCGTTCGCGTACCAGCGGTAAGTGAACTTCGTGCCCTTCGACCAGGTGCCGGTCTTCGCGGTGAGGGTCGAGCCCAGTGTCTTCGTGCCGCTGATGGCGGGAGTCGCCGAGCGCGGCACCTTCTTGATGGGGGACGAGGTCTTGGCGACGGTGGTATAGCCCGACTTCTTGCCGGTGATCTTCACCGTGATCGCCTTGTCGCGCTGGCTGTTCGTCACCTTGAAGGTCGACTTCTGAGCCTTGGAGATCGCCTTGCCATTCGCGTACCACTGGTACGAGAACTTCGTTCCGGAAGTCCACGTGCCCGGCTTCGCGGTGAGCTTCGAGCCAACCAGCGCGGAACCAGTGGCCTTGGCCCTCCCCGCGACGGCTACCTTCGTCGTGGACTTCGACGTCACCGCCTTCGTCGGGTGCCCGACTTTGCTGCCCGTGACGCGGACAGTGATCTTCTTGCCCTTCTGGGCGCTGGCAAGCTTCAGGGTCGACTTCGTGGCGCCCTTGATGGACTTGCCGTTCGCGTACCACTGGTAGGCGAAGCGCGTGCCGCTCGTCCAAGTGCCGGGCTTCGCGGTGAGCTTCGATCCGTAGACCGCGGTGCCGGTGACCTTCGGTGTGGCGAAGCTCATCACGCGCAGGGTCGCAGCGGAAGTTTCGACCGTGTCGCTGTACCCAGCCTTGCTGCCGGTCACCTCGACCGAGATCGCCTTGCCGCTCTGCGCGGCGGCGATCGTGAAGGTCGACTTCGTAGCTGACGCGATGACAGCGCCGTCGGCGAGCCACTGATAGCGGAGCGTCGCGCCCTCGGTCCACGTGCCGGGCTTTGCGGTGAGCTTCGTTCCGACGAATGCAGAGCCAGAGATCTTGGGAACCGACGATGTCACCGCTGGCGTCGGCTCGGGAGTCGTGGGCTCCTCCGGCTCCGTAACCTCGGACTCCGTAACGTCCGACTCCGTAACCTCCGGCTCCGTAACTTCGGGCTCCTGTACGTCGGCCTCGGTGGCGACAACATCCGGGGCTTCAGGATCAGGCACGTCAGTCTCAGCGGACTGGGCGGTCGACGTAGTCTCTTCGACAACGGTCACTGCCGGCTCCGAGGGGCTCTCGGTCGCATATGCGGGGACGGCGCTCATGAAGCCGAAGGTGAGTGCGGTCGCGAGCACGACCCCGATGTGTTTACGCAGCGGTGCGGTCATTCGATGATGTCCTCGGTATGAAGCGCCGGCCCGCCCGGAGCGGGCGTCGCCGAGCGCGGCGGGATACATGTGCATCACCAGTTGCCGCACACACGAGAAAGAGCTCGGAGCGCAGGGGTCGGCGACGCGATTTTGAGATTAGCAGCGTCTGGCCGTCGAATTACGCAATCTTCTGCGCGTCGGTAGTGGATCCTATGCGACACCAACGGAGGCCGCACGCCACAGGTGCGCGGTCAGCATCGTGCGCCACGGCGCAACGCGGTCGGCCCACTCGATGAGGCCCTTCGGCGTCGCCGGGATGCCGATGAGCCGGGCGCCCGCTCGCGCCGCGCTGTCGCCGGGCAGCAGCACGTCGGAGTCGGCCAGCACCCGCATGCGCACGTAGTCGGCGGTCCACGGGCCGATGCCGGGTCGAGCGAGGAGGGCGGCGCGCTGATCCGCCGGGTCATCTTCAACCGTGAGCGTGAGCGAACCGTCAGCGAGCGCAGCGGCTGCGCCGGTGATGGCGCGGATCCGGGCAGCTGGGCCGCGCAGCACCTCGTGGCCGCGCTCTGCGATCACCGCCATCGACGGGAACAGCATGAGCGGCCCTCCGCTCACACAGCCAGGGCTCTGCGACGAAGACGCATCCGGTCGCCCCGCCGCCGGAATCTCCACCGGCTCACCGAGCGCTTCCACGAGCCGGGTGATCATCGTGCGCGCAGACACGACCGAGATCTGCTGGCCGATCATCGCGCGGATGAGCATCTCGTGCGCGTCGGTCGCGCCGGGGATGCGGAGGCCGGGGGAGCGCGCGATGAGGGGCGCGAGCTCCGGGTGCTGAGCGAGCTGCCGATCCGCCGCCGCCTGATCGATGTCGAGCGCGCACACCCGGCGCGCGATCGCGATGAGCGCGGGGAGATCGGCTGGGTCCGTCACCTGCGCCCGAACGTGGAGCTGGTCGGGTCGGTGCGGATCCGCCCGAACCTCGAACCACCCCGGCCCACCTGGGAGGCGGACCCCGCGAGCGAAGGACTCGCCATCGCCGCGCTCCATGCCCGGGATCGCGCGATCCGCCATCCATCGAAAGACATCGGCGGCGTCGAACGGCTGACGAGCCTGGAGCTGGGTTTCGAACGCACGATCGACGCCTCCGGCCCCGACAACACCTCCGGCACCGACAACCCCGCCGGCCCCGACAACGCCGCCGCGACCCGGCACGTCGTCACGAGGATGCTGAAGGGCCGCTGGCGAATTCACACCCTCATCGTCGCACGCGCGCTGCCGGCCCAGCCCGCGGGCAGGGTCGCCCACGGGTTCGGCAGCCGACCGGCCGTCACCCACGCGAGCCCCGCGCCACGCTCCGCGCACACGGCGAGCGCCGTAGTCTGCTCGGCCTTAGGCACGCCGTGCAACAGCATCCACACGCGGTCGGGGTCCGTGCCCAGCAGCGAGGGCGACGGTTGCCAATGGAGGAACTCCAGCCAGTTGTTCTCCATCACGCACGTGACGTCGGCGGTCTCGATGAGATGCGGGTCGGGAAGCACGCCGGGGTTCGCCGCAACCGTCTCAGCACCGAGCTCACGGAGCCGGTCGATCGTTCCGAGCTGCCAGTTGCGCTGCCGCAACTGCGACGGCACCTGGTCGAGCAGGATGCCCCGCACCGAGGGGAGCGCGAGCCAGCGTTCGGCCTCCGCGAGGATCTCCGCCTCGGTGCGCTCACCGTACGAGGTGTCGACGTAGCCGAGCAGCGGGGTGGCAAATGGTGCCTCGAGCACCTCGCGATACGCCTCGTCATCGTCGGCAAAGCCGTTTCGCACGTTGACGACAGCGAATGCGAGCTCCCGGTGCGCCTGCAGCCTGCGCCAAGCATCGGGCTCTTCGAGCGGATGCACGTACCAAGGGGCTGCGAGGCGCGCCGGGGGTTGCAAGGTCACCACGCCGCGGGTCGCGACATCATGCGGGCTGACAGCGCGAGAGTGAAGGCGAGCGTGAGCGCGGCGAGCGAGGCAACGGTCGCGAGCACGGTGATCTCGACTCCCGTCAGTGGCATCAGACCGACAGCCGCGCACAGCAGGGCGGCGCCCAATGCGAACGCCGTCGCACCCGCGGCGCTGCCCGCTCGAAGTAGCACGCCGGTTCCGCTCGTCACGGTCGCGACCACGCATGTGGCTGCGACCACATGCCAGAGCGCCTCCTCGGGGGCGAAGAACGCTCGGGAGAGCACCGCGACACCTGCCGCTATGACGACGATCGCGCAGGTGCCGAGTGCGCCCGCGATGGCGGTGGCGCGGCGGGCCGCGGTCGCGCTGACGACGGTCGTCGCGATGCGGTGCACGGCGGATCGCTTGAGCTCGAGCAGCGGATCGCTGATGGCACCCGCGACGAGCCCGGCCACCGCGATCGCCGCGAAGGCCTGCTCTCCGGTCATGAGCAGCAGCACGGCGAGCACCCCCACCTGCCCGAGCGCTTGCATCGCGCCGAGCACCGCTGCCGCGACCATGTCGGGTGTGACGAGGCGGCGTGCAGTGGCGAGCGTGTGGGAGCCGAACTCCTGATTGAGCACCACGGCGGCGGCGATGGTCGCCGCAATGGCGACGGCGACTCCGACGATGCGGCCGGCCTCGGGGGAGACAAGCGTCGCGGCGACCGTGGTGAGCGCTGCACCCGCGGCGGCCGCGATGACGAGCAGTGGCCGCAGCCGGAGGATGACGAGCACCGAGGCACTGACGGCCCAGAGCGCCCACCAGATGGGCGCGGTCTGCCCGATCGCGAGGCTCACGATGGCGACGATTGCGAGGAGCGCCGGCGCGGTCCAGACGGCGAGGGCCGCGGAGGCGTGGTGGCCTCTGACGATTGCTCGCCAGATTCCCGCGCTCACCGCCTGGCTGCAGACCCAGCCTGTCGCGCCGGTTACGAAGACCTGCGCAGGGCTCGCCCCGGGGGAGAGGCAGGCGAGCGAGATGAGCACGCCGGCGACGAGCACGATCGTGCGCCACAGCGCATTCACGAGCAGGTCTGAAGTGCCACGCGACTGCTGGGCCGTCTGCTGCGGTTCGCGGAGCTCCCACATCGCGGATGCGAGCTCGAACACCGTGTTCCATCCAAGCCGCTTCGCCGCGGCGTCGCTGTAGCCCTGCGACTCAATGCGAGCCGCTGCGTGGTACGGGTCGATCGCGGAGTTCACCGCAAAGTTTAGGTCGGGCAGGTTCGCCGGTGAACCGGCCGCGTGTGACGTCGTCGCGCTCACGATGCCACCGCCTGCTCAGTGCGGGCGGGCAACTCGGCGACGGGCGCGAGTTCGGTCTCGACCTGGGGGTCGGTGGTGATCGGAGTCACTGGTGCTCCGTACTTCGCCTCGTGGTAGACGGATCGGTACGCGTTCGCGAACCGATCGAGCGCGAACACCTTCGCGGCGCGTGCGCGGCCGCGACTTGCCATGTTGCGGCGCGCGTCACCGTCAACGAGGAGCGTGATGAGCTCCTGTGCCATCGCGTGAGGGTCGCGCGGCGACACGAGGGCTCCGGCGACGCCGTCACGGCCAACGATCTCGTTCACGCCACCCACGTCGGTCGAAACTGTCGCGCGGCCGCACATCATCGACTCGATGACTGTGTAGGGCAGCCCCTCCGAGATGGAGGAGAGAGCGACCACGTGCCCGGCCTCGGCCGCGATGCGCGCGGACGGCACCTTGCCCTCGAACGTGACGGATTCCTCGAGATCGAGGGATTCGAGCTGCGCCTGGAGATCGGCGAGATACCCGTGATTCTCCTCGGGGATCGGCCCGAAAATGCGCAGGCGAGCGTCAGGGACGTGCTCGGTCACCCGCGCGAACGCGCTGATGAGGGTGCCGAGATCCTTCAGTGGATCGACCCGGCCCACGAACGACACGGTCGGCACCTCGGGTTCCGTGTCGATCGGCGCGTACTTGCTGTCGTCGACGCCGTTGTGCACGACGCGAATACGCTCGCGGTCGGCCCCGAGGTGCTCGGCCCACCGCGCGTTGAACTCGCTCACCGGCGCGTGGACGTCGGCCTCGCGGTAGACGACCTGGCAGATAACGCGGGTGAGCGCGAGCAGCGCCATGGCGACCGGCAGTTCGAGATGCGCCTCGCCGAGACCGAGATAGCGCTCGCGCAGGTACACACCGTGCTCGGTGAGGATCAGCGGGGTGCCGTCGCGCCAGTGACGCGCGAGCCCGATAAGCGCCGACGCGCCGTTCGTCGTCGCGTGCACGACATCAACGTCGGGCCACTGCACGTCGAGTGCGCTGAGCATGCGGATCGCGAGAAAGTCGATCTGCCCCGCGTGGTACATCGACAGCGGCTCGAGCTCGGGGTTCGCTTCGCGGTGTCCCGCCCACGCTCGCGCGATCGCATCGAGTCCGGTCACGCGATCGAGCGTGGATGCCAGCGCGTGGCGATCATTGACATCGGCCAGCTGCCTGAGCGCGCGTGCGGCGTCTCCGATCGGATCGGCCGAGCGTCCGTCTGGGAGCGTGGCGGCCCACAGTGCGTTCAGTGCCGCGGCGACCCGGCGATTCTCTGCCCGTCGTCCCCGCAACCGCGCGCGGGGAATCTGATCCCACATCGGCACGAGCGTCACTCCGGTGACGTTCTCGGGCCGGTCCCACTGAGACCCGCGGTCGTCGCCGACCAGCGTCACAACTTCGAACTCGTGGTCCGGGAGCGCGCGCACCAGCTGGTCGTACCAGGTGCTCACCCCGCCCATGGACACGGGGTACGTACCCTCTCCGATCAAGCCGACGCGTGGACCAAATTTCCTGTGCTGTTTCATATTGTCCCCTCCCGCGCTCTAGTCAACGGATTCATGACGGAAAGGGGATCCGGGAGAAGTACGTAGCTTTCGGAAAAAAGCTAGCGAAGGCTCCCAGGTTAGGTTCGTGTGGAGCTCCGCCCGGCGGCCGAGCATTATCCTCGGAGCATGACGACTTCGGGCCGCAATACCTCCGCTCGATGGCGGCGAGTTGCGTCGGCCGTCGCGCGAATGGTCGCTATTCCAGTCGGCGTCATGGCGATTCTCATCGGCCCCTACATGTGGATCCACCTCTCCAACAATGCTGTCGCGCAGCGGGTGGAGGATCGCTTGCTGGAAATACCGCTCCCGCCAGATACTGAGCTCGTCGACTCGGCATGGGCAGCTCAGCGGCTTGCTGGTGCTGGCAACGGTATGGAATATTACGGATCGCTGCTTTTGCGCAGCGATCTCGACGAAGCCCAGCTGCAAGAGTTCTACGACGGTATTGCCGACGATGACGAATCACAGTCCGTCATCGCAACGAACTCACCAGACCTCGGCCGTAGAGACTTGATGTTCAGCTCATTGCACGACCTCGACCAAGCGAACCTGTATATGGTCATGTCGGCGGGCAACGCTCCCTCCGCGCTGCATCGAGACTTGGACCTTCGAGGGCACTGACATAGCCGGGCGTCTCGCCGTATCTCTTCACACCGGATGTCCCGAGTTCGGCGGTATTCATGCGCGATCGCGGGTGCAAATTTCGCGACAGGCAGCTTACGATGGCCGGGTGAGCATCGATGAGGATCCGGGCACGCTGTTGCTGGAGGACGTCGAGGCGTGGCGCACGTGGCTCGACGCCAATGAGGGCGAGTCGTACGGCGTCTGGCTGATCCTCGCGAAAAAGGGCACCACCGACCCGACGACGTTGAACTACGCGCAGGCGCTCGACGAAGCGCTGTGCAGCGGCTGGATCGACGGACCCAAGCGGAGCCGAGACGCGGCGACCTTCCTGCAGCGATTCACGCCCCGACGCAAAGCATCGATGTGGTCGAAACGGAACGTCGGAATCGTGGCTGAGCTGATCGAGCAGGGACGCATGCGCCCGCGAGGTCAGGCGGAAATCGATCGAGCGAAGCAAGACGGACGGTGGGAGCGCGCATACGCGGGATCCGCCACCGCCGAGGTGCCGAGCGACCTCGAAGCCGCGCTCGCCGCATCCGATGGCGCGAGGGCGACGTTCGCGACCTTGAACCGGCAGAATCGCTACGCCGTGCTGCACCGCGTCACCACCGCACCGAGCCCGACGAGCCGCGCAAATCGCATCGCGAAGCTCGTTGATATGCTCGCCCGCGGCGAGACCCCGTATCCCCAAACTCTGGCCACGTGACGTCCGGCCGCTGGATTCTTAGACTGGGCGCCATGAGCGACGTACTCGACGAGGGCCCGTTCTTCCATGGCACCCGGGCTGAGGTGGGCCCGGGCGACCTGCTGACCGCGGGTTTGCGGTCGAACTATCGGCCCGAGGTCGTGATGAATCACATCTACATTACTGCGCTACCCGACGGCGCAGGGCTCGCCGCAGAGGTCGCAGCGCTCGACGGCGGCACGCCGCGCGTCTATGAAGTCGAGCCCACCGGGTCGTTTGAGAACGATCCGAATGTGACGGACAAGAAGTTTCCCGGTAACCCGACGCGCTCCTACCGCAGCGCGGAACCCCTGCGGGTTGTCCGCGAGGTCACGGACTGGCCTCGACTCAGCCGGGATGCACTGCAGGTTTGGCGCGAGCGCCTCGCTGCGCTCCGGGATGACAACTCCGCGCAGATCATCAACTAAGAGATCGAAGCTGCCTGCGAAACTGAGGCGTCGCCACGATTCACCTACGCGTAGGCCGCTCGCGCGCTACGCGCCTCATGGGCCGGTCGGTTGTTGCGGTTTTTCGGCGCTTACCCAGAACAACTGACCGATCTCGGTTGAGGGGTGCGGCGGGGCGCCGCGTAGCGGCGATACGCCCTGACGGTTGCAGCGATAAGAGGCACGTGTTATCGTCGTTACGTGAATACAAGATCAGTGATACTCGAGCAGGCGGCTGAGCTTCTCGCGACCTCCCCCTCGGGGGACGTCTCGACTCGAGCCGTCTGCGAAGCGGCGGGCGTGACCCAGCCCGTGCTGTACCGCCTGTTCGGCGACAAGGACGGCCTGCTGACCGCCGTTGCCGACCACGTCTGGGAGCAGTACCTCGACGGCAAGCGCCGCGCGGAAGAGTCCGACGATCCGCTCGAAGACCTGCGTGCCGGCTGGGATAACCACACGGCCTTCGCGCTCACGAACCCGCACGCCTACCGACTGGTATTCAGCGCGGATCTCGCCGTGCGGCCAGCGGCGATCGCCGAGGCCATGCGCTTGCTCGTCGGGATCACGGAGCGGCTCGCGGCTCAGGCTCGGCTCGCTGTCGCACCGGAGGTCGCGGCGCAGATCGTGATGGCGGCGAACAGTGGCTTCGCGCTGGGGGCACTTCTCCGGCCGGAGGTGCACACGGCCGCATCGATCGATGTCCGCGAGGCGACGATCCGCGGGATTCTCGCGGATGCGGATCCGACGGACCCACTCGCCGGCGCGGTCGCGACGATTCGCGCCCGAGTTCCGGGCAATGTGACCTCGGCTGAGGCGGGGCTGCTCGACGAGTGGCTCGACCGGCTGACGAAGAACGAGTGAAGAATTTGGCAAGGAGCAACACCATGAACACCACACACCAGCAGAACCGCGTCGCACTCGTGACCGGGGGTTCGGGCGGCATCGGAAAGGCTGTCGCCGAACGCCTCGCCGCGGACGGATTCGCCGTGTCCGTGCACTACGCGGGCAATCAGGCGAAGGCGAACGCGGTCGTCGCGCAGATCACTTCGGAGGGCGGGCAGGCCATCGCGGTCGGCGGTGACGTCGCCGATGAGCAGGCCATGAGCAGCGTCTTCGACGCGACCGAGCAGGCATTCGGGGGAATCGATGTCGTCGTCAACACGGCGGGCGTCATGACCCTCGGCCCCATTGCCGAGTACTCGCTCGAAGACTTCGACAAGATCGTCCGCACCAACGTCCGCGGCACCTTCGTGGTGTCGCAGCAGGCGGCGCGTCGAGTGCGCAGCGGTGGCGCGATCATCAACTTTTCGACCAGCGTGACCCGCACGCAGTTCCCGAACTACGGCGCATACGTCGCCAGCAAGTCTGCGGTGGAGGGCCTCACGATGATCCTCGCCCGCGAACTGCGCGGCAGGAACATCACCGTGAACGCCGTGGCGCCCGGGCCCACCGCGACCCCGCTCTTCCTCGAGGGCAAGCCGGAGTCGGTCATTGAGTCGCTCGCGAAGGCCACGCCGCTCGAGCGCCTCGGCCAACCGGAAGACATCGCTGAGCAGGTCGCGCACCTCGCCGGCCCCGCCCGCTGGGTCAACGGTCAGGTCATCTTCACGAACGGCGGCCTCGCATGAACCGCTTCGTCGTCATCACCGGTGCAAGCTCCGGTCTCGGCGAGGTCTCCGCGCCTTTTGGCGTGTAGCGGTTGCCGGATGCGGCATAGCTGCGGGGCGGATCGCCATGCCCCGAACTTCCGTCCCACCTCGGCCGTGAAAGGCGTAAACTACCGGCACTGAAACCCACTCGAACCATATGTGCAGGCAATGAGGCTTCGCGGGGGCGTGCAGCGAGGCCGCGCACGGCACCGGTGTGGCCGGGCACCAACATGCGGATCGGGAAGGCCAGGATTGGTGAGAACCCGCAATGGAGCCTTTGACGCACGAAGACCAGAAGGAAGCGCACAACGCGCAGGCCACTGCGCAGCAGCGCGAGCAAGTGCCGCGTCAGAAGGTGAGACGCCGTCGGCGACGCGGCACCGAGCGCGCCCCCGGTCACAACCGCCGGCCCCGCGCGCCCCTCGCCGCGCTCGCCTTGGCTGCGGCTGCGATACTCGCCTCGGCAGGCGCCGTAGCGGTGCAGACCGTCGCAGCGGTCCCCGCCGACGCCGTCCTCCACGACACCACGCGCTTGTACGTCGGGAGCCTCGGTACACCTGGCCTGACGGTGGTCAACCCGACTACTGACACCGTGACCGGCACAATCGCGCTGCCCGCCGTCACCCCGAGCGTGGTCGCGTCCCCGGACGGCGCGAAGCTGTACGCGCGCACCACCGAAAACGGAGACGTATACGTCGTAGACACTGCGACGGGCCAGCTCGTCGAGACGCTCGTGACGAGTGCCGGCTGGTTGCACGCACCGAGCGGGATAGCAATCTCCCGCGACGGCGCGCTGCTCGCGCTGCCGGGCGGCCAACCGTACGGTGTGCAACCTCCCGGCGACTACAACTGTTCGGTGTGGCTTGTCGAAACTGCGACGGGCGTCGAGCGGCAGCTCACCTGGCCCTCCGGCGCGCCGCGGTCGTGCTGGGCGTGGGGTGCCGCGTTCTCTCCCGACGGCTCGCGCCTCTACGTCAGCGACCACGCAGGCAACCGTTTCTTCGAGGTCGACGCCACGACCGGCGCGCTGTTGCGCACGCTCAGCGAGGCAACCAACCCTCACCAGATCGAGAACAACCCGACTGCGGTGACGGTATCGCCCGATGGTACGCGCGTCTTCCTCTCGTTCGACAACCCGCGCAGCATCCAGCTGGCGAGCGTGGTGCAGATCGCCTCCGATCGCGCGAACCTCGAGGTGGTCGGTAGGTACACATCGCAGACGGTGAGCGGCGCACTGTTCGGAGTCGCCGGCCTGGCCCTCAGCCCTGACGGCGCGCGGGTGTATGGGGGTGCGGGCGTGAGCCAGTACGCGGCGGTCATCGACGCGACGACGACGAACCAAGCTTCAGCGGTGCCGACTGGTGCCGGGTATCAGGGCCTCTCAGACGCGTCGATCACTCCGGACGGATCGACTGTCTACTTCTCTGCGGCGGCGTTGGGCCAGGGCGCGCCGCTCACCGTGTACGACTCGGCGACGGGTGCGGTGCGCGGCACCGTGCCCCTTCCAGGTGTCGCTCTGGCTGGGGGAATCGCCATGACGCCCGCGCAAGCGCCGACCGCGGCGATCGAGGCACCAGCGGCAACCCTCGGATCGCCCGTGACTTTCGACGCCTCCGCCAGCACCGGCTCCGGCGGCGTCGCAATCGTCTCCTACGACTGGAGCTTCGGCGATGGCACGACGCAGACCACCGACACCCCTACGGTCGAGCACACCTACGGCGAGACCGGCGCCTTCGATGTGCAGGTGACTGTCACTGACGAGCTCGGCGTCAGCACGACCGTGCTCCACGACGGCACTCAGGTGCTCCGCAACGGCGGACCGACCGCGACCGCGACCACAACGGTCGACGTGCAGCCGGCTCCCGCAACGGAGCACACCGTCACGTTCGATCCGAACGGTGGCACGGGCACGATGGATCCGCAGACCGCATCAGACCCCACCGCACTGACGCCGAATGCGTTCACGCGCGACGACTTCACCTTCGACGGCTGGAACACCGCCGCTGACGGCAGCGGAACCGCCTACGCCGACGGCGAGGAGTTCGCCTTCGACGCCGACGCGGTGCTCTACGCGCAGTGGACCGAGAGCGGTAACGGCGATAGCGACGCGGACCCGGGGCCCCCGCCTCCGGGAGGCAATGGTGAGGATCCGGAACCGCCGAGCACCGGAGCGAACGGGCCGACCCCGCCTCCAGCAACCACCGGCACCCACCAGCGCACGGGGGCGAAGGGAGGCGGCTGGCTCACAACGACGGGCAGCTCCTTCAGCTGGCCGGTCGCGGGCGCGGCTGCCGTGGTGCTGATCGGCGCGGGAGTTGCAGGCATGACGCTCGCGCGCAGGAAGCGCCGCGGAGATCAGACTCGTTAAGCCAGCACGACCGCGGCCGTAGCCGCCCCGACACCGCACTCACTCCGTAACGCAGCCCCAAGCTCAGGCGAGGCTGAGGAAGAGCTTCTCGAGCTCTTCCGGGTCCGCCTGTTCGCCCTCCGGGTCGGTGAGGCACTCTTTGAGCGCGCTCGAAATGATCAGGAAGCCCGCGCGGTCGAGCGCCTTCGTCACCGCGGAAAGCTGCTGCACGACCTCGCGGCAGTGGGCGTCGTCTTCGACAGCACCGATGACCGCGGCGAGCTGACCGTGGGCCCTGCGGAGCCGGTTCACGACTTTTCGCTTGGCCTCCACGTCGCTCGAAGCGGTGTGCGCCGGGGGTCCCGCCGTCTTGGCCATAAAGGTCGCCTCTCGCTCGTTCGATGATGCTGACTTGACAAACTTTATACCCCGGGGGGTATAGTCGCAACAACGGACGATACCCCCCGGGGTATCACGTTTCAAGATGAAGGAGAGCGCACGATGTGCCAAGCAACCACGTGCCGCACCTGCGGCAAGACGACCTGGGCGGGCTGCGGGCAGCACGTCGCATCGGTGAAGGCCAGCGTGCCGGCCTCGAACTGGTGCGGCGGCGAGCACACCCCCGAGCAGATCGCAGCGGCGAAGAGCGAGCGCGGGAGCTTCTTCTCCCGTCTACTCGGGCGCTAGGCGCTTTGCCCGCGGACGACAGATAGGGCTGAGCATGCTCCTCGAACGTATCTATGACGAAGACCTGGCGCAGGCGAGTTACTTCATCGGCTGTCAAGCGAGGGGAGAGGCCATTGTGGTCGATCCTCGTCGGGACGTCGACGTGTATCTCGATCTCGCCGCTCAGCACAACATGAGGATCGTGGCGACCACCGAAACGCACATCCACGCCGACTACCTCTCGGGCACCCGCGAACTCGCTGCGCGAAGCGGGGCGCAGATGTACGTCTCGGACGAGGGCGGTGCCGATTGGAGGTACGGCAACGGCTTCGCCAGCGCGGTGAAGCTGAAGCACGGGCATCGCATCCAGCTCGGCAACATCTCTCTGGAGGCGGTCCACACCCCGGGCCACACCCCCGAACACCTCTCGTTCCTGGTCACTGACGGCGCCCAGGCGAGCGCAGCCGGGTTCATGCTGACCGGCGACTTCGTATTCGTCGGTGATGTCGGCCGCCCTGACCTCCTCGACGAGGCCGCCGGCTTCCGCGACACCCGCTTTCAGGGGGCGAAGGATCTCTTCGCGAGCCTGCGTGACAGGTTTCTCACACTTTCCGACTACGTGCAGGTGCTTCCCGCGCACGGCTCCGGAAGCGCTTGCGGCAAGGCGCTCGGTGCGATTCCCGCGACGACGGTCGGGTACGAGCGCAACTTCTCGTGGTGGAGCACCTACCTGGAGAACGACGACGAACAGGGGTTCATCGACGAGCTGCTCAGCGGCCAGCCGGATGCGCACGCGTATTTCCGGCGCATGAAGTTCGAGAATCGCGAGGGCCCCGCGGTGCTCGGGGAGATCGCGGCCCTCGAGGAGTACGCGGCCGAAGACCTCCAGGCGGAGCTCGCGGAGGACCGCGTGATCTTCGTCGATACCCGCCACAACACGCTCGTGCACGCTGGGACCGTCGAGCGCTCGCTCAATGTGCCGGGAATCGAGAAGGCGGCGAGCTTCGTCGCCTGGGTTTACGATCCGCAGAGAGAGGATCGACCCCTCGTGCTCCTTGCCGCGGACCAGTCAGAGGCGGAGGCGCTCCGCGACCATTTCATCCGCGTGGGCGTCGACACAGTGCGCGGATACATGACCTCGCTCGACGGTCTCCCGCTCGTCAAACCACGGGTGTTGCCACCGCAGGAGCTCGATGGCACCGAGCGCACGGTCCTGCTCGACGTGCGCAACAAGACTGAATACGGCAGCGGACACATCGCGGGCGCACTGCAGCTCTCTGGCGGTCGCGTGCTCTGGAACCTCGACCAGCTTCCAGACCCGGAAGTCGGCCCGATCGTCTCCTACTGCCAGAGCGGCGTCCGCAACAGCGTCGTGGCGAGCGCACTCCGCCGTGCGGGCTACGACGTCGCTGAGCTCGAGGGCAGCTTCGCGGGGTGGCTCGCGGCGGGCAACTCGCCGGAACGCGAGGCCGATCCGGAAACCAGCGTCACGGCTTGAACCGCACTCACTCCGCGACGATGAGGGCCTGCGGAGCCGCCTGCTTCATGCGGACGATTGCCTCCCGTGCCGATCTCTCCTTCAAGTGTCGTTGCGGAGTGAGGCAGGTGGAGGTGCGGCCGCGCTCTCCTGGATGTCGGGGGCGAACTATTGCTTCCGAATTTCGAAATGACGGAGTACTATCAAGCGAAACGTGAATCTTATTCATGTTTTGCGGCTGGCGGCGATGCCGGTCGCTCCCCACTAACACCGTCGTTCGTGCAGGAGCCATCATGACCACACACTCATCCCCGTCGACACCAGATACGGCGCCCCGCCTTCAGGGCAGCCTGGGAGTGACGAGCATCGTTTTGATGGTCGTCGCTGCCGCCGCCCCGCTCACCGTAGTAAGCAGCAACGTCCCACTCGCGATTGCGCTCGGAAATGGCAATGGTGCCCCGTACGCATTCATCATCGCCGCGGTCGTCTTACTACTGTTTTCCGTCGGGTTCGTTGCGATGTCGCCGCGAGTCACCAACAGTGGAGCGTTCTTCTCATATGTCGCTCTCGGTCTCGGACGCCGTCCGGGAAATGCAACGGCAGCGATCGCTCTGGTGGCTTACACCTGCATTCAGTGCGCCGTGTGGGGCTTCCTCGGGGTCGCGACGAACTCCCTCATCGCCGGCTACTTCGGATTCGACCTTCCTTGGTGGGTGTACTCCTTCCTCTTCATTGCAGTTACGGCGCTCCTCGGCTACCGACACATTGAGTTGAGCGCGAAGGTTCTCGGCGTCGCGCTCGCCGCAGAAATCCTGATCGTCGTTGTGTACGACGCGGTCGTCTTTGCGACGAGCGGCGGCGCGAACGTTGCCGGTTCCTTCGCGCCCCTTGCCACTGTCTTCGACCCGGGCGTCGCCGCAGCAATCACGTTCGCGATTGCCGGCTTCATGGGATTCGAAGCAACCGTGGTGTTTCGCGACGAGGCTCGCGATCCTGAACGCACACTTCCGCGCGCTACCTACATCTCGGTCCTACTCATTGGCGGCTTCTACGCGATTTCGGGCTTTGCGCTCATTGCCGCTGTAAGACCGGACCGGGCAGTGGCGTTGGCGGACGCGTCAATTAACGGCGACGGCACGATGCTCACTGAATCGATGCAACAGTACCTCGGCGTTGCAACAGGACACATCGTGCAGGTACTTCTCATCACGTCGCTCTTCGCCTGCGCCCTCTCATTCCACAACGTCATCGCTCGTTACCTGTTGGCTATGAGTCAGAACCGTTTACTGCCGGCACGGATTGGGGCGATCCACGTGAAGCACCGCTCACCCTCGACGGCTTCGCTGACTCAGTCGATTAGCGCCGCTGTCCTGCTGCTCGTACTGGTCGTCATCGGGCTGCATCCGATCGCGCAGATTTACGGCTTCATGGCAGGCGTCGCAGCCGTGGGCTTCCTCCTGCTGATGATTCTGACTTCGGTCGCAGTGTGGGTGTACTTCCGCGGTGCAGCATCGGGCGGACGAGATCGTTGGAGGCTTCGTATTATTCCGGCGGTCGCAGCCCTCGTGCTTGTCGCCACGCTGGTCGTGGTGTTGAGCAAGTTCACGCTCGTGACGGCGCTGCCCGTGCCGGTGAGTGTCGTAATTGCTGCCGTTCCCGCGGTCGCAGGGCTCGCGGGGCTATTGCTTCGCGGAGGTGCGGATCGTCCGGGACCCGATGACCGCGCGCCTGCCTCGCGTACCTCCCCTCGAAAGGAAGCGGTATGACTCCGAACGCTGACACACCTACGCTGCACGCCTCAGACGTCAATGATGCCAGCTACGACTTCGCGATTCCTATTGAGTCGCGTCGCCAGGACTACGACCCGATGCGCGTCGTGGACGCGGAAGGTGCTTGGCTGACACTCGCGGACGGCCGTCGCATCCTCGACTTCCACAGCCAGTACATGTGCGTCGGCATCGGGCATAAGCATCCGAAAATCACTGCGGCATTGCATCGGGCAGTCGATGGCATCGACTACGTCAGCGAAATCATGCTGCACGAATCGCGAGTGACTGCGGCGCGATTGCTGACTCAAGAGACCGGAGACCCTGGGCATTGGGGTGGCTGTCGATTCGTCTCGTCGGGCTCTGAAGCGGTCGAAATGGCGATTCTCATCGCGCGTACCGTGACGCAGCGGCCCCGCATCGTTGTTGCGCAGGCGAGCTATCACGGATGGACCTCGAGCTCGGCTGCCGCGACTTCTCTGCCGCACATGCGGAATATCTTCCACGCATCGGAGCCGGATGCCTACCTGAGTGTGCCGACAGACCAGCCACCGTATTTGGCGGCGCCGACGCCCGGACCCGAGGCCGACGAGGCCGAGGTCGAACGGTGCCTCGTCGAGACAGAGCGGCTGATTCGAGCACAGGGGCCGAACCAGGTAGCTGCCTTTATGTTCGAGATATATAAGGGCGCGGCGGGCTTCCGGGTACCGGACTCGTACGTACGAGGAATTCGCGAACTTACCTCGCGCCTCGGGGTCCTGTGGATCGACGATGAGGCTATCGCCGGAGCGGGACGTTCGGGCAAGTGGTGGTCGTATCAACACACGGGCGTCGCCCCGGATCTGCTAGTTACCGCGAAGGGCATCGGCAGCTCTGCCGCTCCAGCCGGCGCCGTGCTCATCTCACGCGCCATCAGCGACATTTTGAACTCCGGGGTTTGGTACTCGGTGTCGACCAATTCTGGCCATCCGCTTGCAACCGCCGCCATCGCTGCGACGATTGAAACGGTAAACGAGGAAGGGATTCTCAGTCGCGTCACGGAGCTGGGTGCTCGGCTCGAGGCCCGCTTACGCGACATGCAGGATCGCCACGCGACGATCGCCAGCATCAGTGGGCGTGGGTTCGGATGGGGCATCGATATCACGGCACCTTCCGGAGAGAGGTTTTCTCCCTCTGATCGCTGGTACGTTCCCGGTCTCGATGAAGCGCCGGCGTTCAACGCTGCGGAGTTTGTTGCGGAAGAATGCCTCAAGCGCGACATGCTCACATTCACGTTCACCGCGAACACTCTCACGATCGCGCCGCCCCTCAGCTCGACTGCTGACGACATCGAGTTCGGGCTTGATGCTCTCGCCGCCGCGTTCGAAGCACTGGATGAGCGACTGAGCGAAGCGAGGGGCGAGAGGAGCGGGGCGGGTATTTGATAGCGTGAGCCTCAATGAGCGCACGCTCGACCCGGAAGCGTGAGCTCGGCGCCAAGGGGGTTCCCTTCGAAAGGGTGCCGTGAGCGTCCGGAATGAGAGGGAACCCGTGGACCACGTACGGAGGCTCCCGACGCAGGCGCGAAGCGGTGCGAAAGTCGCCCGCATGCTCGAGGTCGCGCAGCGCATCATCATTTCCGATGGTGCAGAAGCTGCTACAACCACCCGCATAGCGGCCGAAGCCGAGGTTTCCGTGGGCACGATTTACCGGTTCTTCGCGAGCCGCGAAGGGCTCCTCAATGTATTAGTCGCGCGCGAACTGGACGAGCTTGATCATCGGCTTGCCGAGGCGGGATATTCCCTCGGCGGAACAGATTGGTCCGAGCGTGCCGACACTGGAGCGGACGTGATGATTGAATTTGCTGATGATCCCAAGCTCGCATACCGGACGCTGATGTACACCTCGACACTGACTGGGGAGATCGCCGCGACCAACCGGGACCACGATTTGCGGATGGCACATCGTCTTCTCGCCGGGTTGCCTCAGTCTGTTTTGGATGCGATGCAGCCAAACCCGCTTGCCGTGATGCATCTATACCTGGGAATTCTCGACAAGGGGATGGAACTGGCGTTCTTCCGGCCCGGGCACCGCGACGACGAGATTATCGCGCAGATGAAACTCGCTGCGCGCACATTTCTTGCGCAGTACCTCGACTGAGTGTCGCAGTCGCTGAGACTCACTCCGCGACGATGAGCGCCTGCGGAGCCGCCTGCTTCATGCGGGTCTGCAGCCACTTCAGCTGGATCGCGGTCTCGCCGTCGCAACGCTCGACCACCGCCAGCAACTCCTCGTCGCGCAGCCCCTGCGCGGCCTGCTTCACCATCGTCCAGGTGATGTCGACGAGGCTCGCGAGCAGGTACAGGTCTTGCAGGTCGCGCAGCAGGCCGACGGGCCCGCTCCGAGTCTCGCTCAGGCCGTCGGCGTGCAAGCGCTCCGGCTCCTCCTGGTCGTCGGCCTCGCCGTACCGCGAGACGACGGGCGCGAGAGCGCTCCGGTGATCCTCGCACTGCTTCGCGAGCGTCTCGCACAGAAAGTGCACATCGGGCTCGTGACCGTGACCCTCCGACACCTGGCGAAACGACTCCGCGAGCGTCGCTTCGGAGCGATCGAGCAGACCGAGATAGACCGGCAGCTTCATCCGTGTTCCTCCTGTGTCGCGACCCGCGGCGGTTCAACCGGGGCGATGGTCTCGGTTGCCTCGGCCGCGGCACCCCCGATGGTGGGGTGGATCCGGCGGCCGAGCCGCCGACTCGGCCGAGACGCGGTGGTCGTGGGAGCCGGTGAGGTGCCGTCGCCGTCCGCGATCTTCTCGACGCTCACGGCGGCGTTCTTCAGCACGGGCTGCTTCGACACCGGATCCCACTCTGTGATCGTCAGCTCGTTCGCCGCACGACCCGCGCCCTGCGGCTCGCCGCCACGATCCCAGTACCCGTAGTGGAACGGTGAGAACACCGTGCCGCGCTCGATATCCGTGACCCGCACGGCAGACTCGATAGCGCCCCGTCGCGATGCGACGCGCACAATGTCTCCCTCGGTGACGCCGAGCGCAGCGGCGTCGTCGGGAGACAGCTCGACCCAGGCGTCGGGCGCCGCGTCGTTGAGCTGCGGCGAGCGCGCCGTCTTCGTGCGCGTGTGGAAGTGGTACGCCGTGCGGCCCGTGGTGTAGCGGAAGGGGTAGGCGTCATCGGGTGTCTCGTGCGCCGGATGGTAGGGCGCCGTCTTGAAGATGGCGCGGCCCGCGGGGTTGTTCGCCTTGTAGGTCTCCGGGCCGATGGTGGCGCCCGTGAGCAGATCGTGCCCGTAAGTCTCGCAGTAGTCGGGGTCGGTCGAGAAGACACCGTCGCGATACAGGCGGACGGTACCGTCCGGATGATCCTCGTTGCACGGCCACGGCACGCCACTCCCACCGCGAAGCTTCTCGTATGACAGGCCGGTGTAGTCGCACGGCCTCCCTCGCGTGCACTCGGTCCACGCCGTGAACGCGTCCTCGGGTCCGTTCCAGTCGAGCAGCGGTGATCCGTCGCGCTTCGTGAACCCCATGCGTCGCGAGTAGTCGATCACCGTCTCGAGGTCGCTCCGCGCGTCTCCCGGCGGCTCGACGGCCTGCTCCGAGAGGTGCACCGTGCGGTTTACGTTCGTGAAGGTACCCGTCTTCTCGCCCCACGCAGCCGCGGGGAGCACCACGTCGGCGTACTGCGCGGTCTCGGTGAGGTAGAGATCCTGCACGACGAGAAAGAGCTCTTCCTTCCCGAGGATCTCGCGAATGCGGCCGAGCTGGGGGAGCGATACGGCCGGGTTGGTGCCGGTGACCCAGAGGAACTCGATCGACCCCTGCTCCACGTATCGGAAGATCTGCATCGCGTGCGTCGGCGGCGCCCAGTGCGGGATGATCGCGGGGTCGATACCCCAGAGGTCCGCGAGCTCCTGAACATGGTCGGGGTTCTCCCAGTTGCGGAACCCCGACAGGTCGCCATCGGCTCCGCATTCGCGGTTGTTCTGCGCGGTCGGCTGGCCATTCATCTGCAGGATCCCGGAGCCTGGCTTCCCGATGAGGCCCCTGAGGAGCTGCAGGTTGTTCACCGCGCACGACGCTGCGGTCGCCTGCGAGGACTGGTAGAACCCCTGCAGCACCGTCGAGAGCACGCGACCCGAGGTGCCGAAGATCTCGGCGGCGCGACGCACGTCGTTGGCTTCGACCCCGCACGTCTCGGCAACCGCCTCCGGCGTCCAGGGTTCGACCGTTTTGCGTAGATCCTCAACCCCGACCGTGTGCTGCTCGACGTACTCCTCATCGATCCAGCCGTTCGCGAACAGCTCCCGCACGAGCCCGTGCATGAGCGCGAGGTTCGTGCCCGGCTTCACCGCGAGGTGCACCTCCGCGTGTCGCGCGACCTCGGTCTCACGCGGGTCGACGCAGACGATGCGCGGCGGGTTCGGGCCCGCGACGCGATCGAGCACGCGCGCCCACAGCACCGTTTGCGTCTCGGCCATGTTGTGCCCGTACAGGAACATCGCGTCGCACTCGTCGATATCGACGTAGCTTCCCGGCTGCCCGTCGGATCCGAACGACTCCTTCATCGAGGCCGCCGCCGTCGCCGTGCAGAGGCGGGTATTGCCGTCCATGTGCGGCGTACCGATGCCAGCCTTGCCCACGATCGCCTGCGCGTAGTACTCCTCGAGAAACAGCTGCCCGCTCGTGTAGAAACCGTGCGAGAGCGGGCCCTTCGTGTCGAGCAGCTCGCGGCTGCGTGAGACGATCCGCTGCATCGCGGTCTCCCAGTCAGTCTCGACGAGCTCGCCGTTCTCGCGCACGAGCGGTCGAGTGAGACGATCGGGGTGCGAGACCCCCTGCCAGCTCGCGAACATGCCTTTCGGCCCGAGTCGCCCGTGGTTCACGATGTCGGTGGCGCGGCCGCGCACTCCGACCATCCTGTCGTCTTTCACCGCGATATCGATGCCGCAGCCGTTGCTGCAGAGCACGCACGCCGACTGCACCCAGCGATCTACGTCGGCGTCGGCAAGACCCTCCGCGAGCACCTGATCCACCCGCACGGGCCAGCGTTCGTCTCGCGCGTACGGGGTGCGAGTTCCCCAGATGTCGGCAATGCGATCCACCACTGCGGGTCCTCCATCGCGGCTCGTTGCTTCGGTCGGAGCCTCCACGGTAGCGGCGGATCGCAGCAGCCGAACATGGGGTGCCGTGACGCCGCCGTCAGGCGTAAGCTTCGCGCTACGCTCCGCAACCCCCTGCCGATGCGCCGCGCTTCTTGCCACCGTGATGGGTGGAGAGAACAGCAAGACGGATCACGCGAGAGGGAGTCATGAGCGAATTCGACGTCACAACGAAATCCAAGAACGGGCAGTGGATCAATAAGGTCGAAGGAGCGCCGGAACTTTCCCGGAGTTACCGGGATCGCGATGAGGCGGTCGACGCGGGACGTTTGCTCGCGGCGGAGCTCGGGGGCGAGCACCGCGTCGAGGAATCGGGTCTGACCGGCGTCATTACCGACCCGGATCCATCGTCCGAGCCCGAGCCAGAACCGGCGGATCCCAGCGCCGAAGCACCGTTCCGCGAGTAGCAACGACGGTCGGGCGGCGCTCGCGCCGGCCGCGATCCTGCACCCGCGTTGGCGGGGACGAACGAGATAGGAGAACCGATGCCCGAATCCCAAGAACCGCAGCGCACCGTTGCCGACGTGATCGTCGAGCGCCTCAGCACCTGGGGGGTCGAGCGCCTCTACGGGTACCCCGGCGACGGCAGCAACCCACTCCTTGGAGCGCTCCAACGGAGCGACGCGGCGCCGCGCTTCATTCAGGCGCGGCATGAGGAGAGCGCCGCGTTCATGGCGGTCGCAGAGGCGAAGTACGGGGGATCGGTCGGTGTGGTGACGTCGACGCAGGGGCCAGGCGCCGTGCACCTGTTGAACGGCCTGTACGACGCGAAGCTCGATAGTGTGCCGGTCGTCGCGATCGTCGCCCAGCAGCATCGGAGCGTGCTCGGCTCGGACTACCAGCAGGAGGTCGACCTGCCGCAGCTCTTCCACGATGTGGCCGCGCCCTTCGTGCAACAGGTGAACACGCCGGAACAGGTGCCGATGGTGCTCGATCGCGCATTCCGATCCGCCCTCGTGCGCTCGCAGCCGACCGTCGTGATCCTGCCGCACGATGTGCAGCAGGCGGACGCTCCGGAGCTCGGGCAGGAGCACGGGGTCATGGTGACCGCTCCGCGCTGGACCAACGGGACCCGCCTGCCGCACGAGGATGACCTCGCGGCCGCCGCCGAACTGCTGGGTGCGGGGGAGCGGATCGCGATTCTCGCCGGTCGCGGAGTGGCTCACGCGCAGCACGAGGTGCTGGAGCTCGCCGAGCATCTCGACGCGGCGATCACCACGAGCCTGCTCGGCAAGCCGTACGTCGACGAATCGCACGCGCTCGCCGCGGGGACCATCGGCCACTTGGGCACCGACGCGTCGGCACACGCCATGCAGCACTGCGACACCCTCCTGATCATCGGCTCGAACGACCCGTGGAGCGAGTTCTTTCCCGCGCCGGGGCAGGCCCGCGCCGTGCAGATCGACGTCGACGCCTCGGTCATCGGCAACCGCTACCCGGTCGAGGTCGGGCTGGTCGGCAACGCGAAGGAGGCCGTGCGCGAGCTGCTCGATCGGGTGCCGAAGCGGGACCGCTCGCGTTGGCGGCTCGCCGTGGAGGGCAGCAAGCGACGGTGGGAGCAGACGCGGGCGCTCCGAGCCGAGACGCCGGCCGCGCCGCTCAACCCCGAGCTTGTGGTGCGCGAATTCGGGTCGCGGCTCGCACCCGACGCGCAGCTCGCGATCGATGTCGGCAGCTGCGTCTACCACTACGCGCGTCAGATCCACCTGCCCCCCGACGTTCCCGCGCACCTCTCGAGCACGCTCGCGAGCATGGGGTGCGGGGTGCCCTACGGCCTCGCGGCGAAGGAGCTCGACCCGTCGCGCCCGGTCGCGGTGCTCGCTGGAGACGGCGGGATGCAGATGCTCGGCAACGCGGAACTCCTCACGGTCGCGGATCGGTGGCGCGGCTGGGCCGATCCTCGGTTCGTCGTTCTCGTGCTCAACAACGGCGACCTCTCGGAGGTGAGCTGGGAGCAGCGCGAGATGGAGGGGCAGCCGCGCTTCACGCCCTCGCAGGATCTGCCCGGATTCTCGTTCGCGGGCTACGCGGAACTGCTCGGCCTGCAGGGAGTGCGCGTCACGGAGCCGGGAGAGCTCGCGGCGGCGCTCGACGAGGCGTTTGCGGCGGATCGGCCGGTCGTCATCGACGCCGCGACCTCGCCGCACGTGCCGCTGCTGCCTCCCTTCCCCGGGGCGAAGGAGAAGCTCGATTCGATGCGCGGGGCGCTCGAGGCGGAGGGGGACGCAGGCGCGGAGGCGCTCAGGCTGCTCGACGCGTACGTGAGTATTGACAAGGATCGGCGGTGACGCCGACGCGGCGAGCGCCTTGCTGCGGTGAAACGTTGAGGCGGTGCGGGCTCGGTATCGAGCCTCGGCGGCGCCAATAAAGGAGCACTGGTGCCGTGAGGGGCTGGTCATCCCCCCCGACACGAAGAAGGGCCTGGCGGGTGGAAGCAAATTCCACCCGCCAGGCCCTCGGTGCTGCCGCGTCGATGCGCGATCCGGCTATCCCTGATCGGTGTTCGGAAGTACCTCTTCTCCACCGACCTCCTTTTCGGAGCCCTTGTCTTTCGCGGAGTTCGCAGTGTCTGCGGCTCCCTGCACCTTGTCCTTCGCGTCGTCGGCCTCGTCGCGTACCACGTCCGGGTTCTGATCGTCCATCTCACTCACCTTCCTGCTGTTGCAGCGAGAGCACTCGCTGGGGCTCGGCGCTTCGCTGTTCGGTCTCCGAGTATCGTTTCGCGTTCAGGCGCAGGCGGTGAGCCCCTGGACAAACGCGCGGGGCCGACGTAAGCGCGAGCCGCGCAACGACCGGAGGCGAACCGTGAGAAGATACGTGCTTGGTCGCGGCCTCCGGGGAGGGAAGCGACGCCGCACGCTTCGGAGGAGTCCGCTTGTTCACGTTCGATCAACTGCGCAGTCTCGTGGTGCTCGCTGACGAACTGCATTTCGGCAGGGCGGCGGAGCGACTGAACATGACGCAACCGCCGTTGAGCCGGCAGATCCAAAAGCTCGAACAGGAGCTCGGCTTTGCGCTGTTCGTGCGAAAGAACAAGCGGGTCGAGATCACGCACGCGGGCAGAGTGTTCGCCGAGGAAGCCGAGCGGCTCCTGACGATGGCGGAGTCGTCTCGCGAGATCGCACGGCGGATCGCCGCAGGAGCGGCAGGGCTCCTGCGCATCGGCATCACTGCGTCGGGCACGCAGGCGCTCCTCGGTGGAATTCTGGAGCGTCTCGAGTCGATCGCGCCGGGAACCGAAGTGACCGTACGTGAAATGGTGTCACGGGATCAGATTCAGAGCGTCTCGAAGGGATCCATCGACCTTGCGTTTGTGCGCACGGATCCCACGGCCGTGGGGCTTGCCTCGTTGCCGGTGTGGGAGGAGCCGTTGGTCGCGGCGATCGGCCGACGTCACCCGCTCGCCGTGACCTCTCGCGGTCTCGATGTCGAAGATCTCGCGGGGGAACGCGTGCTGCGGTACGACCCGACGGAGGCCGCGTACTTCCACGAGCTCGTGGGGAGACTGCTCGAAGGGGTGTGGACGCGCCCGAGCCAGCAGGTGACGCAGATCCACAGCATGGTCGCTCTGGTCGCCGCGAATCAGGGCATCGCGCTCGTGCCCAGATCGTCCGCCAGGGTCGGAATGCCCGGTGTCGTGTTTCGTCCCATCATCGATGCAGAGCGGTATCCGTCGCGGCTCCTCGCCGTCTGGCGCAAGGAGAATGCGAACCCAGCATTTCCGCGCGCGCTGACGGTGCTTCGAGAGCTGCATGCGGCGCTTGGCTTGGATCACCGCACTGGTGCAAACAGGGCGTGATCAGGAGTGATACCCCGCAGGTATCGGAAGATGCAATTGTCATGTTGAACGGGTATGCCGCGCGCTTCTAGCCTGGCAGCACCCCGGGAGGATGCCCCTGCCGGACCAGCTCAGACACAAGGGAATGATGACTGTGACGGCGTACAGCCCCGAGGATCTCGCGCGGAAGGTTGGCAGTGGCCTGCTCTCCTTCCCGGTGACCGCGTTCGACTCGAACCTCGAATTCGATGAGCAGCGATACCGCGAGCATGTGGCGTACCTCAATGATTACGATGTCGCCGGACTGTTCGCAGCGGGCGGCACGGGTGAGTTCTTCTCGCTCAGCAACGACGAAATCTCGCGCGTGCTCAGCGCAGCGGTTTCCGAGGTCAATGGAAATCTTCCGGTGCTCTCGGCCGCAGGCGGCTCGAGCGTCAACGCCATCGAGCAGGTGCGGATCGCCGAGGCGGCCGGCGCCGCCGGCGTGCTGCTCTTCCCGCCGTACCTGACCGAGGCATCGCAGGAGGGTCTGGCCGCGTACATCGATGCGGTCTGCAAGTCGACGTCGCTCGGCATCATCGTCTACAACCGGGCGAACATGTCGCTCGAAGCGCAGACGGTTGCGCGGCTCGCGGAGAACAACCCGAACCTCATCGGGTTGAAGGACGGCATCGGCAGCATCGACCAGATGACGCGCATCTACTCGGAGCTCGGCGATCGCCTGATCTACGTCGGCGGTCTTCCGACGGCTGAGACGTTCGCGCTGCCCTACTTGGAACTCGGCGTGACGACGTACTCGTCGGCCATGTTCAACTTCGTGCCGGAGTTCGCTCTCCAGTTCTACGCTGCCGTGCGCTCGCGGGATCACGACTTCGTGTTCCGCGGCCTCCGAGAGTTCGTGCTTCCCTACCTGGACATCCGTAATCGCAAGGCGGGATACGCGGTGTCGATCGTCAAGGCGGGGCTGAACGCGACCGGCCGCGAGATCGGTTCGGTGCGGCCGCCGCTCACGGACCTCACCGAGCAGGAAACTGCAGAACTTGGCGAGCTGATCAAGCGAATCCCGCGCTAAACGCATGTGCGCCGTCGGCCGCCTCACCCGGAGAGGTCGCCGACGGCGCAGAGGCGTTTCGATCCTGAGTGGACGGACAGAGAGAACGATGGACATCAGAAATACGGTTTCGATCCCGACGATGGCCGGCGACGACGCGCTCGTAGTGCTTGATCAGGTGAACAAGTTCTACGGTGAGCATCACGTGTTGCGCGATATCAACACCGTGGTGCGCCGCGGAGAAATCGTCGCTCTCATCGGCCCCTCAGGCGCCGGAAAGTCGACGCTGTGCCGTGCGATCAACCGCCTCGAGACGATCACGTCTGGTGAGATCATGATCGACGGCGTACGCCTCCCCGAGGAGGGGCGTGACCTCGCGTCACTGCGTGCCGACGTGGGAATGGTCTTCCAATCGTTCAACCTCTTTGCGCACAAGACCGTGCTCGAGAACGTGATGCTCGGTCCCGTGAAGGTCCGCAAGGCATCGAAGGCGGACGCACGGAAGCGCGCCCTCGAACTGCTGGAGCGCGTCGGGGTGCTCAACCAGAAGGACAAGCTGCCGCAGCAGCTCTCCGGTGGTCAGCAACAGCGCGTCGCGATCGCCCGCGCTCTCGCGATGGAGCCGAAGGTGATGCTGTTCGACGAGCCGACTTCCGCGCTCGACCCCGAGATGGTGAGCGAAGTTCTGGACGTTATGCTCGCGCTCGCTGAATCGGGCATGACCATGGTGGTCGTCACGCACGAGATGGGGTTCGCGAAGCAGGCGGCGGACCGCATTGTGTTCATGGCGGACGGCCAGGTCGTCGAAGAAGCGACTCCCGACGAATTCTTCACCGAGCCGAAGACCTCACGAGCGCGGGACTTCCTGCACAAGGTACTCGCTCGCTAAACCCCTCCGCGCAGCCTCGCGCTGCGGAGATTCAACACCCACCAAGGAGATGCACACGATGAAGAGTGTAAAGAAATTCGCTATCGCCGCCACTGTCGCGGCTCTCGCGCTAACCGGTTGCGCCTCGGACGGCGCGTCCGGAAGCGGCGACCCGGGCGGCAAGGAAACGAGCTTTCCTGTCGCGGAGAGCGTGAAGATCGACGGTAGCCCGGTATTCGACCGAGCGACTGAGGCAGGGAAGCTCGTCATCGGCGTGAAGGAAGATCAGCCGGGCTTCGGAATGCGCGACTCCGCGACCGGCGAGCGCAGCGGGTTCGATATCGACCTGTCGAAGTGGGTCGGGGCCGAGCTCGGATTCGCCGAGGATGACCTCGAGTTCGTGCTGGTGCCCAGTCAGAGCCGCGAGCAGTCGCTGCAGAACGGCGACGCTGACCTGATCATCGGCATGTACACGATCTCGGACAAGCGCAAGGAACTCGTCGATTTCGCCGGACCGTACATGGCGGACGGACAGAGCATCCTCGTCCGCGAGGACTACGACGATATCAAGGGCGAGTCCGATCTCGCCGGTCACAAGGTGTGCTCGATCACCGGCTCGACGCCGATTCAGTACATCAAGGAGAACCACCCGGACGCCGAGACCGTGGAGTTCGACAACATGGCGCAGTGCGTCGAGGCGCTGACGAGCAAGCAGGTCGACGCGGTCAGCACCGACGAGAAGCTACTCGTCGGCTACACCACGCTCGTGCCCGGGGAACTCAAGGTAGTGGGCGACCGCTTCACGGAAGAGGGCTTCGGTATCGGCATCGCCAAGGGCAATGACTCGCTTCGCCATTACATCAACGACCTCTTGGCGGAGAACACCGACGTGCTCGAGAAGATCTACGACGACAACCTCGGCGCGTCGGGAACGAGCTTCGAGAAGCCGCAGATCAACGACTACTGAATCTCAGCGCCGCAGCGGGGAGTCTGAGCGACTCCCCGCTGCGCCCGTGAGGAACGGAACCCTTCATGCAGGTGCTCATCGACAATCTGGATCTCTTCATTCTGGGGTTCCGGAACACGGTCGTGATGTTCGTGATATCCGCGGTGCTCTCGCTCGCCCTCGGGATCGTGATCGGCGTGCTCAGAATCTCGCCGTCCTCCGCGATGCGCGCGGTGGGGACCGTGTACGTCAACGTCGTGCGCAATACGCCGCTGGCGCTGCTCATGATGTTCTTCGCGCTCGGCTATCCGAAACTCGGACTCCCCGCACTCGACTACCTGACGCTCGCGATCAGCGCGCTCGTGCTCTACACCGCGAGCTACGTGGCGGAGGTGTTCCGCTCGGGCATCAACTCGATCGATAAGGGGCAGACGGAAGCGGCGCGCGCGATCGGGCTGAACTTCACGCAGGTGCTCGGTGAGGTTCTTGTGCCGCAGGCGTTCCGCAACGTCGTGCCCCCGCTGATGAGTGTGTTCATCGCGCTGCTGAAAAACACGACGGTTGCCAGCGGCTTCTCCGTGATGCAGGCGGGAGCCATCGCCGCGAACATGTCGGAGCGCGGCGAGAACCTGCTCGTCACCCTGCTCTGGGTCGCACTGTTCTTCCTTATCCTCGTACTGGCACTCGCCGCGCTGCAGCGGCGCTTCGAACGAAAGTGGGCGCGCGCATGAGTTACGCATCCCAGGGTCTCTTCGACGCGCTCGGGCCGCGCGGCAAGCGACGGAGTCAGATCGCCGGCGCGCTGACCGTGCTCCTCGTCTTGGCGGTGCTCGGTTTCATCGTCTACCAGCTTGCAGTCTCCGGTCAGTTCTCGGCCCAGAAGTGGCAGATCTTCACCTTCCCGATGGTGCAGCAGGAGATCCTGCGCACGACCGTCTCCACACTCAGCGCATTCGCTGGCGGCGCGGTGCTCAGCCTGCTGCTCGGCGTCGTCCTGCTATTGGGGCGCTTGTCGAAGCGACGGGCCGTTAGCGCGACGTTCGCGTGGGTCACGGAAATCTTCCGCGGCGTGCCGCTCCTCATCTTGATGATGCTGATGTACTACGGGCTCCCGGTGCTCGGTGCGGAGTTCATCACCCCGTATCTCGCGGTGGTGCTGTCCCTCATGATTTATAACGGCGCCGTGTTCGCGGAGATCTTCCGCGCGGGGCTCGACTCGCTGCCCAAGGGGCAACGCGAAGCGGGTGAAGCGATCGGCCTCAGGGACCACCAGATCCTTGCGATCATCCTCGCGCCCCAGGCGATCCGCAACATGCTGCCCACGATCATCTCGCAGCTCGTCGTCGCGTTGAAGGACACCGCGCTCGGGTTCATGGTCACCTACCCCGAGCTGCTCTACTTGGCCAAGTTCTACGGAACGCAGATTCAGTACGGGAGTCCGATCATCCCCTCGGCGATCGTCATGGGGTCCATCTATGTCGTGCTGTGCCTGATTCTCTCCTTCGTCGCCGTTCGCGTCGAGAAGTGGTCGAGCCGGGCGGGGAATCGCACTCAGATGAAAGAGGTTGCAGGAATTGACTGAGAACACGGGCACGTCGACGTTGGCTGCTTCGGGCGCCGAAGGCGCGATCCGCATCCCCGCTCGCGAAGCCGAGCCCTGGGTGTCGACGCTTCTCGGCGGACTGCAGGAATCCGCCCCGCAGGCAATCGATGCGCTGGCGAAGCGGTACCGCGCCGAGGGTCGGCCGGTCATCGCGTTCGGTGCGGGGGAGCCCGACTTCGACACTCCCGCGCACATTGTCGATGCGGTGCGTGAAGCGCTCAGCGACCCCGCAACCTATCACTACAGCCCGCCCGCCGGGCTCCCCGCGCTGCGGAGCGCCGTTGCTACCGAGGTCGCCGGGTACACCGGACTGAACGTCGACGCGAGCGAGGTGATGGTCTCGAACGGCGGCAAGCAGGCGATCTACAACGCGCTCACCGCCGTGCTCGATCCGGGTGACGA
This sequence comes from Leucobacter sp. USHLN153, assembly GCF_037145615.1. Taxonomy (NCBI): domain Bacteria; kingdom Bacillati; phylum Actinomycetota; class Actinomycetes; order Micrococcales; family Microbacteriaceae; genus Leucobacter; species Leucobacter sp. USHLN153. Next base: position 64,882 of record NZ_JBBCXE010000006.1, read on the forward strand.
GGTCATCATCCCCGCGCCCTACTGGACGAGCTATCCCGAGCAGGTCGCCCTCGCTGGCGGCGTTCCCGTTCCCGTGGCGACGGGGCCCGAGTCGGAGTTCAAGGCGACTGTCGCCAGCCTCGAGGCCGCCCGCACCGAGCGCACGCGCCTCCTGATCGTCACGTCGCCCTCGAACCCCACGGGTTCCGTGTACACGGAGGATGAGCTGCGTGAGATCGCCGAGTGGGCGAACTCGACCGGCATCTGGGTGCTGACGGACGAAATGTACCGGCACTTCGTGTACGACGGCGCGGAGTTCAGCTCCATTGCGCCGTTCGTGCAGCGCAATCGTCTCCTCATCGTCGGGGGACTCGCAAAGAGCCACGTGCTGACCGGATGGCGTCTGGGATGGGTGGTCTCGACACCGCGCATCGTGCAGGCCATGACGAGCTTCCAGTCCCACACGACCGGCAACGTGTCGAATGTTTCGCAGCACGCGGCGCTCGCGGCGCTCGTCGGGGGAGACGCGTTCCCCGAACAGATGCGGCAGGTGTTCGAGCGCCGGCGGCAACTCGCCCTCGCCATTCTCGAACGGACGCCAGGGTTCACCGTGACCCCTCCGAGCGGCGCGTTCTACTTCTTCGTCGACGCGCGCGGCGCCCTCGGTGGCGAGCTGCAGCTAGGGGAGGACCCCGTGCGCACCTCGATGCAGCTCTCCACCCTGTTGCTCGAGCGGATCGACGTGGCCGTCGTGCCCGGAGAAGCTTTCGGCGCGCCGGGATTCTTGCGCTTCTCGTACGCGCTCGATGACGCGCAGCTGACCGAAGGGCTCGAGCGCATCCGGGAGCTGCTCGCCTCGGAACTCATCGCCTGACTCGCGATCGGCCTCGGACGTTTCGAGGCTCACGCACCGCAGCCGTCGCGCGACCCTTGCAGCGCGGCGGCGAACGCACCGACCACTGACCGGAGAGAAGATGCACCATCAGACCACCGTTGACGAGCTCGAGTCGATCTTGGAGGCCTCCGAACGCGCCGCCGCCGCGCTGCGAGGAAGCTCCCGCGAGCAGCGCGCGACCTATCTTCGCGCGGCCGCCGACGGGCTCGACGCCAGCGTCGAGCAGCTCGTGCCGGTGGGGCAGCGCGAGACGCACCTCCCCGAGGGACGTCTGCGGGGCGAGCTGCAGCGGACGACGTTCCAGCTGCGGCTTATCGCAGAGGTTATCGAGGACGGAAGCTACCTCGACGCGCGGGTCGATCACGCTGACGACGCCTGGCCCATGGGAGCGCCGCGCCCCGACCTGCGGCGCACTCAGGTTCCGCTCGGCCCCGTCGCGGTCTTCTCAGCGAGCAACTTCCCGTTCGCCTTCTCGGTTGCCGGTGGCGACAGCGCCTCAGCGCTCGCGGCAGGATGCCCGGTCGTGGTGAAGGCGCACGATGGGCACCGCGAGCTCTCCGCCATGACGGGTGAGATCGTCGCCCGATCGCTCCGTGAGGCCGGCGCTCCGGATGGTGCGTTCGCGGTCGTGTTCGGCACCGACGCGGGCATCCGACTGGTGCAGCACGAGCGGATCGCCGCGGCCGGCTTCACCGGATCGATCCAGGGTGGACGCGCGCTCTTCGACCTCGCGCAGGCGCGTCCCGTGCCGATCCCCTTCTACGGGGAACTGGGCAGCAACAACCCCGTGTTCGTCACGGAGGCCGCGGACCGTGCGCGCGGCACGCAGATCGCAGAGCAGTACGTCGGATCCTTCACGCTCGGCAGCGGCCAGTTCTGCACCAAGCCCGGCGCGATTTTCGTACCCCGCGGGTCGCGCCTGCTCGAAGCGCTTCGTGAGACTGCTCTGCCCCAGACCGGTCCCCTCCTCAACGAGCGCATCCGAGAGGGATACCTCGCGTCGATCGAGGAGCTGCAGGAGCGCGGCGCTGAACAGCTTGTGCGCGGTGACGACCCCTCGGGCGACGTGCCGTCGCCGATCCTGTTTCTGACTGACGCTGACGCGGTTCTCGCTGACCCCTCCGGGATGCTCGCCGAGTGCTTCGGGCCGGCCTCCCTGGTGGTCGAGTACGACAGCGAAGATCAGCTCCCCGTTCTCGCCCGCGCGCTGGACGGCCAGCTCACGGCGACCGTGCACGGCGAGGAGGACTGCGACGTCACCGCGCTCGTCGACGCTCTGTCGGTGCGTGCGGGGCGCGTGCTCTGGAACCAGTGGCCCACCGGGGTTTCGGTGACCTATGCCCAGCAGCACGGCGGACCGTACCCGGCTTCGACCGCGAGCTCGACCACGTCCGTGGGTACTGCCGCGATCTTCCGCTTCGTGCGCCCCGTGGCCTTCCAAGGCTTCCCCGAGCGGCTGCTTCCGGACGAGCTGCGCGAGCAGCCGGAGCGGAGTGTCTCGCGGATGGTCGACGGCGCGCGGGTGTCGTAAACGCTCACGGATACCGCGAGGCACCTGATGACCGCTGGTTCGCGTATATGAGCGCGCCCCTGCTCCTCGTGTCGGTCGTCGGATGGGTGTTCGAGGCGTCTCGCGGGAACTTCGCGCGCTGAGTCGTGACGCCGGCGTCACCGCATGACGGCCGCGATCGCCGCGATCTCGACGAGCGCTCCCGGAACCCCAAGGCCCGCCACGCGGGCGCTCGTCACAAGTGGCGGGTGCTCCGACGCGATCTCACTCGCGATCGCGCCGTAGGCCGCTCGAACATCCACGCCGTCGACGAAGAGGACGGTCCACTGCACCACGTCCTGCAGGGTCGCGCCCGCCGCGGTGAGCGCAGTCTTCGCATTCGCGAGCGCGCGGATCGCCTGGGCCGCGACGTCGTCGCCGCCCACGAGTGCACCCGCCGCATCGACGGCATTCTGCCCGCCGACGTAGATCGTCGTCGCTCCTGGCGGTACAACCGCAACGTGGCTGAATGCGGGGCTGACGACCAACCCCTCGGGGCGGAGGCGCTCGATCTTGGTCATGCTGCATCGTAACTCGCGAGTGCGCTCCGTCCAAGGGCCAGTCTCTCGGGCCTTCTGTTGCTTCCCGGGCGGGGGTATCATCGTGGCGTTCACGCGCGTCAAGGGGGATCTGCGAGATGGGTGCACTGCGATACTCGATCAACGTCGCGCTCGACGGGTGCGTGCATCACGAAGCGGGACTCGCACCCGATGCCGAGTCCATGCGCTACTGGACCGCTCAGATCGCCGAGGCTGATGCCCTACTGTTCGGGCGCGTGACCTACGAGATGATGGCGGCCGCGTGGCGGAGGCCGGAGTCCGGTGGTTGGCCCGACTGGATGGAGGAGTGGGAGACCCCGTTCGCGGAGGCGATCGATGGCGCGTCGAAGCACGTGGTGTCGCGCATGCTTGGCAGCGTCGATTGGAATGCGGAGTTGCTGCGCGGTGAGCTCGGCGACGCGGTGCGGCAGCTCAAGGAGCGGTCGAGCGGATACCTCTCGCTCGGGGGTGTGAAGCTGCCGACGGAGCTCGCGGCGCTCGGGCTGATCGACGAGTTCGAGTTTCTCGTGCAGCCGGTCGTTGTCGGTCACGGCCCCAGGTTGCTCGAGGGGCTCCGTGAGCGGATCCAGCTCGAACTGGTCGAGCGCCGCGAGTTCGCGTCGGGAGCCGTGCTGCACCGCTACCGGCCGGCCGCCGCTGGAGGCCCGCCGCTGCTTGGCGCTGGATGACCCGGCGCGGCTGCCGCGGCTCGCGGCGGCGCGGGTTCGCTCGCGCCTGATCCGCCGCCTGCTATGCGGGAGCGTCGCCCGGTTCCGATTCCTGTTCCCGCTCCGGTTCCCAGCGCAGGAGGTCCGCGGGCTGGCACGCGAGCGCCTCGCAGAGCGCCGCGAGCGTGGTGAACCGCACGGCCTTCGCGCGGCCGTTTTTCAGCACCGCGAGGTTCGCGGGCGTGATTCCGATGTGCTCCGCGAGCGCGCCGACCGACATCTTGCGGCGGGCCAGCATCACGTCGATGTCGACGATGATCGGCACTCAGATCACCTCATCGAGTTCGGAGCGCAGCGTCCGCACCTCGGTCTCGCGCTGCGTGGCCTGCACGAGCAGGCGACGCATCACCACGACGAGCAGCGCGATCCCTGCCAGCACCAGGGAAGCGCCGGTGATCACGCCGATGAGGCCGGGCGCGATCCCGCCAGGGGCGAGGAGCACCGCCAAGAGGAAAGCAAGCACCGATGCGGCCGCGAACGCGCCGATGATCGTGTTCACGTAGCCGAACGAGGCGCGCGAGAACACCGAGCCGCGCTTCACCATGGTGAGGAGCCGCCAAACGCAGACGGCGAACACCTGCATTGCCAGAATCAGGCCCGCGCCGCTCGATATGAATGTGAGCTTCGCCCAGAGGGGAGCTCCGCCGTGGGTCATGTCGACCCAGATCGCGGGCAGGATCATCGTCTGCACTACCAGCGAGCCGGCCAGCGCGAGGGCGATCACGACCTTCAAGATCCAAATGGTTGCGTTCGCCATGGCGCGCTCCGTTCTGCGATAGGAATCTATCGAATAACGATAGCACGTACGCGTGGAAACGTGAGCTGTCTGGAGGTGGATCGCGCGGCGCTGATCTTCCCACACCGCCGGAGCGTGCAACTACCAGAATCCGGGGAAAGTGATAGTTGCAGGCCCAAACGGTGCCGCTGGGTGAGGGGCGGAACCTACCGCGCCTCGCGGGTGAGCACGCGCTCGAGCGTCTCGAGCAGCTGCGCGCCGTTCGCGGAGGTGAAAGGCAGCGGCGGGCGGATTTTGAGCGCGGCGGCCGCGGGGCCGGACGCGCTGATGAGGATCCCCTCCTCGCGCATGCCGTTCACGACCCTCGTAGCGAGATCCGCGTCGGGCGTCCGCTCCTCATCGTCGGCGCCGAACTCCACCGCGAGGAAGAGCCCCGCGCCGCGCACGTCGATGACGCTGTCGAAGCGGGAGCCGAGCTCGCGCAGGCCCGCCAGCAGCTCCCCGCCGACCGACGCGGCGTGATCCACCAGCCCGTCTCGCTCGATCACGTCGAGCACCGCCGTCGCCGCCGCGATGCTCACGGGGTTGCCGCCGAAGGTGTTGAAGTAGCGCACCTGCGAGCCGAAGGCCTCCTGCGCCGCGGCGCTGCCGACGAGCGCGGAGATCGGAACGCCGTTGCCCATGGGCTTGCCGAGAATGACGAGGTCGGGGACGATCCCGTGCCGCTCGAAACCCCACCAGGTGCCGGTGCGCCCGAAGCCGGGCTGCACCTCGTCTGCGATGTACAGGCCGCCTGCCCGGTGCACGGCGTCGACCACGGGAGCGAGGAAGCCGGTCGGATCGCTCTGCACGCCGTCGCTCGACAGGATGGAATCGAGGATCACGCCGGCAACCCCCGCGCCGCTCTCGTTCAGCTGCGCGATCGCGGCCTCGACCGACGCGAGCAGCTTCGGCGCGACCTCATCGGCGGGAGTGCGCGCGGTGTCGATCGAGGGGATCGTCACGACGTGCTCGCCGAGCGGGTTGTTCGGCCCGAGCGAGGGGGAGAGGCCGGCCGCGGCGACCGTGGTGCCGTGGTACGCGTGCTCCGAGATGATGAAGCCCTGCTTGCCGGTCTGGTAGCGCGCGGTGCGGATCGCGAGGTCGATGGCCTCGCTGCCGGTGCAAGCGTACGTCACGCGGTCGAGCGCGTCCGGGAACTTCGCGAGCAGGCGCTCCGAGTACGAGACGATGGGCTCGGCGAGGTAGCGCGTGTGCGTGTTGAGCTTCGCGAGCTGCGCCGATACCGCAGCGGTCACCGCGGGGTGGCTGTGTCCGATCGCCGGCACGTTGTTGTACGCGTCGAGGTATTCGCGGCCGTCGAGCCCGCGCAGCCACACGCCCTGCGCGCTCTCGATCGCGACCGGCTCGCGGTAGAAGAGTCGGTACGACGGCCCGAGCACGCGGTCGCGCCGCTCGAGGAGTGCGGCCGACGCGGGGTCGAGTTCGACTCCGCTCGACGGGTCGAAGCCGTTCGCCATGTGGATGCCGGCGTTCGCCTGCGTGTCAGTCATCTGAAGTTCCTCCTGGGGGCGGCGGGTAGGTTGCGGGTCATGTGTGCGTGCGGTGCGGGTGCTTGCGGTTCGCGAGCGGGGCGGGTGCGGATCAGAGCGAACCGTGGGTCGCTCGGCCGCTCACAGCGGTGGCGACCACGGTGATCTCCGAGAGAGCGGCGGGATCGGGATCGTACGGCGATCCCTCGAGCACCGCCAAATCAGCGAGCAGACCGGGGCGGATCATGCCGGTCTCGTTCTCAGCACCGGTCGCCCTGGCGGCGTCGCGCGTGTACATCGACAGCGCGGTCTCGGCGGACACGATCTCATGCGGCGAGAACACGGCCCCGCTCAGCGTCTTCCGCTCGCGCAGCACGCGGAGCGCCTCGAACGGGTTGCCCTCGATGCACGGGCGATCCGAGCTGCCCGCAACGAGCACGCCCGCGTCGACGAGGCTCTGCGCGCGATACACCCCGCGCGCCCGCTCCTCGCCGAGGCTCTGCACGAAGGCGTCGCCGAACTGGCGCACGAATATGGCCTGAGGCGTGACCGCGATGCCGGCCTGTGCGAGCAGCGGCAGCTGATCGTCGCGGAGGTAGCTCACGTGCTCGATGCGGTGGGGTGTCGGCGGATGGCCGAAGCGGCGCTGGGCCTCGGTCAGCGCATCGATTGCGATGTCGATGCCGCGGTCGCCGATCGCGTGGGCGGCGACGGCCCAGCCGCCCTCGGCCGCGGCAGAAATGCGCGCGCGGAGCTCGTCTTCCTCGTACTGCAGCATGCCGACATTGTCGGGCTCGCCGCAGAACGGCTCGGTCATGGCGCAGGTGCGCCCGGTGAGGGACCCGTCGACGAACACCTTCGTCGGCCCGATCCGCACGAGGTCGCTGCCGAAGCCGGTGCGGATGCCGAGGTCGAGGCCCGATCCGTTCGCGTCGCCCGCCGCGCCCGCGAGCGCGGTGAGCGCGTCGATCCCGGGCATGAGCTGACCGCGTGCGCGGAGCAGGCCGCGCTCGGCGGCATCCTGATATGCGCGCATCTCGATGGGGCTGTGGCCGATCCACCCGGCTGAAATGCCGGCTTCTGAGAAACTCGTGATGGCCTGGCTCGCGTAGACCGCCGTGGCGCGGTCGATCGCGTCGACGACGTCGGCGTGCTTGTAGGGCTTCAGCAGGTCGAGCACGAGATCCTGCGCGGTCTCGTCGAGCCGCCCGGTGACGCGCCCCGCGGCGTCGCGCTCGATGGAGCCGCCGACCGGGTCCGGCGAGTCGATGATCCCCGCCATCTGCATCGCCACCGTGTTCGCGATGACCGCGTGCCCCGACGACTGCCGGATCACGAGCGGCCGCCCGTCCGCGATCGCGTCGAGCTGCGCGATCGTGGGGTAGGCGCCGCCGAAGCGGTGCTGGTTGTATCCCGCTCCGAGCACCCACTCGCCCTGAGGCGTGTTGCGGGCACGCTCGGCGAGCACCGCGAGGGCATCGTCGAGCGTTGCGGGAGCGAGCAGGTCGGCCTCGACGAGCGTGCGCCCGTACCAGACCGTGTGGCAGTGCGCGTCGATGATGCCGGGGATCACGGTCGCGCCCCCGACATCGACCCGCCGCGTCGCGCCCACACCGTCGAGCTCCTCATCGAGCGCCACGAATCGGCCGTGGAGCACCCCGACGCGCCGCGCGCGCGGCCGATCCGGATCCATCGTGATGATGTCGGCGTTCTCGATGATGAGGTCGAGCTGCAAGAGTGATTCTCCTTCGGTGAGAGTCTACGGCGCGGGTTGGGTTGGGCGGGTTCGTTGGTGGCTCGGACCGGTGCCGGCCCGAGCGGGCGGATCAGCTCGCGGCGTCGACGCGAGCGGCGGTCGGGGCGTGCTCGGCCGAGACCACGCGATCCTGCACCCGCATGCGAGAGCCGAAGAAGCCGCCGACGGCCGTGAAAGCGCAGATGGCGATGAGGATCACGGCCGCGATCCACGTCTGATTGCCGTTCGCCGCGAGGAGCGCCGTCGTGATCATTGGGACGAAGCCGCCGACCGCGCCTGCGAACTGGAAGCTGACCGAAACGCCGGTGTAGCGCAGCTCGGGCTGGAACATCTCGCTGAGCAGCTTGCCGGTGGACGCGTAGACGATGTCGATCGACATGGTGCCGAGGCAGATCGCGAGCGTGATGAGCACCGGATTCGCGGTGTCGACGAGCCAGAAGACCGGGAACGCCACGAGTGCGGTAATGATCGCGCCGGCAATGGTCATGCGCGGGGCGCCGAAGCGGTCGACGAGACGGCCGCAGATGAGCAGGGCGATGAACTGGCCGAACGCGGCAATGAGTGTCGCGTTGACGACCTGCTCGCGCGGGACGCCGAGGGTGGTGGTCGCGTAGGCGATGATGAGCGTCGTCATGACGTAGAAGCCGCCGACGCCGAGCATGCACGCGGCGATGCCGGCGAGGAGGCGGCCGGGCGCGCGGCGGAACACGGCGAGCGCGGGGACGCGGGGCTTCTTCTCGGCCGACGCTTCGATCTCGAGGAAGACGGGCGACTCCTCCATCTGGCGGCGCATCCAGAGCGCGACTCCCAGCAGCGGGAAGGCCGCGAGGAACGGCAGGCGCCAGCCCCAAGCGTCGAAGGACTCTGGCGGGAGGAGCAGCACGAGCGCGATGGCCGCGGACGAGAGGATCGTGCCGACGGGCGAACCGAGCTGCACGAGTGCGGCGTAGCGGCCGCGGGTTTCGACGGGGGAGTGCTCGACAGCCATGGTGGTCGCGCCGCCCCACTCGCCGCCGACGGCGAAGCCCTGCACGAGGCGGAGTATCGCGAGCATGATGGGAGCCGCGACGCCGATCGAGACGAACGTCGGGAGCACGCCGATGAGACCGGTGCTGATGCCGATGAGCACGATCGTCGTGATGAGCGCGGGGCGTCGTCCGATTCGGTCTCCGATGGCGCCGAAGATCAGGGCGCCGATGGGGCGAGAGACGAAGCCGACGCCGAAGGTCGCGAACGATGCGAGCAGCGCGGCGGTCGGGTTGAGATCAGTGAAGTACAGGCGGTTGAAGACGATCGCGGCGGCGGTGCCGAAGAGGAAGTAGTCGTACCACTCGAGGGCGGTGCCGACGAAGGCGCCCATCGCGATCTTGCGGGCGTCCTTGGCGGAAACCACGATGTTGGGGGATGTCATGGCCGGCTCTCCTTTGATTGATGACCAATGCGGCGAGTTTTGCACATCAATCTTTGATCGTCAAGCTCGATTTGGTGAGCAATTGCGGGGCGGAATGCGGCGCGCTTGAGTACAGTGAGAGACGCAGGGCCCTGGAGGGGCGATGCAAGGGACCGCGGCAGTGCGGTTCGTGCAAGTGCAGCGACGACGAGCAGTGAGGTGGAGCCATGCGCGACACGAATTCCGTGACGACGGCCGAAGTGGGAGCTGGGGGCGTTGCTTCGTCGGGTGTTGCTGCGCTTGATGGCGTTGTGTCTGGCGCGGCCTCTGCGCCCGGTCCGGCCACTGTGCCTGGTGCGGCTGCGCCTGGTGCGGCCGCTGCTGAGTCGAACGCGCCGACAGCCGAATCAGTTTCGGAGCGGGTGGCTGCGCAGATCCGCGAAGAAATCTTCAGTGGTGTGCTGCCGCAGGGTGCTGCTCTTCGTGAGGTCGCCCTGGCCGAGGTGCATCAGGTGTCACGCCGCACCGTGCGCGAGGCGCTGCTGTCGCTCGCGAGCGAGCGACTCGTGGTGCACGAGCGCAATCGCGGTGCGTCCGTGCGATCCCTTACTGCGGCCGATATCTCCGATCTGTACGCCGTGCGCCGGACGTTCGAGGTGCAGGGTGCGCGCAATGCGCCGTTCGCGAAGGAGCGGGATCGGCGGAATCTGACCGAGGCGTACGAGCGGCTTCGCGCCGCCGCGCACGGTGACGACTCGCGCGCTCTCGTGCGATCGGACCTCGCGTTCCACGGGGCGGTGGTGGCGCTCGCGGGGAGTCCGAGGCTGAGCGCCTTCTACGCGCAGATGAGCCCCGAGATGGAGATGGCGATCTCGGTGATGCGCGGCGGTGAGCACCAAGAGGGATGGGGTGCCGAGCAGATCATCGGCGACCACCGGACGATTCACGAGGCACTCATCGCTCGCGATGTGCTCGAGGCGCAGCGCGTGATCCTCGCCCACGCGGACTTCAACGAGCGCTACCTGCTCGCGCTCGTCGCCTGAGATCATCACCTGAGATCGTTGCGCCCCAATCGGCGGGCGGCGGCGGGCCGCGCTGAAGAGCGGCGTTGGAGTACACGGGTGCCGACTCCGAATTTCGGACTTGACGGCTCACGATCATCGGGTAGATTGATCATCAATCCCACGCAAGAACCGCGCGGCATCGACGTAAGGATCATCCAATGACGGCCGACACCCTCGCCCCCGAATCGATCGCGCTCTCGCCCGCCCAGGCGAGCGAAGCGCTGCGTCGGTACTACGGCCTCGAAGCGGTGTCGCTCACCCTTATGGACAGCGAGCTCTCCTCGGTCTACCGAGCGGAACTCTCCGACGGACGCCGCTGCGCGTTCAAGGCGACGCGCTTCACCCCGGAAGCCCACGCTGCAGCCCAATGGCGCACCGCAGCAATGGATCACCTGCAGTCGCTCGGGATCCCGGCAGGCGAGACTTTCCTCTCGCTCCAAGGGCAGCCCGTCACGGTCGCCGAAACCGAGGTTGGTGACGCCGTCGTGCACGTCGGGGAGTGGTTGACGGGCATCCCGCTCGAGGCGGTCACGCCGAACACCTCGATCATGCGCGAGGTCGGCCGCACGACGTCCCGCGTGGTCGCGGCGCTCGACGGCTGGCCTCAGCCGCCCGTCGCCATCGAGCACCCCTGGGAACTCACCCGCACGCTCGAGACGCTCGAAGCGACGATCAACTCGGCGACCGGCGAGGAGCGCGAAATGCTCGCGCAGGCGACTGAGCGCTTCCGCACGCAGGTGCAGGATCAGCTCGGCGCCCTGCCCCACACCGTCGTGCACCACGATCTCCACGACTCCAATCTCCTGGTCGACGGGGAGCGCGTGAGCGGCGTGCTCGACTTCGGCGATATGGTGTGGGGTCCGCGCATCGCGGAGCTTGCGGTCGCCGCGGGCTACGGTTGTCGCACCTCGGCGGATCCCGCGGCCGCGTACCTCGACATCCTCGACGGGTGGGATCACGCCGTCGCTCTGACGTCGGCCGAGGTCGCCGTCCTCTTCCCGGCGTCGCTCGGCCGCCTCGCGGTGAACCTCGGCGTGTGGACGGCGCGGAGCGGGAGCGACCGCGGAGACTACGCGCGGGCCCGCTCGGCGAGCACTGCCCGCGCGCTGCGAGAACTGCTTGCGGTCGACCCGGCGCAGATGGCGGATCGGATCAGCGAGCGCCTGCTCGGCTGATCTGCTCTGTGCGGCGTAGCCGTGGGTGCCTCGCGATCCGCCGCCCCTGCCGCAGGGCCAGCCATGCGCGCCGCACCTACCTCTGCTGGTTGCGGCCGACGCCGTAGACGATGATGCCGCTGACCGGGATCAGCAGGAAGAAGATCCAGCTCCACGACCAGCACCCGGCGAAACCGAAGAGGAAGAACAGCGCGAGCGCCACGAAGGGCACGAGCGAGGCGATGACGACGCCGGCGCGGCCGCCCGACGTGGTCTTGCGGGTGAGCGGGTTCTCGTACGGGTCCTGGTCCGACATGATGGTGCCTTTCGATTGGTTCGGAAGCAGCGTGATGCTGCGCTGAAACCATGGTGCGCGAGGCGGCGTGCGGGGCGACTGGTCGAAGTGACGAGTTCCGGTCGGTAACGGCGGCGGATCGTGCGCAGACCGGCCGCCGCCCCGAGACCCGCGCTCCGCGCACTTAGCACTGCCCGCGAAGCCTCGGCAACGGGGCGCGACCCCGCTTGACCGGCGCCTCGCCGAGTGGTCGACTTACCGCAAGCGGGCGCCGTGCGCGGCGCTGAGGTGAGGGGGCGACATGCGGTGGTGGGCGGCGCGAGACGAGACGAACGACGAGAGCGGACGCGCGCTGTCGAGCCCCGGCTACATTCCGTGGGGCAGCGGCGCACGCATCAACCCGTTCACCTTCGGGCTACTCGGGGCGCTCGGGGTGCTGGTGGCGCTGCTCATCGGGTCCATCGTGGGGCAGCTCGGCACGGTGCTTGTCTACGTGGGCGTCGCGCTTTTCCTCTCGCTCGGCTTCGACCCGGTCGTCTCGCGCATCGAGGGCACGCTCCCGCGGCCCGCGGCGGTGCTGGTCGTGGTGGGTGGGGTGCTCCTCGTGATCGCCGGCATCCTCCTCGCGGTCGTCCCCGTGCTCGTGCGGCAGATCAGCAACCTCATCGAGGATGCGCCGCAGATGGTCGACGATCTCGCGCGGAGCGACTGGTACGCCTGGCTCACCGAGCGGCTCGGCACGAACTTCGATCAGGCGATGTCGGGCGTGCTCGACTTCGTGCAGGACCCGACGAACCTCGGGCAGATCGGGGGCGGGCTCGTGGCGGTCGGCGCGGGAATCGCCGGGGGCGTGACTGGGGTGATCATCGTGCTGATCCTCACCCTCTATTTCATGGTGTCGATGCGCGCGATGAAGCGCCTCGCCGTGCGCTTCGTGCCCGCCTACCAGCGACCGCGCTTCCGAGAGCTGCTCGAGGACGTATCGAGCGCCGTCGGCAAGTACGTGATCGGGCAGCTCTCGCTCGCGCTCTGCAACGGCCTCCTCAGCCTCATCTTCCTGAGCATCATCAAGGCGCCCCTCCCGGCCCTGCTCGCGCTCATCGCCTTCATCGGTTCGCTCATCCCGCTCGTCGGCACGCTCTCGGCGTCGGTCGTCATCTCGGTGCTCTGCCTCGTTGAATCGCCGACGACCGCGCTGACTGCGGCGATCTACTACCTCATCTACATGCAGATCGAGGCGTACGTGCTGAGCCCGCGCATCATGAGCAAGGCGGTCGCCGTGCCGGGGTCACTCGTCGTGATCGCGGCGGTGGGCGGTGGCGCGCTCGGAGGGATCCTCGGGGCGCTCGTCGCGATTCCCGTCGCCGCGAGCGTGATCATCATCGTGCAGAAGGTCGTGTTCCCGTCGCAGGATGCCCGCACGCTTCCGCCCGAGGAGCGCCAGGAGCCGACCGCGAACGCGGTGTGAGTGGGCGGTCGTCGCGGCCTGCGACTTGTGCTGGCCGTTGGGGCCGCGGGGTGGCGCGTGGGGTGAAGGGCTGCGGGCGCGTGCGGCGCGCGGGCCGCGGACGCTTCGCGGGGCGGCGGCGGATCGCGGGAGGCCCTATAGATCCTCGTTCGACCGCCCGTAGCCCTCGAGCAGCCGGAGCCACACCTCGCTGATCGTCGGGAACGACGGCACCGCGTGCCACAGCCGCTCAAGCGGTACCTCGCCCACGATCGCGACGGTCGCCGAGTGGAGCAGCTCCTGCACGTCGGGTCCGACGAAGGTCGCGCCGACGATCACGCCCCGGCTCTCGTCGACGACCATGCGCGCGGTGCCGCGGTAGCCATCGCGGTGCACACCCGAGCCCGCGACGTTGCCGAGCTCGTAGTCGACGACGCGGATCTCGAGGCCGGCTTCTCGTGCCTGGGCTTCCGTGAGCCCGACGGAAGCCACGGCCGGGTCCGTGAAGACGACCTGCGGCACCGCCGCGTGGTCGGCGGTTGCAACGTGGCGTCCCCACGGCTCCGTGCGGAGCGGCGTGCCGTTCGCGCGGGCCGCGATCGCGTCGCCCGCCGCGCGAGCCTGGTACTTGCCCTGGTGGGTGAGCAGCGCGCGGTGGTTGACGTCGCCAGCCGCGTAGAGCCACTCCCCGGAGAGCGGCTGGCCGTCAGCGCCGAGCACGAGCAGGGTGTCGTCGGTGTCGAGCCAGGCGCCGGGTTCGAGCCCGACGTGCTCGAGACCGAGGTCGCTCGTGCGGGGCTCCCGGCCGGTCGCGACGAGGATCTCCTCGGCCTCGACGCTTTCGCTTTCGCTTTCGCCGTCGCCGTCGCCGTCGCCGTCGTCGACCGAGACATGCACGACGCCGTCCTCCCCGCGCTCGACGGAGCTGGGTGATGTGCCCAAACGCACATCGACGCCGAGTTCGCGGAGCGACTCCGCGACGAGCTCGCCCGCGAACGGCTCGAAGCCTGAGAGGAGCTCGCTGCGCACCAGCATCGTGACCTGCGAGCCGAGCGAGGCGAACGCGGTCGCGAGTTCCGCGGCGACGACCCCTCCGCCGATGATCGCGAGCCGGGGCGGGATGCGCTCCGCGCCGGTGGCTTCACGGTTGGTCCAGGGCGCGGCCTCGGCGACACCGGGGATGTCGGGGAGGCGCGCGGCCGATCCTGTCGCGACAACAACCGCGCGGCGGGCGCGCAACTCGCGTGATTCGCCCTCATCAGTGGTGACCGCGACCGTGCGCTCGCCGCTGATCGCGCCGTGGCCGCGCACCAGCTCGATGCCCGCGCTGTCGAGCCACTCCACCTGGCCGCTGTCGTTCCACTCGCTCGCGAAGGAGTCGCGCCGCCGCAGCACCGCGGCCGCGTCGACCTCGCCGGTCACCGCTTGGCTCGCGCCGTCGACCGCGCGGGCCGCGCGCACGGCCTCGCCCGACCGCAGCAGGGCCTTCGAAGGCATGCACGCCCAGTAGGAGCACTCGCCTCCCACCAGTTCGGATTCCACGATCGCGACGCTGAGGCCGCCCTGCGCCGCGCGATCCGCCGCATTCTCACCGACCGGGCCGGCTCCGATGACTATGACGTCGTACTCCTGCTGCATGGCATCCTCCCATTTCGCCTGTTGCCGGGGAGTCTAACGAGGCGCGCGCGATCCCGCCCCCGCCTTGCGCGCGTTGCCGCCGCCGCCCCGCCCTCGCCCGCCCCCCGCTCCGAAGCCGCCCATGAGACGCAAGTGGCCGAAACGCGCGCAACGAAACGGCCATTCGTGTCGCATGGGTGGGCAGGGTTGCGGGCGCGGGCGCGGGCGCGGGCGGGTGCGCTGGCCCCCGTGTGCGCGGGCCCTCCCGGGTGTACCGTGGGATCGTGCAACACGGAGGATCGGCGGCCCTTGGGCGTGAGGAGGTCGGCGGCGGAGTTTACGCCCTCGACGGGTGAAGCGCACCCCAGCGCACCACAGCCCACCCGAACCTCACGTACGAAAGGGCATCTTCATGCTCGCACTCACCGCTGAATCCATCCGCTCGAGCTTCGTCAACGCGTCCCGCAAAGAGGCGTCCGTCGCGGGAATCCCCGACGACCTCGACGCCCGCGACTGGCAGTCGCTCGACTACTTCGGCTGGCACGACCCGAAGTTCGCCAAGCGCGCATACGTCGTGCTGCCCGCCTTCGACGGGACGCCCACGGGCATCGTGCTGCGGCCGGCCGACTCCGCGCCCCAGCGCCGGCAGATCTGCGAGTGGTGCCGCGACACCCGACTCATCAACGAGGTCGTGTTCTTCGCGGCGCGACGCGTGGGCGAGTCCGGGCGGCGCGGCAACACCGTCGGCACGCTCGTGTGCCAGAACTTCCAGTGCTCCTGGAACGTGCGGTCCGACCCGCCGATGCCCTACGACGGCTTCGACATGGCGGCCGACCGCGAGCGGCGCATCGCGCAGCTGCAGGAGCGCGTCGCGAGCTTCGCCGACATGCTCGTGACGGGCCGCTGAGCCGTGCCGCTTCAGCCCTCCCCGAACTCACCCATGCGACGCCAGTGGCCGCAACACCCATTGCGAAGCGGCCACTCGCGTCGCATGGGCGGGGCGGGCATCGGGCTGGGCGGCGGGCGGCGGGTCGCTTTGGCACAGGCGGGGTGCGGATCGCGGTCCGCGGAGCGGCCAGGGCGTAGCGGCGGGCCGGCGCGCCGGTCTAGCGTGGGGTCATGCGCGCAATCACGATCACTCCCGACCACCGGCTCGAGCTCGCTGAGGTGCCGGAGCCCACTCCGGCGGAGAGCGAGATCCTCATCGACGTGGTCTCGGCGGGTGTGAACCGCGCCGACGTCGTGCAGGCCGCGGGCAAGTACCCGCCGCCGCCCGGCGCCTCCGAGCTCCCCGGTCTCGAAATCGCGGGCCATCGTCGCGACACCGGGGAGCCGGTCGTCGCGCTGCTTGCCGGTGGCGGGTACGCCGAGGTCGTCGCGGTGCCCGAGGTGCAGGTGCTGCCCGCGCCTCCCGGGCTCTCGCTCGCCGAGGCGGGCGGCGTGATCGAGGTTGCGGCAACCGTCGTGTCGAATCTGGTGATGGAGGCGGGGCTTCGCGCTGAGCCCGCGGGCGGCGACGGGGGAGCGGCTCCGGATCCGCAGGCCGTGCTCATCCACGGCGGAACGGGCGGGATCGGCACGTTTGCGATCCAGCTCGCGCATGCCCTCGGAGCCCGCGTGCTGACGACCGTCGGCTCGGACGAAGCGGTCGACGCGGTGCGCGCGCTCGGCGCCGATGCGGCGTGGAACCGGCACACGACCGACGTGCCTGCTGCAGTGCGTGAAGCGGGCGGCGCAGACATCATCCTCGACGTGGTGGGCGGACCCGCGCTCGGAGATAATGTGCGGATGCTGCGCGAGTTCGGGCGCCTCGTCATCATCGGCACGCTGGGCGGGCCCGTCGGTGATCTGAACGTCGGCGCGCTCATGGCGAAGCGCGCGCACGTGATCGGCACGACGGTGCGGTCGCGGGCGCCGCACGACAAGCAGCGGATCCTCGAGCGGACTCAGGAGCTCGTGTACCCGCTGCTCGAAAGCGGCGCCGTGCGCGTGCCGGTGCACGCACGTGTGCCCCTCGCGGAGGCGGCTCGGGCCCACGAGATGCTTCGCGCGGGCGGACACATGGGCAAGGTCATTCTCGACGTAGCGGCCTGAGCGCCCCCGCCCGCGCCCCGGCCTGCCGACTGACGGCGACCGTGCTCGCCCCTGCGCCTCCCCCCCCTGCGATCGGGGTAAGTTTCGACGCGTGTCGCGCCAACCGACACCACGACACGCACCGAAAGCTACCTCGATCCCACTGTGCTTCCAGCACTGCGCGTTCTGCACTGCGCCTCTAGCGGTGGGTGGCGGTTAGGGGGGGGCTTTGCGCTGCCCGAGACTTCGCTGGCGCGCGGCGGTACTCAGTGATACTGTGTAGTGGTAGTAAGTGACGCTGAGTAGACACGGAGACGCTCTCATGGCTTCCCAGATGACCGAGATGCTCAAGGGCACGCTCGAGGGGATCGTACTCGCGATTCTCGCCGAGCGATCCGCGTACGGGTACGAGATCACAGCGACCCTCCGTGACCGCGGATTCGTCGACATCGCGGAGGGCACGATCTACGCGCTGCTTGTGCGCATCGAGCAGAAGGGACTCGTCTCCGTCGAGAAGGTGCCGTCGGAGAAGGGGCCTCCACGCAAGGTGTACTCCCTCTCTACGTCAGGGCGAGAACGCCTCGCAGGCTTCTGGGAGTCCTGGGATTTCCTCGCCACCCGTCTCGACGGGCTTCGCTCGGAAGCGAAGCCCGAAAAGGACTGACGCCGAGCGCAAAACAAACACCGACACGACGTTAGAAACGCGCTGCAACACGGACGCAGACACGCACCTCGAAAGGACCGCATCATGACCGCGAAATGGATCGAAACGCTCACCGGATCGCTCGACGAGAAGAAGCAGTACAAGGCCGCAACGGCGCGCATCGCCGCGCTGCCCGAACCCTACGCGAGCGTGGCGAACGCACTGCAGCGCTACTTCTTGTACTCGGGCGCGGTGGTCGACGGCGACCGTCTCGTCGCGATGGTCACCGACCACGCAGATCTGTGGGAGCGCGCCGCGATCGACGGAGCGAGCGTGCGCGACATCATCGGCGACGACCCCGTCGAGTTCGCGGAGAACTTCGTCATTGCGTACTCGACGCGCCAGTGGATCGACAAGGAGCGCGCCCGCCTCACCCGCGCGGTCGCGGAGGCTGAGGCGCGAGCAAGCGGGGACGCCAGATCATGAGCGCGATCCTGGAGCGGCCGGCGCGCATCGATGCCCCGGCGATCTCGGTACGGGGGATCGCGAAGTCATACGGCGCTACCGAGGTGTTGCGGGGTGTTGACTTCGACGTGGCAACCGGCACGGTCTTCGCGCTGCTCGGCTCAAATGGCGCGGGCAAAACGACGCTCGTGCGGATCCTCGCAACGCTGCTCAAGGCCGATTCCGGTAGCGCGCGGGTGCAGGATCGCGAGATCACCGAAAACCCGCGCGCCGTGCGCGGCGCGATCAGCCTGACCGGCCAGTTCTCAGCCGTCGACGATGTGCTGACGGGCCGCGAGAACCTCGAGCTCGTCGCGCGCTTGCGGCACGTGAACGGACCGCGCGAGTCGGCAGACGCGGCACTCGCCCGCTTCTTACTCACGGACGCCGCAGACCGGCGCGCGGGGGAGTACTCAGGCGGCATGCGCCGACGCCTCGACCTCGCCATGAGCCTCATCGGCGACCCGCCGATCCTCTTTCTCGACGAGCCGACGACCGGCCTCGACCCGCAGGCGCGCGCTGGGGTCTGGGACGTCGTGCGCGCGCTCGCCGCCGGAGGCACCACGGTGCTACTCACCACGCAGTACCTCGACGAGGCTGAACAGCTGGCGGATCGCATCGCCATCCTGCACGGCGGCCGCATTGTGCAGGAGGGGACGCTCGCGGAGCTCAGGCGGCTGCTGCCGCGCCGGGCGCCCGTGCTCGTCGAGCCGCAGCCGACGCTCGAGGACGTGTTCCTCGCGGTCGTCGGCGAGGGTGGAGTCGCGCAGGCGGATCCGCCGCCCGACAACATCGAACCACGCGAAGGGAGCCGCTCATGACCGCGCAACTCGCTCACGGAGGGAGGCCTGCGGGAGGGGGCGGATCGGCGCTCGGCGCTCCCAGCCCCCGCGTTCAGGGCGCGCGCACCGTCTCTCGCGCGCTCGCCGATGTGCGCGTGCTGACCGGACGATCGCTGCGGCACATCTTGCGCAGCACCGACACGATCATCACGACCGTGGTGACGCCGATCGCACTCATGCTGCTGTTCGTCTACGTGCTGGGCGGGGCGATCCGCACGGAGAGCGGCGGCTCGTACATCGACTATCTGCTGCCGGGGATCCTGCTGATCACGGTCGCCTCCGGAGTCTCGTACACCTCGTACCGACTCTTTCTCGACCGGCAGGGCGGTATCTACGAGCGATTCCGCTCCATGCCGATCGCGCGATCGAGCGTGCTGTGGGCGCACGTGCTCACCTCGCTCGTCGCGAACCTCGTGTCTGTCGCGGTTGTCGTGGGGGTGGCGCTCGCGATGGGGTTCCGCACGGGAGCGTCTCCGGGGGCGTGGTGCGGAGTCGTCGCGATCATCGCGCTCTTTACGCTGACGCTGACCTGGATCGCGGTGGTCGCGGGGCTCGCGGCAAAATCGGTCGACGGTGCGAGCGCGTTCAGCTACCCGCTCATCTTCTTACCGTTCATCAGTTCGGCGTTCGTGCCGACCGACTCGATGCCCGGGCCGGTCGCGTGGTTCGCCGAGCACCAGCCGGTGACGGCCGTCGTTGACACCCTGCGCGCGCTCTTCGAGGGGCAGCCGGTCGGTGACGCGATCTGGATCGCACTCGCGTGGCTCGCGGCAGTGCTGCTCGTCGCAGTGGGGGCGGCGATCCGCCTCGCCCGTCGCGCCTGATGGGGCGCCGCCGCGCCACCTCGCCACCCCGCTTCCTCGCGCCTCCGCTCCTCCACGACCCCTGCGAGCGGGGTAAGTTTCGATGCGTGTCACACAAACACACGCCACGACACGCACCGAAAGCTACCTCGATCCCACCAGCTGAGTCGGAGCGTAGATGTCCACGGCGCCCGAAGCAACCGATTTCACATCGGGAGGAGCATCGCTTAGTCTTCTCGGGTTGTCACCGAGTCTGCACCGCAGGCTTACTGCTTCTTCCCGAGCCCCGCCGCGGGCGTTCACCTTTGAGATAGGCGCATCATCCGGTTATGAAATCCGCATCCCACGAGTCGAAGTCCCCGTACGAGCGGCCGGTCTCGCCAGAAACGTCTGCAGGATCGGTGCACGCGCCGCATCGGAAGCTCCGCTCCCGCCACGTCACGATGATCACGCTCGGCGGCATCATCGGCGCCAGCCTCTTCGTGGGATCCGGCAACGTGATCCGCACGGTCGGGCCGGCGGCGGTGCTGTCGTACCTCATCGGCGGCCTGCTCGTCTTCCTCGCGATGCGCATGCTCGGAGAGATGGCGGCGGCGCGCCCCGCGATCGGCTCATTCATGGAGTACGCCCGCGTGGGCCTCGGTGACTGGGCGGCCTACCTCGTGGGCTGGCTCTACTGGTACTTCTGGGTCGGCGTGCTGGCGTACGAGGCGGTGCTCGGCGGCGAGACGCTGCACGGCTGGTTCCCCGCGCTGCCGTCGTGGGCGGGCTCGCTGATCCTCCTCGCGATCTTCGTCGGCACCAACCTCATCTCCGTGCGCACGTTCGGCGAGGTCGAGTTCTGGCTCGCCAGCATCAAGGTGCTCGCGATTGTCGTGTTCCTCGTCGCGGGCGTGCTCTTCGCGTTCGGCCTGTGGCCGCACTCCTCCTTCTCGATCCCGAACCTGTGGGAGCACGGCGGCTTCGCCCCCAACGGTTTCGGCGTCGCGTTCACCGGCGTCGCCCTTGTGATCTTCTCCTACTTTGGCACGGAGATCGCCGTCATGGCTTCGGCGGAGTCCGAGGATCCGGCGAAGGGGATCCGCCAGGCGACCAGCACCGTGATCTGGCGCATCCTGCTCTTCTTCGTGGGTGCCGTGCTCGTGATCACGACGATCGTGCCCTGGGACGAGCTGCCGGAGCCGGTCGACGTGGCGTCGGCTCCGTTCACCTACGTGTTCGACCTCTTCGGCGTTCCCGGCGCGGCGATCGTCATGCAGCTGGTCATCTTCACCGCCGTGATCTCGGTGCTGAACTCGGGCCTCTACTCGGCATCGCGTATGTTCTCGTCGCTCGCCGAGCAGGGCTTCGCGCCGAAATTCGTCGCGAAGAAGGCGAAGAACGGCGTGCCCGTGGCGGCTCTCCTCGCCTCGACGATCGGCGGCGTGGTCGCGACCATCGTCAACTTCGCGGCTCCCGAGTCAGGCGTCTTCTCGTTCATCATGAACTCGGCAGGTCTCGTCGCGCTCTTCGTCTACGTGTTCATCGCCCTCACGCAGATGCGCATGCGCCAGAAGATGACGCCGGAGGAGGTCGCAGACCTCAAGCTCAAGATGTGGCTGCACCCGTGGCTGAACCTCCTGCTCATCGCCGGTATCGCTGCGGTGCTCGTCGTGATGCTCACCACCGAGGACGGGCGCACGCAGGTGTGGACCAGCCTCATCGCAACCGCCGCGCTCGTCATCGTCTGGCCCTTCGTGCGGAAGAACCTCGCGAAGCGCCGCGCGCGTGAAGCGGTCGCTGCGGAGCGCGAGAGCGCCGAGGTCGCAACGGCAGAGGCCGCACTCGAGTCGTAAGGACGTAGAGCGCTCTCACTCGCTGCGAACGGCGGCGGATCCCACTCAGCGGATCCGCCGCCGTTTGCGTGCCGAGCGGCCGCGCCGACTTCCCGGACGGGTGATGTTGCAGCGGCGAAGCGGGAGAGGGCGCCGCACCCGTTGGCGCGCGGGCTGAACCCTGCCACACTGGTCGGGTGGCGGATACTCAGAACGGCCGCGTTGCGGTCTACCTCGACTTCGATAACATCGTCCTCTCCTGGTACGACCGGGTGCACGGACGCAACTCGTTCGCGCGCGACCGGCAGCGCATCGCGGAGGATCCCACGGAGCCCGAGATCGCTGAGCGCCTCCGGGCCGCGGTCGTCGACGTGGGGGCGATCATCGACTACGCGTCATCGTTCGGCACCCTCGTGCTGACCCGCGCGTACGCGGACTGGTCAGCGCCCATGAACGCCGAGTACCGCTCGCAGCTCGTCTCGCGGGCCGTCGATCTCGTGCAGCTCTTTCCGGCGGCGGCGTACGCGAAGAACGGTGCGGATATCCGCCTCGCGGTCGACGCGGTCGAGGACATGTTCCGGCTCGACGACCTCACCCACGTGGTGATCGTGGCCGGCGACTCGGACTACGTGCCGCTGGCGCAGCGCTGCAAACGGCTCGGCCGCTACGTCGTGGGGATCGGCGTGGCCGGCTCGACGGCGAAAGCGCTGACCGCCGCGTGCGACGAGTTCGCCTCGTACGACGCGCTGCCAGGCATCGAGCCGGCGCGCACGCGCGCGGCCGGGGAGTCCGCGAAGCGCGGCGGGCGCGGGCGCGGGCGCGGTGGTGCCGGAGCGGATGCGGCGGCTGGCGATGCGTCGGGCAGCTCCGACTCGGGCAGCGCCGATTCCGGCAGCTCCGACTCGGGCAGCTCCGACTCGGGCAGCGGTGCGGGATCGGGATCGGCCGGCTCGTCGAACGCCGCCTCCTCAGGGCGGGGTGCCGGTGCGGGCTCCTCGGGATCCGCTGCGCGCACTGAGGAATCGTCGCGAGCCCGCTCATCTGCGGCCGCTGCCGAGGTCGAGCCCGGTGACTCGATCGACGCGCTCGAGTCGGAGGACGACACCGATATCGCCGTCACGGGGCTCCTCATTCGCGCCCTTTGGCTGAGCCAGGACAAGGACGATTCGGGCTGGCTCTACAGCTCGGCGGTGAAACAGCAGATGCGGCGCATGGATCCGTCGTTCAACGAGAAGGCGCTCGGTTTTCGCTCGTTCTCGGACTTCCTGAAGTCGCGCTCCGACGTCGCCGAGCTCGAGGAGACGGGGCACGAGCGGCTGGTGCGCCTGCGCGATCAGGGGGAGTAGGCGCGGTCTGGTGGCCCACCCGACGGGTCAGCACACGATTCGCCTCTAACAGAGCAATACCCGCAAGAACGGGTGTGCTGAGGCCCGATTGTGTGCTGAGGCGTGGGTTTCTGGAGGTCAGCCGCGGAGCGCCGTGCGCCCGTCGTCGCTGAGGCGCGGGATCAGCAGTGAGAGCAGCAGCGCGACGACGGCCGCGGCGATCGCGAGCCAGAAGCACACGTCGAACGCGGCCCGGCTCG
This sequence comes from Leucobacter sp. USHLN153, assembly GCF_037145615.1. Taxonomy (NCBI): domain Bacteria; kingdom Bacillati; phylum Actinomycetota; class Actinomycetes; order Micrococcales; family Microbacteriaceae; genus Leucobacter; species Leucobacter sp. USHLN153. The sequence goes on from NZ_JBBCXE010000006.1 coordinate 87,827, forward strand.
GGATCGCGCGGCCCTCGAAGTCCGTAGTGAGCGCCGCGAGCACCCCGCCCATCACTGCGGAGGCGGTCGAGGTGCCGACCGAGCGGAACAGCGCGTTCAGGCCGTTCGAGGCACCCGTCTCGTGCGCGGGCACTGAGCGCATGATGATCATGGGCATGGCGGCGAACGTGAAGCCGATGCCGACGCCGATGAGCAGGTTCGCGGCGAAGATGTGCCACACCTCGCTCGACCAGATCAGCGCGCACGCGTAGGCGAGCACGATGGTTGCCGAGCCGGCCGTGAAGAGCGGGCGCGGCCCGACGGTGCGCTCGAGCCAGCCTGAGAGCGGCGAGATGACCATCATGACGAGGCCGGCCGGCATCACGACGAGCGCGGCCTGCAGCATGTCGAGGCCGAATCCGGACCCTGAGGCCTCCGGTAGCTCGAGCAACTGAGGGAAGGCGACGTTCGACGAGAACAGTGCGAAGCCCATACCGATCGCCGCGATGTTGGTGAACAGGACCGCGGGTCGCGCGGCGACTCTGAGATCGAGTAGCGGATCCTTGGCCCGCAGTTGATACCAGCCCCAGAGCAGCAGCACTACGATGCCCCCGACGATCGTGGTGAGCGAGAGCGCGGACGTCCAACCCCAGGTCGCGCCGCGTGACACGAAGAGCAGGATGCCGGTGAGCCCGATCGCGAGCCCTGCGGCGCCCACGACGTCGAGGCGCCCGCCGGTGCGGAGCACGTCGCCCGGCACGAGCCACGCAACGAGCGGCAGGCCGACCGCTCCGAGCCCGGCGGCGAGCCAGAACAGCGAATGCCAGTCGGCGTTGAGCGCGAGGTATGCGGCGACCGGCATGCCCAGGGCGGCGCCGACACCCATCGTCGCGCTCATTAGTGCGACGGCGGTGCCGAGGCGGTTGGGTGGCAGCACGTCGCGCATGATCGCGATGCCGAGCGGAACGACGCCGGTGACCGCGCCCTGAAGCGCTCGGCCGATGAGCATGCCCACGAGCGAGGTGGAGAGCGCCGCCAGGGCCGAACCGATGATGAGCACCACGAGGAGCGCGACGACGATGCGCTTCTTGCCGTACATGTCGCCGAGCCGCCCCGAGATGGGCGTGGCCACGGCCGCGACGAGCAGCGTAATCGTGACTACCCACGAGGTGTCTTCGCGGGTCGCGTGGAGGAGCGACGGGAGTTCGGCCTGCAGCGGCACGACGAGCGTGAACATGAACGACGAGCAGAGTCCGGCGTAGGCGAGCGCGGCGACTGTGGCCCAGGGGGGAGGGGTGCGCGAGAGTCGTCGTCCGTCTTTCGCCGAGTGTCCCATTTCGACGAGCCTATCGGGTGGGGGGGCGACGTTGGGCGGGTCTCGGGTCGCCGCCTTCACCTCAGCAGCCGATTCGTAGTCAGCAGACCGCTGAGTGGCTGGAGGGAGGTGTTGGCCGCGAAACGTGTGCTGGCGGGTGGTCGGCGTCGCAGGTAGCCTGCCGGCGGCCTAGCTGCCGAGGCGCGACGGCGCGATGTCCGCGAGCACGCTGAGGAGGGAGTCGGGCACGAGCGCCGTGTTCGCCTTCCCTTCGCGCACGATCTCGGCGATGCGCGATCCGAGCTCCGCGGTCGTCGCCCCCATGTCGGCGCCCGCGAGCGCGGGGAGCGACCCGAGCACCTCGACCGTCGCCGCCTCGACCGCACGGGCGGCCTCGCCCTCGCCCAGGTGCCCGAGCATGAGCGCGAGCGAGAGGATCGCCCCGGCCGGGTTCGCCCAGCCCTTGCCTGCGATGTCGGGTGCCGAGCCGTGAATCGCCTCGAACATGCTCGGCGCCGAGCCGTCGAGGTTGAGGTTCGCGCTCGTCGCGACGCCGAGCCCGCCCTGGATCACGGCGCCCAGGTCGGTGATGATGTCGCCGAAGAGGTTGTCGGTGACGACCACGTCGAAGCGCTCGGGCGTGAGCGGCATGTGGAAGCACATCGCGTCGACGTGCACGTAGTCGACCTCCACCTCGGGGTAGCGCTCGCCGACCTCGGCGACGACCTGCTGCCAGAGCTGCCCCGCCGCCACGAGGATGTTCGTCTTGTGGCACAGCGTCAGCTTCTTCCGGCGGCCGAGCGCGAGGCGGAACGAGAAGTCGACGACGCGCTCGATGCCGGCGCGGGTGTTGAGCGACTCCTGCATCGCCACTGCGTTGGGCGTGCCGGCGTGCACGGTCGATCCGCGCCCCACATAGGCGCCCTCGGTATTCTCGCGCACGATCACCATCTCGCAGCGCTCGGGCTCGAGCCCCGCGATCGGTGTCGGCACTCCGGGGTAGAGGCGCACCGGGCGCACGTTCGCCGCCTGCTGGAAGCGCTGGCGCATCTCGAGAATGAAGCCGCGCTCGAGGATGCCCGGGGTGACCCGGGGGTCGCCCATTGATCCGAAGAGGATCGCCTGCTTGTCGCGCAGCTCGGCCTCGACGGCATCGAACAGCTCTCCGGTCTCGAGGTAGTGGTTCGCGCCCGCGGCGTACGTGGTTCGCTCGGTCGTGAAGCTGAAGCGCTGCTCCGCGGCGTCGAGTACCTCGAGCGCGCAGCCCACGACCTCCGGGCCGATCCCGTCTCCGGGGAGGACCGCGACCGTGTAGCTGTTCGTCATGGGTGTTCCTTTCGACGGGCGCGACCTCGCGCCTTGGAGTTGAGCCTGTGGTGATCTATATTAAATGGTAAGACCACTCAGCGCGACGGTGCACGGCACCCGGGCGCCGCAAGCAGCACCGCACCACGCACCAGGGAGCCGCCATGACAGAAGCACTCGATCTCATCGCGCCAAACGGAGCGCTTCCCATCGGCTCGGAGTGGCGGAAGATGTCCGCGCAGTCTGACATCGTGTTCCCGTTCGACGGCAGCGTGATCGGGCACGCGCCCGTGAGTGGCGAGCAGGATTCGCGCGACGCGATGGATGCAGCCGAAGCGGCGCGGCCCGCGATCGCGGCGCTGACGACGGCGACGCGCAAGGCGATCCTGACCGATCTCACGGCCCGCGTGCGCGATGAGGCTGCACGCCTCGAAGACCTGCTGGTGCTCGAGACCGGCAAGCCGCGCGTCGACTGCCGCACCGAGGTCAACCGCACGATCGTCACGCTCGAGGCGACCGCCGAGGAGGTTTCGCACCTGCACGGCGAGACCGTGCCGCTCGATCTCCAGGAGCTGGGGCGCGGCATGATCGGCTACTACACGCGGAAGCCCGTGGGCGTCGTGATCGGCATCGCCGGCTTCAACTACCCGCTGCTGCTCGCGACTCACAAGCTCGCGCCCGCGATCGCCGCCGGCTGCCCCGTCATCATCAAGCCCGCGCCGAACACGCCGCTCGCGACGATCGAGCTGCTCGCCATCGCGCGCGAGATTCTCGCGGCGCACGGGGTCACGCCCGCTGCCGTGCAGCTCGTCAACGGCGACCCGATCGTGGGGGAGACGCTGGTGCGCGACCCGCGCGCGGCCGTCGTCTCGTTCACCGGCTCCGCGAAGATCGGCCACCTCATCGCCCAGCAGGCGGCGCCCCGCAAGGCGGTACTCGAGCTCGGATCGAACACCGGGTTCATCGTCGCGAACGATGCCGACCTCGAGGCGGCTGTCGACGCCGTGCTGCGCGGTGGCTTCTACGCGAACGGGCAGGCGTGCATCTCGGTGCAGCGGGTCGTGCTCGAGCGAGGGATCGCCGAGCGTTTCACCGCGCGCCTCGTCGAGCGCATGAAGGAGCTCGTCTTCGGTGACCCCCGCGACCTCACGACCAACGTCGCACCCGTGATCAACGCCGCCTCGGGCGAGCGGATCCGCGCCATGATCGACCGCGCGCTCGCCGCGGGCGCGCAGCTGCTCACCGACGGCCCGGGTGACGGGGAGGCGGCGCACCTCGCGCCGATCGTGCTCGGCGACGTGCCCGCCGACGTCGACGTGTGGTGCGAGGAGATCTTCGGGCCGGTCGTCTGCCTTACGACGGTCGACTCCGTGGACGAGGCCATCGACCTCGTGAACGACTCCCGCTACGGTCTGCAGGCGGCGATCTACACCGCGTCGCTCGAGAGCGCTTTCGCCGCGATCGAGCGGCTCGAGGTCGGCGGCGTCGTCGTCAACGAGATCCCCGGCTTCCGCTCCGACATCATGCCGTACGGCGGCGTCAAGGATTCCGGCATCGGCCGCGAGGGCCCGCGCTTCGCCATCGAGGAGTTCACGGTGACCCGCATGGCGATGATCCGCCCGAAGGCGCGCAGTTAGCGGCGGATCGCGATCCGCCACCCGACCGCACGCACTGAGCCGCTCGACCGTACCCCACCATTCCGCCCGCATTTCAGACCAGGAGAACCCACGCATGAGCACCACCCCCGTTGATTACTCGCAGCTGTTCCGACTCGACGGGCGCACCGTCGTGGTGATCGGGGCCGGCAGCGGCATCGGCCGGGAGTCGGCGCAGGCGCTCGCCGCGCAGGGGGCGCACGTCGTCGTGGCCGACTACTCGCTGGAGGGGGCCGAGGCGACCGTGGCGCTCATCGCTGAGCGGGGCGGCGCGGCTGAGGCGTACGAGTTGAACGTGCTCGACGACGCTGCGGTCGAGGCCGCGGCGGAGCGCTTCGGGACCGCTGCCGCGCTCGTGTTCACGGCCGCGACGAACGTGCGCAAGCGCATGGAGGACTACTCGCTCGAGGAGTTCGACCGCGTGGTGAACCTGAACCTGCGCGCGTCATTCCAGCTGATCCGCCATTTCGGTGCGCGCTTCGCCGCGAACGGTGGCGGCTCGATCATCGGCTTCGCGTCGATTCGCGCGCAGGTCGTCGAGCCGGGGCAGGGCGTATATGCGGCGACGAAGGCGGGGCTCGTGCAGCTCGCGAAGACGGCGGCAGCGGAGTACGGCGCGCAAGGGGTGCGCGTCAACGTCGTCGCGCCAGGCGTCGTCGAGACCCCGCTCACCGCGCAGATCAAGGCGAACGACGAGTGGTACGGCGCATACGCGCAGAAGGCCGCGCTCGGCCGGTGGGCGCGCCCCGACGAGCTCGCGGGCGCCGTCGTGTACCTCGCGTCGGACGCGTCGTCGTTCGTGACGGGGTCGACGCTGATGGTCGATGGCGGCTGGACCGCGATCGACGGCCGCTACACGCCACCCGCTTCGTAGGCTCGGGACCGCGGGGCGGCGCGCCGGATCGGAGCGGGCGGCGGATCAGCGCTCGCTCACGCCACCCGCGTCCAGTCGACATCGGCGTCGGCTCCGCGCACCGACTCGAACCACAGCGCGACGCGCATGAGCTGATCGTCGGTGCCGATCCGCGAGGCGATCTGCAGCCCGACCGTGCGCCCGTCCTCCTGCACGCCGGCCCCGATCGACACCGCCGGCTGGCCCGACATGTTGTAGGGCACGGTGAAGGAGATGTGGCCCATCGTCTGGAGCGGGTCGGTGATCGGCATGGGATCCTCGGCGGGGAATGCCGCGACGGGCGACACCGGCGACAGCACGAGGTCGAACGGTTCGGTCGCGGCGCGCGTGAGGCGCGCCATCTCGTCGATCCGGTTGCGGTTGCGCACGGTCTGCGCAGCCGAAAAATGCTCGCCCGCAGCGCACCACTCCGCGATGAACGGGAGCACGGCGGCGCGCTCGGCCTCGCTCAGCATCTCGTAGTCGGCGAACGAACGCGTCCGCCAGAAGTTCACGAGCCCCTCCAGCACGTCGGCCGGCACGAACGGCTCGAGCGGCACGATCGTCGCCCCGGCCTCCGCGAAGCGCGCCGCGGCCCGCTCGATGATCGCGCGAGTCTCCGGCTCGACCGGGAGCCCCGACCCTGCGTCGAGCTGCAGCGCCACCCGCATGCCCGCGGGAGAGAGGGGCTCGGTCGACCAGTCCATCGGGGCGTACGAGCGGGTCAGGTAGTCGCGCGGATCCGGCTGCGCCACGATCGACATCAGGCGGATCGAATCGGCCGCCGTGCGAGTCAGCGGTCCGGCCGCGCGTCCGTCGTAGGGCACGTCGAGGGGGATGAGCCCCTCGCTCGGCTTGAGTGCGGTGAGCCCCTGCCAGGTGCCCGGGAGGCGGATCGACCCGCCGATGTCCGTCCCGATGTGGAAGGGTCCGTACCCCGCCGCTGCAGCCGTACCGGCTCCGGCGCTCGAGCCACCCGACGTGTGCGCCGGGTTCAGTGCGCCGCGCGTCACCCCGTGCAGGCTCGAAACGCCCGATGAGAGCATGCCCCAGTCCGGCATCGTGGTCGAGCCGACGATGACCGCGCCCGCCTCGAGCAGGCGGTCGGTCGTCGGCGCGTTCTGCTCGGCGATGGGAGGGTTCGGGATCGCGGTGCCCGATGGCTTCGGCTGACCGGCCCGTGCGATGTTCTCCTTCACCGTGACGGGCACGCCGTCGTAGGCGCTGAGCTGCTCGCCCGCCCGCCAGCGCTCTGTGGACGCGGCGGCGTCGCGGCGCACCTGCTCGGCGTCGAACAGGTAGAGCGCGTTCAGCTCCGGCTCCCGCGCCTCGACGCGGGCGATGACGCTCTCGGCGACCTCGCTGGGCGTGAGCGATCCGTCGGCATAACGGGCGGAAAGCGTGGCGGCGTCGAGGTCGTGATGCGAGGTCATGTGATGCCTTTCGAGTATTCCGAGGTGTTTCTTCCGAGGCGGGCGGCGAGGGATCAGGCCCGTGGGCGTCGCGAGCGCGGCGAAGGATCAGCCGCCGACGCGGCATTCCTCACGTCGCACCGCTCACGCACTCGCCGTGAGCTCCTGCCGCAGCGTCAGTGACGAGTCGATGAGCCGCTTCGTGTACGGGTGCTGCGGGTCGCGGTAGACGGACTCCGTCTCACCCGCCTCCACGATCTCGCCCGACTGCATCACGATGACCGAGTCGCAGAGGTACCGCACCACGTTCAGATCGTGCGACACGAAGACGAGGGTGAGCCCGTACTCGTCGACGAGATCCGCCAGCAGATTGAGCACCTGAGCGCGCACCGAGACGTCGAGCGCGCTCACCGGCTCGTCCGCGACGACCACCTGCGGCCGGCAGATGAGGGCGCGCGCGATCGAGATGCGCTGCCGCTGCCCGCCGGAGAACTGATGGGGGAACCGCGCAGCCGACGACGCCGGAAGCCCGACGGCCTCGAGCATCTCGGCGACCATGCGCTTGCGATCGGCGGCGGACTCGCCCCGGCCCGGCACGAGCAGCGGCTCCGAGATGATCTGCTCGACGGTCATACGCGGATCGAGCGACCCCATCGGATCCTGGAACACGATCTGCAGGTTCTGCCGCAGCTCGCGCAGCTGGGCTTCCTTCGCACCGTTGACCTCGTTCCCGGCGACGACCGCGCTGCCCGAGGTCGGCTGGTCGAGACCCGCGAGGATCCGCAGAAGCGTCGACTTGCCCGACCCGGATTCACCGACGACGCCCAGCCGCCCGCCGCGCGGCACCTCAAACGAGATGCCCTTGAGCGCGCGCACCTCGGGTGCCGGCTTGAAGAGGCTCGTGCGGCCGCGCGTGTACGTGCGCACGAGATCGGTGACGCGCATTGCGGGCTCCGCGGCATGCTCGGCGCGGGCAGCGCCATCGGCCTGCGGTGCGACGGGCGGGTGCGGATCCGCCTCGCCCGTCGCCGCGTGCTCCGCGACGGCGGACTCTGCGTGTGCCAGCTCCGCGCCAGGCTCGGTGCCCTGAGCAGCCTCAGCAGCCTCAGCAGCGTCGGCGCCCTCAGCAGCGTCCGCCGCCGGTGGCACGTACGCCTGCGCGGTCGCGACGGTGAACAGGCGCCCGTTCGCGTCGACCGCGTCGAGGTCGGAGGCGGCGAGCAACCCGCGCGTGTAAGGGTGCTGCGGGCGCGTGAAGACGTCTTCGGTGGTGCCCTCCTCCACGACGACGCCCTCGTTCATCACGAGCACGCGCGTGCACATGTTCGCGACGACGGCGAGGTCGTGCGTGATGAAAAGGAGCCCCGTGCCGCGCTCGCGCACGAGCTCGAGGATCAGGTCGAGCACCTGGCGCTGCACCGTGACGTCGAGCGCGGTCGTCGGCTCGTCACAGAGCAGCAGCGAGGGGTCGTTCGCGAGCGCCATGGCGAGCATGACGCGCTGGCGTTGACCGCCGGAGAGCTGGTGCGGGTACGCGCGCGCGGCCTGCGCCGGATCAGGCAGGTGCACCGCGTCGAGCATCTCGACGGCCCGACGGTTCGCCTCGGCCTTGTTCGGCGCCAGCTTGTGCTGCAGGATGATCTCCGCGACCTGCGCCCCGGCCCGCATGAGCGGGTTCAGCGCGGTGAGCGGCTCCTGGAACACCATCGCCATGTTTCGGCCGCGCAGCTTCATGAGGTCGGACTCGGGTGCATCGAGCAGATCGCCCGCGTACCCGTCGATCTCGACCGAGCCGTCGGCGGTGACCCCGTTGGGGAGCAGGCCTAGAAGCGCGGTCGTGGTCATCGACTTGCCCGATCCCGACTCGCCGATGAGCCCGATCCGCTCGCCGTGCGCCATGTGCAGGGAGAAGTCGGAGACCAGGGTGCGGTAGGGCGTGCGGACGTTGAGATCGTCGACGCGGAGGAGCAGCTTGTCGGCTGCCCCGGCGTTCGCTGAAGTCGCGCGCCGTGACGCGGAGGAGGTTTCAGTGCGCATCAGCCGCGGCTCCCGTTCAGTTTCGGATCGAAGCGATCGCGCAGGCCGTCACCCAGCAGGTTGAAGCCCATGACCGCGATGGCGATGGCGAGGCCCGGCCAGACGGCGAGCATCGGTTCGGTGCCGAGGAACTGCTGCGACTCCTGCAGCATGCGCCCCCACGACGGGGTGGGCGGCGGGGTGCCGAGCCCCAGGAAGCTCAGGCCCGCCTCGGCGAGCACGGCGAGCGCGAACGAAACCGACGACTGCACGACGACCATGCCGATGATGTTCGGGAGCACGTGACGCACGGCGATCCTGAACCGCGATTGGCTCGCCGCTCGCGCCGCAAGCACGTACTCCGTCGTCATCACCTGGAGCGTCCCCGAGCGGGCGACGCGCGCGAAGCCCGGGATCGTCGCGATGCCGATGGCGACCATCGCAGTGAGGGTCGAGGCGCCGAAGACCGCGCTGAACATGATCGCGAGGAGCAGCGCGGGGAAAGCGAGCGCGATGTCGGAGGTGCGCATGATGACCTCCTCGATCCACCCGCCGCGGATGCCCGCGAGGATCCCGAGGGGCGTGCCGACGATGATCGCGATGCCCACCGAGATGACGCCGACGAAGAGCGTGATGCGAGCGCCGTAGAGCATCGCCGAGAACACATCGCGCCCGTAGCGGTCGGTGCCCATGAGGTGGGCGAGGCTCGAGCCCTCGAGGCGGTCCGCGGGCATCGCCTGGGTCGGGTCGTAGGGGGTCCAGATGAAGGACACGATCGCGGCGATGGCGACGAGGCCGATCAGGATGATGCCGATGATGAGGGTCGTCGAGAGGCGGCGCTTGCCGGGCCTCGGGGCGGCACTCGTGCTCGCATTGCCCGGCGCGCTGATTGCGGTCGTGCGCGGGGCCTGCGACGGGGGAGTGGGAACCTGCTGCGTCGTCATGGCTAGGCGCTCCTTCGCAGTCGCGGATCGATGATCGTGTAGAGGATGTCAACGACGAGGTTGAGGATCAGCGTGATGGCGACGAGCACCATCACCACGGACTGCACGGTGAGCATGTCGCGGTTGCCGACGGCGTCGAGCAGCATCGAACCGAGGCCCGGGATCACGAACACGCGCTCGATCACGACCGCGCCAATGATGAGGGCGGCGATCTGCACGCCCGTCACGGTGATCACGGGGATCGCGGCGTTACGGAGCCCGTGCTTGAGCAGTGCGCCGTTCTTGCTGAGGCCCTTGGCGCGTGCGGTGCGGAGGTAGTCCTCGCTCATCACCTCGAGCACGGCCGAGCGCACGTAGCGGGTGAGGATCGCGCCCTGCACCGAGGCGAGGGCGACGACGGGCAGGATCAGCCTGCGAATGAAGTCCCCGAAGTCTTCCGCGGGGGCCGTCCAGCCATTGGCCGGCAGCCAGCCGAGGCCGACTGCGAACACGATGACGAGGAGGATGCCGGCGAGGAAGCCGGGGATCGCGACGCCGACCTGCGATCCGAGGCCGATGACGACACCGGAGAAGTTGCGGTGCTTCACCGCGGCCCAGGTACCGAGGGGGATCGCGACGAGGAGCGCGACGACCATCGCGGTGAGCACCAGGATGAGGCTCACCTGCACGCGGTCGATGACCAGCGGGCTGATGTCGTTGTGGGTCACGTACGACGTGCCGAAGTCGCCCGTGAGGAGGCCGCCGAACCACTCGAAGTACTGCACGATGAGCGGCCGGTCGGTGCCGAACTCGCGGCGGGTCTGCTCGAGGAGCTCCGGCGTCGCGTTGACGCCGAGAGCGATCTGCGCCGGATCGCCGGGGATCAGGCGCATGAAGAGGAACACGACGACCGTGGCGACGACGTACGTCACCGCGAATCTCGCGAGATTGATCAGGATCCGTATGGCCATGCGGTTTCCTCGGGTTCGGGAGCGGCGGTGGTGCGAGCGGTCGAGGGAGCGGGATCCGATCCTGCCCCCTCGACCGATTCGGAAGTTACTTCCAGCTCAGATTCGTGAGATCGAGCGCCTCGATGATGGCGTTCTCGGGCATGCCCTGGAGGCCGGCCTTCGACACCGTGATGTTCGGGAAGAGGAACAGCACTCCCGAAGCTGCGTCATCGACGATCTGCTCGGCGACCTGCTTCATGCCGTCGACGTAGCCCTCTTCGTCGGCCGCATCGGCCTTCTCGGCGATGGGCGCGATCTTCGAGTTGTCGTACCCGATGTAATAGTTCGGGTCGTTGAACACGGTGAGGATGTCGCGCGCCTCGACGGCGAGCACGGTCGTCATCTGGTAGTCGTGCTGCGTGAAGACCTTGTCGAGCCAGACGGCCGGGAACTCGGCCGACTCGATGGTCGCGTTGATGCCGACGTCGGCGAGCTGCGAGACGACGATCTCGGAGACGGCCTGCGCGTAGGGGCGCGTCGGTACGGTGAAGCTGATGTCCAGGTTCTCCTGGCCGGCCTCCTTGAGGAGATCCTTCGCCTTCTCCGGGTCGTACGGGTACTTGTCGTTGAGGTCTTCGTAGTACGGGTCGGTCGGGGTCGCGTAGGTCGCGACGAGCGAGCCGTAGCCGTTCCATGCGGTGTCGAGGATCGCCTGCTTGTCGAGTGCGTAGAGCACTGCCTGGCGCACGCGCACGTCGTCGAACGGCGCAGCCTGGTTGTTCAGCGAGAGTGAGACCTCGCCGCTCGAGGTGCCGGTGGTGACGGTGTACGCGTCATCCGACTCGAAGCTTGAGAGCAGCTCGGGCGCCTGCAGGTTCGCGATCGCGTCGACGTCGCCGGTCTGGAGAGCGTTGGTGGTCGCGTTCGCGTCGGCGAAGTACTTGAGGGTGACCTCTTCGACGCCCGGCGCCTCGCCCCAGTAGTCGTCGCGGGTCTCGAAGACGAGGCTCTCGTTCGGCGTCCACTTCTCGACCGCGTAGGGTCCCGTGCCGACAGCGGTGTTCGCGAGATCGTCGACGGCGTCTTCGGAGAAGATCGCGCCGACCGGGGTCGCGAGGCTGAAGAGCCAGGCGTTCGAGGGCTTGCTGAGCTTGACGACGACCTCGGTGGGAGAGGTGACCTCGACGCTGTCGACGACGTCCATCTTCGCCTTGAGGCTCGAGACCCAGTCGGTCTTGACGCGGTCGAAGCTGAACTTCACGTCATCGGCGGTGAACTCGTCGCCGTTCGAGAACGTGACGCCGTCCTGCAGCGTGAAGGTGTAGGTCGTGCGATCGTCGCTGATCGTCCAATCCGTGGCGAGGAGCGGCTGGATCTCGCCCTCCTGATCGAGCTCGACGAGCCCCTCGTACACGTTCGACATGAGCGCCTGCGGGATCGCGGAGCCGGCCGTCGTGGTGAAGTCGAGGTTGGTCGGGGTGCCGGTGAGGGCGATCGTCGCGGTGGTCGGCTTGTCGCCGCCGCTGTCACCGCCCGATCCGCTGTCAGCTCCCGCGGAGCATGCGGACAGACCGAGTGCGGCCGCGGCAGCCAGCGCGGCCGCGGGGAGAATCGCGTTTCTACGTCGCATCATTGCTTTCCTGTAACTCGGGCCTCCCGGAGGGAGGCCAAGGGGTTGGTGGGTATTCGTGTAAGTAGTGTTCGTGAGGCGGGTGATGCCGGCTGGCTCCCGCGGGGTGTGCGGTCGGAGCCGGGCTGCCGGGCGCCACTGCCCGTCTCTCCACTTCGCGCAGCGTATGCCCGATAGCGGTCCCGTGTATCCTTTCAGATTAAACGAATTGCGAACCAGGATACATGGTAAGGCCACTCAGGTGGTGGCTAGGATTTCGATAGGTTCTTCCGAGGGTCTGCGTGGCTGCTCTCGACCCATTTCCGGCGCGTGTCGCGCCGTTCCCTGTTAGGAATATGCGTCAGTGACTACTCCCCACAGTTTCGAGCCCGCCGTACCCGTGCACACGTATCAGCGCATCGTCGATCAGATCGAGCAGGCGATCATCTCTGGCGAGATTCCCGTGGGATCGCAGCTGTCGAGCGAGCGGGACCTCATGGTGCAGTTCGGCGTCAGCCGACCCACGGTCCGGGAGGCCCTGCGCATTCTGCAGAGCATGGGCCTGCTCGAGTCGCGCCCGGGGACGCGGGGCGGCCCCGTCGTGCTCGCTCCGTCGTCGAAGACGCTGTCGCGCTCGCTCCGCGCGCTCGTCGGCACCGACGCGCTGGACGTCGCCGCACTCGTCGAGTACCGCGTGGTGCTCGAGGGGACGACGAGCCGTCTCGCGGCGGTGCGCCACAACGAGGAGCAGCTCGGCCGCATGCAGGCCGCCATCGAGCAGATGGAGCGGGATGCCGAAGCGAACGCCGACACCTTCGCGGCGGCTGATATCGAGTTCCACGAGGCGATCTGGGAGGCGAGCGGCAACGAAATGCTGCGGCTCACCGGCGAGGCGGTCTCGGGGGTGCTCCGCGGCATCATCCAGCGGGACGTCGAGAATGAGCAGCACGACAACCAGCTGAAGCTCGAGTCCGCGGCGATCGACCGCCGCCTGTTCGAGGCGATCGCCGAGCGTGAGGCATCGCTCGCGAGCCAGATCGCTCGGCGCGCCGTTGCGGACCGCTTCGGGCTGCTGATCGAGAGCGACGTGGATCGCCAGGCGCTCGCAGCGCTCGCCGAGTAGGGGTCGGGGTCCCGCGCGATCCTGCCCCCTCAGCAGCAGTTTCGCGGTCAACAGCACGCATCGCGCGGAGTTTTGCGTGTTGACGCGTGATCCGCTGTTGAAGACGGTCACCTGGTGCGCCGTGCGATCCTGCCGCGCTGGTCAGCGTCGCCGCGCCCCGACCAGCGCGAGCGCGAGCGCGGCGACCGCGGTCGTAAGGGCGAAGAGCGTCACCGCGTCGGCGAGCCCGAAGCGCTCCGCGAGCGCACCCAGCGCGATCACCGGGACCGCGCTGCCGAGATAGGTGACGGTGTATACCGCGCTGACCGTCGACGCGTGCCGCAGCGGGTGCACCGCGCTCGTCGCCGCCGTGAACGCGGCCTGGAACGCAACGCCCTGCCCGATCCCCGCGAGCGCGCAAGCGACAACCAGGAACCCCACCGCCCCGACCGCGCCGGCGACCGCGAGGCCGCCGAGACCGACGGCGAGCACGGTGAGCCCCACGGGGAGTCGCCAAGCTCCGCGCAGGGGCAGCAGCTGCACGAGCGCCGACGCCGCGAGCGTAACTGCGGCGAGCAGCCCGATGATGGGCCGCGAGTCGGTGCCGGCGATCGCGGCGAAGTGCGAGGGGGCGAGCGAGAGGCAGAACCCGAAGACGGCGAAGCTGAGGAACCCGGTGGCGGCCGCGAGACGGAATGCGCGGGCGGCGGCCGGATCGTTGCGGCCGGTCGGTCCCGCGGTGTCGGGGCGCGGATCGGGGGCATCGGCGAGCGCGATGCCCCGGTAGTGGGGTGCGCACTCGAGGTGCGGGGCCACCACGAAGATGACGGGGACGAGCGCTGCGAGCGCAATCGCGGTGGCGATGTAGGGGGTCTGCAGGGGAGTGGCGGTGAGCGAGAGCAATCCGCCGAGGATCGGACCTGCCGCAACGCCGCCCGATGTTGCGAGCAGGGTGAGGCGGCCGACGAGGGCGGGGCGGCCGGGGAGTAGCGCTCGAAGCGCGCCCGATCCGGTACCCGTCGCGCACGCCACCGCGACGCCCTGCACCGCGCGACCGACGCAGAACCAGCCGAGCGTCGGCGCGAAGGCGAGGGCCGCGGTGGCGAGCGCGGCCGCAGCGAGCGCGCAGATCAGCACGGTGCGCCGATTCACCCGATCGGCGGCGCCTCGGAAGAAGAGCAGTCCGACGATCAGTGAGATCACGTAGCTCGAGAACGCGATCGACGTGCCGAGCGCACCGAAGCCGAGCTGCGTCTCGAGCAGCGGGAACAGCGGAGTGCTGAGGTTCGCGCTCACGAGGAGCGTGAACAGGGCGAGCGCGGTGAGTGCGACCCGTGCGCGCGGGCGGTGCAGCTGGGCCCGAGCGGCCGGAGGTGGTGCTGATGCCGGGTGGGTGCTCGAGGTGGTGAGCGTTTGGTCGCGGTGCGCGAGCGTGGTCGCGGGAGCGGCGGGCTGCATGGCATCTCCTTGTTGGACGCGGGGGTGGAGCATCCGAGTGGCTGCCCGCGGGGTGGTGCGGGCTGTGAACGTGTGCGGTGATGGTGTTCACCGGCACAGGTAAGATTCCATCGCATCAGGGCGATCTGCGCAAGCGGCGTCTTTCAAATTGATCGATATGATCAATACGTGCGTGTGTGACCCAGCAGAAAGTGGACAAAATGAGTGCAATCGACGCGACCGACCGCCGGATCCTCCACCTACTCGACGAGGATGCGCGCATGCCGACCGCGATGATCGCCACCAGACTGGGCCTCGCCCGGGGCACGGTTCAGGTGCGACTCGAGAAACTCAAGGAGGAGGGCGCGCTGCGGCTGCACAGCTCACGGGTGACGCCCGCGGCGCTCGGGCGACCGGTCGGGGCGAGCGTGCAGGTGGAGCTCGATCAGCATCAGATCAGTGCCGCGATCGCCGCGCTCGCCAATATTCCGGAGGTGCTCGAGTGCTTCGCCCCCGCGGGGAGCACGGACCTATTGCTTCGCGTGGTCGCGCGCGATCCCGACGACCTGTATCGCGTGAGCGAGGAGATCCGCCTGTGTCCTGGGATCACTCGGACTTCGACCAGCCTCTTTCTACGCGAGGTCATTCCCTATCGCGTCACGGGTCTGCTCGCGGCCGGATGAGCTTCGTGCGCGACGTCGAATGGCAGGGCGCTCGAGTGGGCGCCTGCGCCGGGCGGCGGCGCGCGTAAACTGAACGCATGCCCATCACATCGGCAATCCTGCAGGTCGCCGAGCACGATCCCGGGCGGCTCGCGATCGTCGGTGAGGGATCGCAGGGTCGGCTCTCCCACCTGACTTATTCGGAGCTCGTCGAACTTTCGCGGCGCACGTTCGCGGTGGTGGACGGTCTGCATCGCGACCAAGCGAATCCGCCCGTGCCGGCGCCTGAGACGGGCGGTATCCCGATCAGTGCGGTGAGCGTCGACTCGGCGTTCGCGGCCGCTCGTTTCGTCGGCGCGCTCGCGGGCTATCGAGCCGTGTCCGCGACCATTGACCCGCGTTGGCCGCTTGAGCACCGTGTCAACGTGGTGCTCGCGACCGGTATCGGGGTGATCGTGTCAGATTCCCGCGATCTCGCTGCGGCTCTCGCCGAGCGCGGCTGGGGCGGCACTCTCGTTTCGCTCGCAGAGTTCGAGCGCCTCGAGGCGGAGGCGGCGCCCGTGCCGGCGCCCTCCGTACGTGACGGGGATGAAGCATTTCTCCTCCTGTTCTCTTCAGGCACGACGAGTAGCCCGAAGGCGTTCCTCAAGACCCGGCAGCAGTACCGCGACAATGTCGCCGTCTCGAGCGCGCACCTCGACCCGCTCCCCGGGGTCGTGACGTTCGCGCCGGGACCGGTGTCCTACAGCCTCACGCTGTACGCGGTGATCGAGTGTCTCGCAACGGGCGGCACTGTGCACGTGGCCGATCAGTTCGATCCCTTTGCTGTGGCCGCTCGCGTGCGCGACGAAAGCATCACGCGCATCGTGGCGGTCCCAGCTGTGGTTCGCGCACTCACTGATGCCGCTCGCCGCGATCCGCAGGCCTTCGCGCGGCTGGATCTCGTGATCACGGGCGGCGCCAACCTCCCGCGCTCGCTCCGCGAGGGACTCGCGCGCGTGCTCCCCGCAGCTCGACTCATCAGCTACTACGGCGCGGCCGAGATCGGCTTTATCGGCGATAGCAGAGGCGGCGACGGCACGAGCATTCGCGTGTACCCGAGTATCGCGGCGAGCGTGCGGGATGAGGTGGGGAGCGAGCTCCCGAGCGGCGAACCCGGCACCCTCTGGATTCGAGCCGCGGCCTGCTCGGATGGATACCTCGCAGGCACGACCGACGAGGTCTTGCGAGGCGCGGACGGCTGGGCCACCGTGCACGACCAGGCTCGAATGGTCGATGGCGAACTGCAGCTGCTGGGGAGAGCGGGCGATATCGCGGTGACCGGGGGACACAAGGTGTCGCTCGTCGAGGTCGAGCGGGCGTTCGACGGCATGCCGGGGCTCGCTGCCGTATGCGCCGTCGCGCTGCCTCACTTCACCCTGGGGTCGATCGTGGCGCTTGTCGTCGAAGTGCCTCGTCTCGACACGGGCAGTGGGGAGGTCCGACCTGGTGTTGGAGACGCGGTGCCTCTCGGCCGTGCAACTCTCGTCGACTGGGCAACTGCGCGTCTCGCTCCCCAGTACGTGCCCCGTCGATGGTTCCGGCTGGACGCACTGCCGCGCACTGTCGGCGGAAAAGTGCGCCGTAATGAGACGGCAGAACGCGTGCTCGACGGATCGGCGGTGCAGCTGTGAAGCGCAAAGTCGTCGTCACCGGGCTCGGCGCAGTTACTCCGAGCGGCATCGGCGTCGACGCGATGTGGGATTCCGTCGTCCGCGGGCGAAGCGCGATTCGAGTCCTGGAGGGATCGCAGTTCGATGAGCTGCCGGTCCGTATCGGTGGGCAGATCTCCGGTTTTGAAACGGAGGGGCTCGTCTCGCCGGGGCTCGCACGCCGGCTGAGCCCGGTGCAGCTCTGGGCGCTCGCCGCAGCTGATGAGGCACTCGCACACGCGGGCCTCCAGCCGTCCCCAGAGGCGTGGGCCGGCGACGAGGACCGCGTGACTATCATCGCCGCGACGGGATCTGGCCCCGTCGACGCGATGCAGGCGGCTACGCGCGCACTCGACGAGCGCGGCCCTCGAGCCGTCCCGCTTTCACTCGCCGTATACGGCGCTCCAGATGCGGCAGCTGCTTTACTTGCGCAGCGGTACGGCGCGACAGGACCCGCCCAGGGAGTATCGGCCACGTGCGCCAGCGGAGCTGTCGCGCTCGGAGAAGCACTGCGACGCATCCGCCACGGGTACGCGGACGCGGCGCTGGTCGTCGGCATGGAGGATTGCCTCGGGGCCGTGAATCTCGCCTCGAACGCGAACCTCCGCTCCCTCGCGGTGGGATACGAATCGCACCCGGCTGAGGCCTCCCGACCGTTTGACCGAGCGCGTGCCGGCTTCGTGATGTCCCAAGGTGCATCTGCGATCCTTCTCGAGTCCGAGGAGCGTGCGCGTGCGCGAGGCGCCGTTCCGCTCGCCGAGCTTGCGGGCTTCGGAGCATCGAGTGACGCGTACCACGCGACTGCGCCGGATCCTGAGGCGCGGGGGGCCTCGCGCGCGATCGAGCTGAGTCTCGCTGACGCCGAGCTCGCGCCGAGCGCCATCGACCACGTGAACCTGCATGGAACCGGCACTCTCGCCGGTGATGCAGCCGAGATCGTGGCACTGCGTCGCACTCTCGGAGAACGGGCAGAATCCGTCCCTCTCACCGCGACGAAGTCGAGCACCGGCCATCTCCTCGGAGCCGCCGGAGTCGTCGAGGGAGTCATAGCAGTGCTGTCGCTCGCTAAAGGTCGCATCCCTCCGACGATGAATCTCGCGGACCCCGAGTTTCCCGAGCTCGACTTCGTCTCCGGTACTGCGCGCGAGGTGGGACTCGGCACCGTGCTGTCGACGTCGTTCGGATTCGGCGGGCACAATGGGGCCCTCGTGTTCCAAGCGAGCGCTGATGGTCGACACAAGTTACCTGGCTCGAAGGAGGAAGACCGCTGATGGATCGCGAGATGAGACACACCGAACTCGCTGAGCGACACCTTCCCGAAGCGTTGTTGGTGCGGTTCCGAGAGCGCGCCGCGGCTTCGGATCGGGGTAACGAGTTCTTCGACGACGATCTTCGTGAGCTGCGGGAAGCCGGCTACCTCACGCTCTTCGTGCCCGCGGCGCATGGAGGACCGGGGCTTTCCCTCCACGAGGTTTCGCGACTGCAGCAGCGTCTTGCCGGTGCCGCCCCCGCGACAGCGCTCGGTGTCAACATGCATCTCATGTGCACGGGAGTCGTCGCTGCGATGTCGGCCCGAGGGGACGACTCCCTCTCTTACGTGTTCGAGGAAGCGCTGGCCGGGGAGATCTTCGCGTTCGGCATCAGCGAGCCCGCGAACGACTGGGTACTGCAGGGCTCGAATACCCGAGCGGAGCCAGCGACTGACGGCGGCTACCGTCTCACCGGTACCAAGATCTTTACCTCGCTTTCTCCGGCCTGGACTCGACTGATTGCTCACGGCTTGGATGCGAGCGACCCAGCTGATCCGAAGCTGGTGTACGGCTTTATCGAACGCTGCGCGCAGGGAATTACGACCTCCGACAACTGGGACGTCCTCGGAATGCGCGCCTCGCAGAGCCGGGCTACCCGGCTCGACGAGGTTGAGATGCGGGCGGACCGCGTTGCCCGGCGAATTTCTCCCGGCCGCACGCCCGACCTGCTGACGTTCGCGATCACGAGCAACTTTCAGTTGCTCGTGGCATCGGTGTATGCCGGGGTCGCGCGGCGCGCGCTCGCAGTTGCGGCCTCGGCGCTCAAGAGTCGTCGCTCGGCGTCGCGCGAGACCGCGCTCTCGGAACTCGGCGAGTGGCGCTCGCGTCTCGCCGAAGCGCATCGATGCTTCCTCTCGGTACCGGCGCAGCTCGATGCCTATACGCGTGACTTCGATGAGCTGGTCGATCATGGCGTCGGTTGGGCGCCGCGCCTCGTCGCTGCGAGGATCGCAGCAGGTGAAGCCGCTCGCTCCGCTGCCGAGACGGCCCTCGTATGCAGCGGAGGGGCGGGGTTCAACATGGAGAGCGAAGCGAGTCGCTTGTATCGCGACGCGGCTGCAAGCCTGTTCCACCCGCCGAGCGCGGAGGTCTCGCAGGGCATGTTCGCCGATGCTCTGCTGGACGTGGCGTAGCACCCGCGTTGTCGTGGAGCTCACGTCTTACCCCTCTTCGGAACATGCAACGTGCACGCCCGTAAGATGGCCGCCCGAGATTACTACCCCGCGACCCGGCGGCGAGTCGGCGCGCTTCATGTGCGGGAACGCAGTGCCCAAGATGCTGGGTACGTCGTCCGCGTCTGGCTGGAGCGCGAGCGCCCAGCGTGCCCCGCGCAGAGCGTTCGAGAGTTCCCACACCGCGCCAAGTGTGGCGTTCTCACCCTCGATCACAGTGGTGTACTCGCTTCGACGGAGCAGCTTGAGCACCGCGGCGAGGGCCGATTCATCACCCGTGCCATCGAACCCTCCGACGTCCTCGATCACCACAACGCGGCGGGCATCCGACGGTTGAGCGGATGGAGCAGTGGAAGCGGACGGGGAAACGGAAGGCGGAGCGCAAGTTGACGTGTTCGCGAGTGCACGCTGTAGACGCTCGAACATGACAGCTCGCGTCTCGATGGTCTCCGCGATGTCGGTCCAATCGCGGAGAGAGCCAAGCTCGGAGCGGTACGAGGAAATGAGGAAGGTTTCGTATGCGGCCCCGGAGGCTCGGCAATCAATGCGAATGGCGTCGAGGAGCGACATGATTGCCGTCGTTCGTCCGGAACCCGCAGGACCGGTGACGAGGAGTAAGCCGGAGCCGGGCGCGGCAGCAGGAGACCAGTCGGCGGTTGCAATCGCGAATGGTGCGCGATTCTCAGGAGTAAGCCGAATCTCGGTGCCTCGAATGACGCGGGGGAGGGGTGGCACCGCCGGAGCGTCGGATATCCCCCGCTCGCGCAGGGCCGCTGCGAGGCGCGAGAGGGCTGCATCCGTCTCGACGGAACCGGTCCCGAGGCACGCGATTTGCAGCTCCGCGCCAGTGCCGAGGTGCAGTGCTCTACCGGGCGCCGCGTCCACGAGCGCCTGAGGCGGCACTCCGAGCACCTGATAATCGTGATCCGAAGTCATGCGCAGGGTCATTCGCTCTGGGAAATTCGCCGAGAGAGCCGCAGGCAGTCCGCTGCTCCGTTCGGCAGAAATGATGGTGTGCACTCCGACATTCCTCCCGCTTGCAGAGATCTCAGCGAGGTCGGCGAACAGATCGGAAGGGCCACTGCGATGCTCGTGCAGGTCGCGGAAGGCGGCGAGCCCATCGATGAGGAGCAGGACCGGTACGTCATTCATGCGATCTGCGGCGCGCTTTCCGATGATCTCCTTGAGCATGCGGAACAGGCGCCCCACTCGCTCGCCATCTTCACCGCGCATTACAGCGCCAGTGGAAGGGAGCAGTGAGAGGCCCGTGGGCCGCGATTCTGCGACAACACCGGCGGCGTCCGGCGCGAGCGAGCCTCCGGAACGCCCCCCGCCGGAGCTCCCCAGACGAAGCCCGCCGACTCCGCAATCGATCGCGTACACCCGAGTCGCGGGGTCGATGCTCAGAGCAGCCACGGCGGCCGTCATGAGGAAGGTCGTTTTCCCGCTCCCCGCCCCACCGAACACCGCGACATTCCCGACCTGCGAGAGGTCAACCGTGTAAGGTCGCTGACGTTGCAGGTGCGGCTCGTCGACAAGCCCCAATGTGAGCACGCGGGACGCCGGCGGTGACTCGAGAAAGCCGAGAGGCGGCAACACCGGCAGCGCGGACTCGAGCGGAAGACAGGTAGGGAGCTGGTCCATCCAGGGCACGCGGGGGGCTGCGAGTCGAAGACGAACGGCCGCGTTGCCGATATTGCGAACGAGCACCTCGATGTCGCGGAGGCCGTCTGATTGCGGAGCCGCCCGGCTTCGGCCGGGACGGAGTTCGGGCTGGAGGACCCATGGTGCGCCAGCGCCAAAACCGAGGTCGCAGATTTCGACCGAATCCCGAGTTTCGGTTTCAGCTCGGCCCCCGAGGTAGGCGGTCTGCACCTGCGTCGCTCGGCCGGCTCCGATCTTGATTGCTGCACGCCCCGGAGTGCTTGCGGAGAACGTTGAGGCCTCGTTCGAACCGATCACGTCGACGCTGTCCGACGCGTCGGCCATGCGGAGAGCAACCCGGAGGTTCGTGTTCGCGCGGAGGTTGTCGCTGATCACCCCGGCCGGTCGCTGCGTTGCCATGATCAGGTGGAGACCCAAAGACCTCCCGCGCTGCGCGATGTCCAGCACACCATCTACGAACTCAGGTATCTCCCGCGCCAGCGCAGCGAACTCGTCGATGACGATCACGAGCGCAGGAGGGGCCTCCCGATCGCCGCGGCGCTCGAGCGTGGGCAGATCCTTCGCGCCCTTCTCCGCGAGAAGTTCTTCTCGGTATCGAAGCTCCGCTCGCAGCGAGGTGAGAGCCCGCTTCACGAGATGCGTGTTGAGATCTGTGACGAGGCCGACTGTGTGCGGCAGAGCAACGCAGTCGGCGAACGCCGCGCCACCCTTGTAGTCGACGAGCAAAAACGTGATTCGGTCTGGGGAATAGTTTGCCGCGAGGGAGACGATCCACGTTTGCAGGAACTCGGACTTCCCGGAGCCGGTCGTGCCCCCGACGAGCGCGTGCGGGCCGTGCGCGCGGAGATCGATCTCGATCGGCCCCTCGCTCGCCTGCCCGACGCACGCCGCGAACCTTCCCTCCTTGCGTTCGAAGCCAGGCCGCCAATCAGTGGCGATGCTGTCGGTGTCCCGCCAATTCCGCGCGATCGTGGCGGGCGAACCGAGAACATCGCTGGCAACGAGTTGCGCAAGACCGATCGTCCGCGGGAGATCGGAGTCATCGATAATCCGGGCGCCCGCATCAATGATCGGCGCGAGCTCACGCGCGAACGTCTCGGCGATCGGCTGGTCGATAAGGTCGAGAGCTTCGAGCTGCACTGTCTCTCCCCTCCGAACGAAGTGAGCATGCCAGCTGTCGACATGCACTTCGACGGTGGTGCGACAGGCCGCGGGAACCCCGCCGGATTGGGACGCGAGCCAGACCAAATGGATCCCGACATCCGGCCCACGTTCCGCGAGTGACACGAGCCGAGCGCGGTCGACGAGCGAGTCGGAGAGCACGAATACGACGATCGCGGGCGTCATGCGACTCGCGGGTGGTTCGAGGCGTGCCGACGCGGAGCCTGCGTCGAAGGTGGAGCGTGAGCGCAGCAGCGGATCGGTTGCACGCGCGCGAGTTACAAGGAGCCCCTCGAGTTCTGCGAGAAGCAGCCCTGAGCTCCGCGCGTCGGCCGACAGATGCGGCGATGTCAGAGGACTGTAAGCGGAATCTGTGTGCGGGAGCCACGCGAGCCAGGACCAGGACTGCCGCGCCTGCTCGGGCGTGGCGAAGGCTGCGAACACCAGGTCTGCTGGGGAGTGGAGCGCAAGCACCTGCACGAGGAGCGACCGAGCGACCCCCTCGGTCCACGGTTCATCGCCCGCGACTCCGAGAGAACCGCAGTGATCGAGGCGCTCGAGTACTGGCGCTCCGGGAATCCGCGAGAAGAGCCTGTGTACGCGCGTGAGTGCTTCCCAGTGCACCTGGGCAAGACGTCCACGAGAGGGGAGTTCTACGGTCGTGCGGCTCGGGACTGTGGCGGAGCCGAGCCGGAGCTCGAGAAAGGCTGGATGCTCCGGACGCCGCGACCATAGCCGCGATTCACCAGGTGAGGTGAATCGAAGGAGCTCTGAGGTGGGCGGAGACTCGCGGTCGCGCGCCTCGCGCTCCTTCTCACAGTTCAGCGCGAGAGAGTCCTCAATGGCGGCGAGGCTCTCTTCGAATTCGCACAACCTCGTACGCGAGGCGCGCCGCCGCTGCATTCGCGCGTCCAACCAGGACGCCAGCATGATGAGCGGCGAAAGCGCGAGGACGAGCACGCTCGCCGCCGAGCGGGTGGTCATGAAGAGCACTGCGCCCACGAAGAGCGGAGCTAGGAGCGCGATCAGCGGGAAGCGCGTCGGATCCTGCTCGTCGGGCGGTGAGGGAAGCTCGACCGGGGTCGGCGCATATACCGGATCGACAGTCGGCGACTGGAGGTGAAAGCGCCCCAGTGATCTCGCCGTCGCACAGGTGCTCGGAGCGAGCAACCCTGCGGGAGCGCTTTCGGTCGGGCCAGGCCCGACCTCCACTCGCACCCGTACCGTGCCGAACTCCACGATCGCTGATCCGAATATGCGGATTGGTGAACCGTTCGGTGTCTGGCGCTGACCGTCGGCGTCGATCACGGCAGTCCCGTTCGAGGAGCCGAGATCCTTGATCTCCAATACACCCGAACGCCACCGTAGTACCGCGTGCTTTCGGGACACACCTGTTTCGTGGAGTTCGACGCGATTGGACCGATCGCGGCCGATCAGGGTGTCGCCGTGCACCGCGATGAATTGCGCGCCATCTTGCTCACCTCCGAGCACGGTCAACATGGCTGTCGTAGGGCGCGCCCGTTCACCGGGCCCGGGCTCAGATTCGAGAACGGGTTCCACCCTGGTGCCCGACATCAGTCCCGACTGGGCGGCGAGATCGCCGTGATCGAGAATGAGGATCGTGCCGTCTGGGCGCTGCATTCGAAGGGTGAGTGGCGCACGTCGATGGATTGCTATGGGAATCAAGGCGCGGTGCCCGGCGCCTCCGCGCACCAGACTGCGGGCAATGTCACCAACGGTTGTCGTTGCATCGAACGTTACTGCGACATTGCGAGTGCAGGCCGGTGCCGAGTCGGTGCGGTGAACCACCGAGATACGGAGTTTCACAAGATCTCCAGATGCACCGGTGCCCGCGGGTGCGGAGTTGCATGCGGCGCTCAGCACAGGGCAATGCCGAGCCCCCGCTCTAAGAATTCAGCACACCATGCTCGGCATGCGCCCCGTCATGCATTCAGTACGAGAACCTCGAGCGTCAGTAGTTCACAGTGAAAGTTAGGGACCGACGACGCCATTGTCGGCGGTCGCTGGCCACGTTATCGGTGGTCGGCGAGGAACGGAAGCGGTACCGGGGGGATCGGTGACCGAATCGTTATCCTCCGGCCCGCCTTCCGCTCGGCGAGAAATCTGGTGCTAGCGTATCGATGGACCAGTTTCTGAAGCAGGACATGAGGGCGGGATGCGGAAACCACAGTCGAGCGTCATGAGGCGTGCACTCGGAGTGCTTGCTGCGTGCGCCGTCGCGGCCAGTGTCATTGTTGGAGGCAACGTGGGCGCGAGCCCCGCGTACGCGCTCGATCTGCCGACCTGGGACGACGTGCAGGCTGCAAAGAGTAACCAGGCCGACGCCGCTGCGGAGGTCAAGCGAATCGAGCAACTCATCGCCGAAGGCGAAAAGGAACTCGATCGCTTGCGAAACTTGCACGCGACGACCATCGAGGACCTGCACGCGGCCGAGGCCGCGCTCGCCGCTGCTTCCGAGAAGGCGGAAACGCTCGCCGCTCAGGCCGAACAAAGCCGCAAAGACGCTGACGAGGCAGCGGAACGTGCCAGCGCTCTGGTCGCGCAGATGTATCGCTCGGGCGGCGTCGACCGAAGCGTCGAGATGTTCCTGGACTCCGATGGCAGTACAGCCGACGCGTTGCTCGATCGAATGGCGTCGATGTCGAAGGCCACGGAGCGTAATACTTCGCTGTCGCAGGAGGCCGAACAGGCCGCGAACACGGCAGACACGCTCGGCAAGCAGGCCGACGCAGCGGCGGCAGAGCGTGAGGTGCTGCGCGAGGAACAGCAGCAGAAGGAGCAGGCAGCTGCCGAGGCCGTAGCCGGGCAGGGCGAGAAAGTACAGGCGCAGGAGGCGCAGCAGAAGACGCTGAAGGCGCAGCTCGCGGCGCTGAAGGACAAGACGACGAAGACCGTCGACGGCTACCAGGAGCGCCTCCGCATCGAGGAGGAGCAGCGACGGAAGGCGGCCGAGGAGGCCGCGAAACGAGCTGCCGAGGAGGCCGCGCGTCTTGCGCAGGAGAACGCGAACTCCGGCGGTGGCGGCGGAGGCGGCGGCGGCGGTGGTAACGGCGGCGGTGGTAACGGCGGTGGCACCGGCGGTGGCGGTGGCGGCGGCCCTGTCACTTCGAACGGCTGGGTCTACCCGACCTCAGGTTTCTACGTCTCCGAGGGCTTCAGGCCCCCGGGGCGCCCGGACCACACCGGTATCGACCTCGCGACCGGGTGCGGCACCCCGATTGTCGCCGCGGCCTCCGGATCCGTCGCGTTGACCTATTGGGACGGTGGCGGCGGCGGCAACATGGTCACTGTGAACCATCCGAACGGGTGGCAGACGCGTTATGCGCACATGATCAGCTGGGCAATTGTTTCGCCGGGTCAAGCCGTGTATGCGGGGCAGGTGCTCGGCTACGTAGGGTCGACTGGCGCGAGCACCGGGTGCCACTTGCACTTCGAGATGCGTCCGAACCAGGACAGCGGCTGGTACGACTTCGTCGACCCGGCGAGCGTCATCAGCTTCTACTGAGTGCCGCCGCGGGCACTCGCTGCGGCAGCGACGGCGTGACGGGTTGCGGCGGCGCGATGGCAGGCCCGGGTCAGGGCACAAAGAAAGAGCGGTTCGGGATCGCGATGATCCCGAACCGCTCTTCGTTTCTCGCGCTACTGCGCGCATCGACTACTGAGCTTCAGTGCTCGTTCGCGAGGCGCTGCTGAGCCTCGATGATGAGCTGCTCCGCATCGGCGGCCGATCCCCACGCGTCGACCTTCACCCACTTGCCCGGCTCGAGATCCTTGTAGTGCTCGAAGAAGTGCTCGATCTCCTTGCGGGTGTACTCCGGAATGTCGGCGACGTCCTGGATGCGCGCCCAGCGCGGATCCTTGTGCTGCACCGCGATGACCTTGTCGTCGCCGCCCGCCTCATCGCTCATCTTAAGCACGCCGACCGGGCGCACCTTGATGCCGACGCCGGGGAAGACGGGGTAGTCGAGAAGTACGAGCACGTCGAGCGGATCGCCGTCCTCGCCCAGCGTTTCTTCGAAGAAGCCGTAGTCCGTCGGGTAGACGAAGCCGGTGTAGAGCACGCGGTCGAGGTACACCCGCCCGGTCTCGTGGTCGACCTCGTACTTGTTGCGGCTCCCCTTCGGGATTTCGATAACGGCGTCGAATGCTGCGGCCATGCGCGCTCCTCTGGTGTGTCTCTGACGGCCCGTGTTCGGCCGTTGGGCGAATGCTGCTCCAGGGTACCGGACGCCACCGGCTCTGCATGCGGCCGACTGAAGCCGCGCTCGGCCGCCGCAACTTCTGCAGTGTCGGTGGCAGCGAGTAGCGTGGACCGCATGCTGCAGACCGCCATTCTCGCCACCCGACGCGCTGTTCGCGATGCGCTGCGCGCTGAGTTCGGCGGCGCGGGTGGCAGTCGGGGGACCGCGACGCCCGAGGAAAGCGGGTCGCTCGTGCTAGTCGCGCTCTCGGGCGGTGCGGACTCACTCGCGCTCGCGGCGGCTGCGGCGTTCGAGGCGCCGCGGGCAGGGCTGCGTGCGGGCGCGGTGATTGTCGATCATGGCTTGCAACCGGGTTCTGCGGTGGTGGCGGATCGGGCGGCGGCGCAAGCAGAGCTTCTCGGTCTCGCGCCGGTTCTGGTTCGGCGGGTGCGCGTCGCCGAAGCGGGCGGCGGTCCCGAGGCTGCGGCGAGGGAGTCGCGCTACGCGGCTCTCGCTGAGTGCGCGAACGAGGTCGGCGCCGCGGCGATCCTCACCGCGCATACGCGGGATGATCAGGCGGAACAGGTGCTTCTCGGCCTTGCGCGCGGATCGGGGGTGCGGAGTCTCGCGGGGATTCCGCCGAGGCGCGACCTCAGTGGATACGTTCTGCTCCGACCATTTCTGTCCTCGGCGTCCCAGGTGACGCGCGAGGTGACGGAGGCCGCCTGCCGCGAAGGCGAACTCACCTTCTGGGAAGATCCGCATAATGCCGATCCCAGGTACGCACGGGTGCGCGTGCGTACTTCGGTGCTGCCCGTGCTCGAGCGAGAGTTGGGTCCCGGGGTTGCTGCGGCGTTCGCGCGCACCGCGGACATCGTGCGCGAGGATGCCGAGGCGTTTGACGCGATGGTGAATGAGCAGATCGAGGAGATCGTCGAGCACGCCGAAGCCGGAATTGCAGTGTCGGTCTCGGCTCTCATGGCGAACCCGGCAGCGTTGCGTCACCGAATCGTCCGTCGTGTTGCGGAGGCAGAGTTCGGAAGCGAGCTGAACCGTGAGCATACGCTCGCGGTGTCGGCGCTCGTCACGGATTGGCGCGGGCAGGGCCCGATCGAAGTGCCCGGCGCGACGGTCACTCGCTCGAGCGGTCGCCTCGTGTTCACGCGTCGAAGCGGATCGCCACGCGTGGATCGAGCCGCAGCATCCGACGGCGCTGCCGCGACTGCGCGGCATACTGACCTGGAGATTCACGAGGCAATGGAAGAATAGACGCATGGACGCAAAAGACCTGGGTGCCAATCTTTCCACCGTGCTGCACACGGAGGCCGAGCTGCATCAGCGGCTCGCCGAGCTGGCTCGAGAGATCGAGGCCGACTACGCAGACGAACCGCCGCTGCTCGTCGGGGTGTTGAAGGGTGCGGTCATGGTCATGGCTGATCTCGCTCGCGAACTGCGGTTCCACGCGCAGATGGACTGGATGGCGGTCTCCTCATACGGAGCGAGCACCAAGTCGAGCGGTGTCGTGAAAATCCTGAAGGATCTCGACGCTGACATCACCGGGCGCGATGTGCTCATCGTCGAGGACATTATTGACTCCGGGCTCACGCTCTCGTGGTTGAAGGAGAACCTCGAGAGCCGGGGCGCGAAGTCCGTGCGGATCTGCACGATGCTCCGTAAGCCGGAAGCATTGAAGGTGGACGTGGACGTTGCCTACGTCGGTTTCGATATTCCGGTCGAATTCGTCGTCGGATACGGCCTCGACTACGCAGAGGACTATCGCAATCTGCGTGACGTGGCCGTGCTTGCGCCGCATGTCTACGGCGGGAAGTAAGCAGGAGTACGACACCGCTCGTGCTCGGGGCGTGGCTCTTGTGCGCCGTGAGCGGACAGGGACCTCAGTTCAGTCCCATGTCAGTGGCATTGGCTACGCTTACACATGCTGGATCTTCCCGGCACGACCCTTCTGAAAGGTCCAGACTTGGCAGAGAATTCGACGAATAACACCTCGAAGAGCACCTCGAGGGGACGTCGGCTGTTCCGCGGCCCGCTCCTGTACTTGATCCTCGCACCGATCATTGTGCTCATCGGGTGGTCGCTTCTGTCGGGCGGAAATACTCGCGAGATTTCGACCGACCGCGGTCTCGAGATGCTCGCGGCTGGGAAGGCCGAACACGCAGAGATCGTCGACGGTGACCAGCGCGTCAACCTCACGTTGGAAAAGGCCGACAAGAAGACGGGCTCGCAGGAGGTCTACTTCTACTACGTGGCCCCGCGCGGTGAAGACGTGGTGGCCGCGGTCGACGACGCGAAACTAAAGGACGGCTTCTCCGATCAGGTGCCTCAGGCGAACCCGATCTGGTCGGTTCTGAGCTTCCTGCTCCCGCTCCTCATCATCGGCGTGCTGATCTGGTGGATGCTGTCGTCGATGCAGGGCGGCGGCCGTGGCGTCATGCAGTTTGGCAAGAACAAGGCGAAGCTTGTTTCGAAGGACATGCCCCAGGTCACCTTCGCGGACGTCGCTGGCGCCGACGAGGCCGTCGAGGAGCTGCACGAGATCAAGGACTTCCTGCAGGACGCGTCGCGCTTCCAGGCCGTGGGCGCGCGCATTCCGAAGGGCGTGCTTCTCTACGGCCCTCCTGGCACGGGTAAGACGCTGCTCGCTCGCGCGGTTGCGGGCGAGGCCGGTGTTCCCTTCTATTCGATTTCGGGATCCGACTTCGTCGAGATGTTCGTCGGCGTCGGCGCGAGCCGGGTGCGCGACCTCTTCAAGGAAGCGAAGGCGAACGCTCCCGCGATCATCTTCGTCGACGAGATCGACGCCGTGGGCCAGCGTCGCGGTCAGGGCATGGGCGGCGGCCACGACGAGCGTGAGCAGACGCTGAACCAGCTGCTTGTCGAAATGGACGGCTTCGATCCGAAGACGAACGTGATCATGATCGCGGCTACGAACCGGCCCGACATGCTCGACCCCGCGCTGCTGCGCCCGGGACGCTTCGACCGCCAGGTCGGGGTCGACGCCCCGGATATGCCGGGCCGACTCAAGATTCTCCAGGTGCACGCCAAGGGCAAGCCGCTGTCGAAGAACGTCGATCTCGAGGTCGTCGCGCGCAAGACCCCGGGATTCTCGGGCGCTGATCTTGCGAACGTGCTGAACGAGGCTGCGCTGCTCACGGCACGCTCGAACGCGCAGCTTATCGACAATCGTGCGCTCGACGAGGCGATCGATCGATCGATCGCCGGTCCGCAGCGACGCACGCGACTGATGAAAGACCAAGAGAAGCTCATCACGGCTTACCACGAGGGTGGTCACGCTCTCGTCGCCGCGGCGCTGAACCATACGGACCCGGTGACGAAGATCACGATCCTTCCCCGCGGGCGCGCACTGGGCTACACCATGGTGATCCCGCTCGAAGACAAGTACTCGGTGACTCGCAACGAGCTGCTGGACCAGCTCGCGTATGCGCTCGGTGGCCGTGTCGCGGAGGAGCTCGTGTTCCATGATCCCACCACGGGAGCCGGGAATGACATCGAGAAGGCCACCGGAACTGCTCGCAAGATGGTGACGGAGTACGGCATGTCGGCGTCCATCGGTCCGGTGAAGCTCGGTCAGGGGCAGCCGGGAGCCTTCATGGGTGAGTTCGGCCAGAATCGCGACTACTCAGAGAATCTCGCGACCGCGATCGACACCGAGGTGCGCGCACTCATGGAGCAGGCACACAATGAGGCCTACGAGGTGCTCGTGAAGAACCGCGACATTCTTGATCGGCTCGCCCGCGAGCTGCTCGAGAAGGAGACGCTCGATCACATCCAGATCGCGGAAATCTTCACCGATGTGGAGAAGCTTGCCCCGCGGCCCACCTGGTTGTCGCACGAGGGTCGTCCGGTGTCGGATCGCCCGCCGATAGCGGTGCCTGCCGCGGTGCGGACGGACAACCGCCACGTTGGAGAACCTCCCGTCGCCGATTCCGAGGTCGACTCGAGTGCGACGCCGACCGAATCGGGGAGCGGCGCTCCGAAGGGTGCGACGACTTCGATCATCGATGGGGCGTCGAACTCGCAGGGTGCTTCGGCGCCGCAGGAATCGCAGACCTCGACTCCGGCGCCCGGGTCGCAACGGCCCGGTGAGTCGAGTCTTCCTCCCCGCAATCTCGGCGTGCGGGGCGACGACGATCGCGACGATACGAGGTAACAACACGATGGGGGACACGGTGGATCGCGAGCGGATCGCTTCGGCAGTGCGCGAATTGATCAGCGCGATCGGCGAGAACCCCGACAGCTCCGAACTCGCGAGCACCCCATTTCGAGTGGCGGACGCCTACAGCGAGTTCTTCGCGGGCGTTGGCCAGGACGCAGCGGTGCTGCTCTCCGATTCCGTTCCCGTGGGTGAGGAAACCGGGGAACTCGTGCTGATGCGCGATATCAGGCTCCGCTCCATGTGCGAGCACCACTTGCTGCCGTTCCGAGGGCGTGCGCACGTCGCGTACCGTCCGGGGGCTCGCGTGGTGGGCCTGAGCGCCATCCCTCGAGTGGTCGAGGTGCTGGCAGCCCGGCCCCAGGTGCAAGAACGACTCGGGGAGCAGATCGCGCAGACGCTCGAGGACGGACTCGCGCCCGAGGGCGTCCTCGTCGTGCTCGAAGCGAGCCACGGGTGCGTCGCCGATCGCGGCGTGCGACAGAGCGAGTCCGTCACGGTGACGGTTGCTTCGCGCGGGTCGCTGGCCGATCCGGCGGCTCAGACGCCCATCTTCTCCCTGCTCGGTCACCCGGAAGGCTCTGCGTGACCGGCGGGGAAATCGCGGGATTCGACTTGTCGCGCCCAGTGATCATGGGGGTGCTCAATGTCACGCCCGATTCGTTCAGCGACGGCGGGCGCTACGCCGAGACTCAGACCGCGGTCGCGAGAGGACTCGAACTCGCCGCCCAAGGAGCGGATCTTGTGGATATCGGCGGGGAGTCCACTCGTCCCGGCGCGACGCCTGTGCCGCGAGACCAGGAGCTGCAGCGCGTCGAGCCAGTCATCACGGCCCTGGCTCAGCGCGGCGTCGCGGTTTCTATCGACACGCTGCACGCGGCGACCGCCTCGGCCGCCGTCGCTGCGGGTGCTCGCGTGATCAATGACGTGTCCGGCGGCCTGCACGATGCTGAAATGCTGCACGTCGCCGCGCGAGCGAGCCGCGACCACAATGCGCGGTTCATCATCGGCCACTGGCGGGGAATACCCGATCCGGCGCACCTGCGCTCCGAGTACGCGGACGTGGTGCGCGAGGTGAGCGATGCGCTCGCCGAGCGTGCACGCGCGGCGATCGAGGCCGGCGTGAGCCCCGAGCACATCGTGCTCGACCCGGGACTCGGCTTCGACAAAACCGGGCAGCAGGGGTGGCAGCTCCTCGCGGGACTCGACACGCTGAGCGCGTTGGGATTCCCCGTGCTCGTCGGGGCGTCGCGGAAGCGGATGCTCGGAGAAGCGCTCGCAGGGGTCGGCAGCGAGGAGCGTGCGTTGACCCCCGACTCAGCCGCGCACGCGAGGGATCTCGCGACGGCTGTCGTCTCCGCGTTGGCGGCGGAGACAGGCGCCTGGGGCGTGCGCGTGCACGACGTGGTCGGCACCAGGCAGGCGCTCGCGGTGCAGCGTGCGTGGAGCGGCGCGCGAACCGGTGAGCCGGAGGAGACGCACTCGACTTCAGCGCGCCCGAATCTGGTGCCCTCACGACAGGTCGCCGCGACCGCGGCCTCCGTCGCCGGCGGGGCGCCGCAAGACCGCATCACGCTGACGGGCCTCGAGGTATTCGCGCATCACGGAGTGTTCGACTTCGAGCGCGAGCGCGGGCAGAGGTTCGTTGTGGACGCGGAACTGACAGTCGACCTCGCCCCGGCGGCCTCGGGCGATTCGCTCGAGCGGACCGTGCACTACGGCGAGCTCGCGGAAGCGATCAGCGTGGCGGTCGCGGCCGATCCGGTCGATCTCATCGAGACTGTGGCGGAGCGCGTGGCGGCCGTCGCACTGGGGTTCGCTGGAGTGCACACCGCGCGCATCACCGTGCACAAGCCGGATGCGCCGATCGATCTACCGTTCGGAGATGTGTCGGTGACGGTCGTTCGTGAACGAAAGCGGAGCGAACAGCGATGATTGCGCAGTGGGTGCCCGTGCTGTTCGCGTTCGGAGCGAACCTCGGCGATCGGGGGGAGACGATCCGGGAAGCGCAGCGTGAGCTTTCGGAGACCCCCGGAATCGAAGGCTTCGCAGCATCGCCGCTGCGGGAGACGATCGCGCTCACGACGTCTGGCCCTGACCCAGATGCCCCGAGATACCTCAACGGTGTCGCGACCGCTTCAACGATGCTGAGCCCCCACGCTCTCCTCGACCGCATGCAGGAGATCGAGCGCGATCACGGGCGTGTGCGCGATGAGAGGTGGGGAGACCGCACCCTCGATATCGACCTCCTGCTGTTCGGCGGCCGCGCGATCCGCGACGAACGACTGCAGGTGCCGCACCCTCGCGCACACGAACGCGACTTCGTGCTCGCGCCCTGGTTGGACCTCGACCCGGACGCCGTGCTCATGGGGCACGGGCGGGTCGCAGAACTGCTCGCGCGGATCGGCGACACCACCTCGCCGTTTGACGAGAACCAGGCACGTGCACGCGATGCTGCCGCCGGTGCGGTTGGGAGTGAGCATGCGTAACGTCGAGCGCACGAGCCCGCTGGCTGTGCTTGCAGCTGCCGCAATGGGTATTGCGATCGGGCTTGTCGTGCAGTTCGGTCTCACCGGCCGAGGCGCTTCGCCGTTCGTGCCGCCAGCTTCGCTCGCGGTTTCACTCGTGATTCTCGCGGGGGTGCTCATCGGGTTCGGGATCCGCCTGCACCGTCAAGTGCGACACCGCCCGGGCGCTGTAAACCCGTTCCACGCGGTGCGCTTGTTGGTGACGGCTCGCGCGGGCCAGCTGGTGGGCGGGCTCTTCGGAGGCTTCGGGATCGGCCTGCTGCTATCGCTCACGGGTCGAAGCGTGCCCGCGCCGACGGCGACGTGGCTGCCGATGGCGGCGGTGGTCGGGGGTGGCGTGGTGCTCGTGATCTGCGCCGCGATCGCGGAGCATCTGTGTCGTGTGCCTCCGGGCGATGATGACGCAGAGGAGGATCCCGGCATCGGTCCGGAGCGCGGACCGGTCGATCAGACCGCCTTCCGGCAACACTGAGCGTTCCGCGCTCGGGCCGGCTGCCGGGCTCGCGAGCCGACGACGCAGCCCTGGCGTTGTCGGTGGTGCGCCCTAAGCTGGAGCCATGACAACGGATGGCGTCGAAACGGCGGAGCCCGCGGGTGAGTGGCAGACCGAGCAGGTCACCTGGAAGCGAGTGTCGCCCTCGTACGCTTGGGCCGACCTGATCATGAACGTGCTGCTCGTGGTCGTCATTGCGGCGGTGTTCGCCGTGATCTTCGTCACCGCGGGGGAGCAGATGCCGCTGTTCATCCGCATCGCACTCCCGGCACTCATCGTCATCTTTTTGATCAATGCCGTGCTCGCGTTCCGGCGCGTGCGCGCGATCGGTTACGTGCTTCGCGAAGACGATCTGCTGTTTCGGCGGGGCATCATGTTCGAGCGCGTCATCGCGGTTCCGTACGGCCGCCTGCAGCTCGTAGACGTGACGCGTGGGCCCCTGCTTCGCGCACTCGGGCTCGCGACACTCAAGTTCGTTACGGCGTCGGCCGCGACCGGTGTAAACCTTCCCGGCCTTCGGAACGAGGACGCGGAGGCGCTGCGGGACCGCCTGGTCTCGCTCGCCGAGGCGAGGAGGTCCGGGCTGTGACCGACGAGCCCCGCGCCGACGCGGCGGCTGCCGGCGACCCGGCGAGGCCGATTCCCCGCGCGGCGGGCGTGGTCGACCCATCGGTCGACGCGCAACTGCCAGGGTCCTCGGACGCGGAGGGCTGGCGTCGCATGCACCCGCTCTCGCCGTTGCTGCGCGGAGGTATCGCGCTGGTCGTGATCGCGAGCATCATCGTCGCGAACTTCCGCGACCATTTCGTCCAGTTCTTTCTGGAGAACGGGCTGCAGGGCTCCGAGGGCGTCGACGTCGAGACGGGAGACGGCGATGTCGTGGCGCTCTTCGAGTTCCTCGCGGAGCAGGGTCTGCTGCTTCTGGTGTTTGGAGCGCTCGTCGCGGTCCTGCTGCTCATCGTGTTTTTCTCGTGGCTCGGCTGGCGCTTCGCGACATACCGCATCACGGGCTCGGCGGTTGAGGCACGCAGCGGAGTCATCTTCCGGTCGCATCGCCGCGCGCCGCTCGAGCGTATCCAGAGCGTGAACCTCCAGCGCTCGCTCCTGGCTCGAGTGCTCGGGCTCACGAAGATCGAGGTCGTCACTGCCGGCCAAGGCGGGAAGGTGGAGCTCTCGTATCTCGGCCATCGGGATGCGAAGACGGTGCGGGAGCAGATCCTTCGCGTATCCGGCGCGCGGCGTAGGGGCACGGGGCCTGCGACGGGCGTCAGCGAGGTGGGCGGCCCTCCACCCGTTGGGTTCGACGGTTCCGTGTACGACAACGCCGGAGACCGCTTCACCTCGCGGGCGCAGGATTTCATCGATACCGATATCGACCCCGAGGCGCTTCGCGCTCAGACGCTCGTGAAGGTGCCCGTCGGTCGACTCATCGCGAGCATCGCTCTCGGCTGGGAGTCGGTGATCCTCGTGGTGCTGATCATCGGCATCGTCGTCGGGGGAGCCGTGCTCGAAGCGTTCCTCATCTTCGGCGTGATCCCGCTCATCATCGTCATGGTGAGCGTCATGTTCGGTCAGTTCAATAAGGGCTTCAACTTCACACTGTCGCGCACGGACGACGCCATACGGACGGGCTCGGGGCTCACCGCGACTATGACGGAGTCGCTCCCGTTCGGCCGCATTCACGCGGTTGAGGCGCGGCAGCCGCTCCTGTGGCGACCCCTCGGTTGGTGGAAAGTGCGGATCACGACCGCCGGCCACTCTGTTGCCCAGGGCGGCCAGAACGGCGTGCAGAACGTCGTTCTCCCCGTCGGGCGCGAGGAAGACGTGCTTCGCGTCGTTGAGACCTTGTTGCCGGGAACGGGGAACGCCGACGAGGCGATCGCATCGCTTCGCGACGGCCTCGTCGGAGCCGCGCATCACTACGTCCAGGCAGGAAAGCGCTCCGCCGCGGTGCTGCTCTGGGGGCGTCGCCGTGCGGGCGTCATGATCGCCGACGACGATTCCGACCACGCGACGCTTCGCGTGCGGCGCGGTGTGCTGACCCGCTCGCTGTCGATCATGCCCATTGTCCGCGCGCAGTCCGTTCAGCTCAGACGGCCGCTCCTGCACCGTCCCCTCGGTCTCGCATCGATTCAGGCTCACACCGTGCTCGGCCCCGTGCGCATGGAGATGCGTGGCCTCGCGCTCGGCACCGCCCGCATCGTGTTCGATGAGCTCACCGCGGCGATGCTCCGCATTCAGGGCGGAGAAGCGCGACGACTCATCGAACTGCGAGAGCGCGCAAAGCGCCAGGAAGATGAGACGGCTGGAATCGAAGGTCAACGCGTCGACATTGACCTCGGTCCCGCCGTTCCGCCTCGTGAGGGAACCGGGGACTCGACCCGCTATGACCTTCCGTCACAAACAGGCTCGGAAGTGGAACCGTGAGCGTGGGAGCAGCGGCCTCACGGCTCGGTATCGGCGTGGTCGGCGCGGGCCGCGTCGGCCCGGTGCTCGCTCGGGCCCTCGCGGGTGCGGGGCACGCAATCATCGGCATCCACGCCTCGGGAGACGAGGGCCGCGAGCGAGCGGAAGCGATGCTTCCCGGCGTGCCCGTGCTCGAGGTCGCTGAGGTGGTGCGGCGCTCTGAGCTCGTCCTGTTCGCGATACCCGGAGCCGAGCTCCCCGCTCTCGTGCAGGGGCTCACTGCGACTGGAGCATGGCAACCGGGGCAACTCGTGATCCACACGGCGCCCGAGCACGGTTCCCAGGTCTTCGCCCCAGCGCTCGCGGCCGGAGTGATTCCCCTCGCCCTGCACCCCGCCATGGTGTTTACCGGCACGAGCCTCGATCTCACGCGCCTCGCGGAGGCGACCGTTGCGGTGACCGCTCCTGCGCCGGTGCTCCCGATCGGCCAGGCACTCGCCGTGGAGATGGGGGCGGAGCCCGTGATCGTCGCGGAGCAGGATCGCGCCGCATACGCGGAGGCTGTGGGAGCCGCGGGCGACTTCGCGCGAGCCGTGGTGCGTCAGGCGCTCAGCGCGCTCAGCGAGCTCGGACTCGAGGTACCCGATCGGATCGTCGGAGGGATCGTGCGCGCCGCGGTCGAGGAGGAGCTCATCGCGGGCGGGGCCGATCCCGAGCTCTGACGCCGGAAGCTAGGATGGACCGGTACGTCGAGACGATCCGGAGGATCCCGCCACAATGAGCGATCAGAGCGCAGCACCCGCCGACGCCGCCCCCGAGGCGAGCGCGGAAGAGATCTTCGAGCAGAAGCGGGTGCGCCTCGAAAAGCGCGAACGGCTCAACGCCGACGCGGACCTCGGCGGGGGAGCATACCCGGTCTCGCTTCCGGTGACGACCACGATCTCGCAGGTGCGACAGCAGTACGGTCATCTCGAAGAAACCCCCGATACCGCGTCCGGTGAGACCGTGGGCATCGCCGGCCGCATCGTCTTCCAGCGCAACACCGGCAAGCTCTGCTTTGCATCGCTGCAGGCCGGCGACGGCACCAGGATCCAGGCGATGGTGAGCCTTGCCGAGGTCGGCGAGGAGTCCCTCGTGCGGTACAAGGAGCTCACGGACCTCGGCGATCACCTCTTCGTCAGCGGAGAGGTCATCTCCAGCCGTCGCGGTGAACTGTCGATCATGGTCAAGGAGTGGACGGTCGCCGCTAAGGCAATCGCACCCCTGCCGAACATGTACGCGGAGCTCAGCGAGGAGACGCGGATCCGCCAGCGCTACCTCGACCTGATTCAGCGCGAGCAGGCGCGCGTCAACGTCGTGACCCGCGCGCGCACGATGGCGAGCCTCCGTCACACCTTCGCCGAGCGCGACTTCATCGAGGTCGAGACCCCGATGCTGCAGACGATGCACGGTGGCGCCTCGGCGCGCCCGTTCGTCACACACTCCAACGCCTTCGACACCGAGCTGTTCCTGCGCATCGCTCCGGAGCTGTACCTCAAGCGTGCAGCGGTCGGCGGGCTCGAGCGGGTCTTCGAGATCAACCGCAACTTCCGCAATGAAGGTGCCGACTCGACGCACAGCCCCGAGTTCGCGATGCTCGAGGCCTACCAGGCCTACACGGACTACAACGGCATTGCCGACCTCACGCAGCTACTGATTCAGAACGCCGCGCTCGCTGCCAATGTCGGCACGGAGCGCGAAGGCACGCACGTCGTGAAGTGGGCCGATGGAACGCTCTTCGATCTCGGCGGGGACTGGGAACGCATCTCGATGTACGGCACGCTCTCTGAGGCGGCCGGTCGCGAGATCACGCCGGAGACGAGCGTCGAGGAGCTGCAGCAGCTCGCGGACGCCGAGGGCGTCGAGGTGCACCTGCCGAACCACGGCAAGCTGGTCGAGGAACTGTGGGAGCACTTCGTGAAGGGCGGGCTCACGCGCCCCACGTTCGTGATGGACTTCCCGGTGGAGACGAGTCCGCTGACTCGCCACCATCGCTCGATCCCGGGCGTCGTCGAGAAGTGGGATCTCTACGTGCGCGGCTTCGAACTCGCGACCGGGTACTCCGAGCTCATCGACCCGGTAGTGCAGCGCGAGCGCTTCGTGCAGCAGGCCGCTGAGGGAGCGCGCGGCGACGACGAGGCGATGCCCATCGACGAGGAATTCCTGCGCGCCCTCGAGCACGGTATGCCGCCGTCGGGCGGAATGGGCATGGGCATGGATCGTCTGCTCATGGCGCTTACGGGGCTCGGGATCCGCGAGACCATTCTCTTTCCGCTCGTGAAGTAGGCACGTCTGCGGTTCAGCGACCGCGGCTCAGCGGTTGCGGATCAGCGGCTGGCGCCCACCGCCCGCCGACCGCTGCCTGCTCGCCGCGCACTCGGGTTTCTCGCTGAGGCGGCGGGTAGACTGAGACCACTATGGATAACTGGTGGTTGAACGCGCTGTGGTCGCTGACCCCGACCGTGCTGATCGGGCTCTTCTTCTGGATGGTGCTGCGGCTCATCCTGCGCGCCGACCGCACTGAGCGTCGCGTCTACAGCCAGATCGAAGACGAGGAGCGCGCCAAGGCCGGTCTCCCCGCGCGCGACGATTCCTGAGTGTCCGTGGCCTTCGCTACAGTGATGCGTAGCGCGTTCCCGTAATCAGTGGGTGCGGCGTTCGCACACTGAGCGGCTGAAGGGAAATCCATGGACTTCGACTGGTTCGGCGTGAACTGGCCGTATGTCTGGACGTGGATCGTCCTCATTGTTGACAATCTCATCAGAGTGGTCGCGGTGTTCGTGGTGCCCCGTAACCGCCGCCCCACCTCCGGCATGGCCTGGCTCATGGCGATTTTCGCGCTGCCCGTCCCGGGTCTGCTGCTGTTCCTCATCATCGGGAGTAAACGCCTGCCGCGCTCCCGCGAGCGCAAGCAGGAGGCGATCAACCACTTCGTCGCGCAGATCGCGGAGCAAGAAGCGGACGTCATTACTTCGCCTGAGCGCCTGAACTTCGGCCTCGGCAGCGTCGTGAAGTTGGGCCGTTCGCTCGGCGCGCAGCCGATGCTACAGGGCAACACGGCTTCGATCTGCATCGACTACGAGGAATCGTTCGCGAGGATGGCCGAGGCGATCCGCGCGGCCGAGCAGTATGTGCACGTCGAGTTCTACATCCTCGTGCACGACTCGACCACCGACGACGTCTTCGCCGCGATGCGTGAGGCGGTGGCGCGAGGCGTGAAGGTGCGCGTGCTGCTCGATCACATCTCCGCGCTCCGCAATCCGGGCGCCAAACGCACGCGCGAGAGCCTCACCGACCTCGGCGCGGAGTGGGCATACATGCTCCCAGTGCGGCCGTGGCGCGGCGAATACCAGCGACCGGATCTGCGCAACCACCGCAAGCTCATCGTGATCGACGGCAGAGTCGGCTTCATGGGCTCGCAAAACCTCGTTGATTCGAGCTACAACAAGCGCTCGAACCGCCGCCGCGGCCTGCACTGGAAAGACTTGATGGTGCGGGTCGAGGGGCCGATCGTGCTGGGGCTCGAGGCCGTGTTCCAGGGGGATTGGTACCTGGAGACCGGCGACTATCTGCGAGAGCTCACGAACGAGGCCGAACTTGTGCCCCTGCCCGGCGAGCTCGATTGCCAGATCGTGCCGAGCGGGCCGGGCTACGCGGGAGAGAACAACCTGCAGGTCTTCGTCGCGCTGCTCTACACCGCCGAGCGGCGCATCAGCATCACGAGCCCCTACTTCGTGCCCGACGGCTCGATCATGAACGCCGTCCGCGCCGCCACTGCACGCGGTGTGGAGGTGGAGCTGTTCGTCTCCGAGATCGGCGACCAGGCTCTCGTCTATCACGCGCAGCGCTCGTACTACGAGGAGCTGCTGCGCGCGGGCGTGCACATCAAGATGTTCCGTCCGCCGTTCATCCTGCACTCGAAGCACTTCACCATCGACGATGAGGTCGCCGTCGTGGGCTCCTCGAATATGGACCAGCGCTCGTTCGGGCTCAACATGGAGATTTCGATGGTGGTGCATGGCGAGAGCTTCGTGCAGGAGCTCGAGCAGGTGAACGAGTACTACCGCGAGAATTCGCGAGAGCTCACGCTCGAGGAGTGGGAGCAACAGTCGGTGCCGGCGCAGCTGCTCGACGGGGTCGCCAGGCTCACTTCCGCGCTGCAGTAGCATCCCTGCAGTGCGGCGAAGCTGACGCGCGGCGGCGGATCGCGTGGCCGTCACAGACCCGCGCACGGGGCGGAGCGGCGCAGTCACGCCTGCGGCGAACACGCCACCGCGATCCCGCATCACCGCGTAGCCTGGACCCATCGGCGGCGCCACTCCCGTGCTATGGCGTCGCAAGGAGGTAGGAGATGTTCGAGAGATTCACTGATCGTGCTCGCCGGGTCGTGGTGCTCGCCCAGGAAGAGGCGAAGATGCTCAACCACAACTACATCGGCACTGAGCACATCCTGCTCGGCCTCATCCATGAGGGTGAGGGCGTCGCAGCCAAGGCGCTCGAGCAGCTCGAGATCTCACTCGACGCCGTGCGCGCACAGGTCACCGACATCATCGGCACCGGTCAGCAGCCGCCGGCGGGTCACATCCCGTTCACCCCGCGCGCCAAGAAGGTGCTCGAGTTGAGCCTGCGCGAGGCGCTGCAGCTCGGCCATAACTACATCGGCACCGAGCACATCCTGCTCGGCCTGATCCGCGAGGGTGAGGGCGTCGCGGCTCAGGTGCTCGTGAAGCTCGGCGCTGACCTCAACCGCGTGCGCCAGACGGTGATCCAGCTGCTCTCCGGCTACCAGGCCGGTAAGGAAAGCGCGACCGTGGGAGCCCCGGAGTCCGGCGGTGAGTCCAAGGGGTCGCAGGTGCTCGACCAGTTCGGTCGCAACCTGACGCAGGCCGCGCGCGAGGGCAAGCTCGACCCGGTGATCGGCCGCGAGAAAGAGGTCGAGCGGGTCATGCAGATCCTCTCGCGTCGCTCGAAGAACAACCCCGTGCTGATCGGCGAGCCCGGCGTCGGCAAGACCGCCGTGGTCGAGGGCCTCGCCCAGGCGATCATCAAGGGCGAGGTGCCCGAGACGCTGAAGGACAAGCAGGTCTACGTGCTCGACCTGGGCTCGATGATCGCCGGTAGCCGGTACCGCGGCGACTTCGAGGAGCGCCTGAAGAAGGTGACGAAGGAGATTCGCAACCGCGGCGACATCATCATCTTCATCGACGAGATCCACACGCTCGTCGGCGCGGGTGCAGCCGAGGGCGCGATCGACGCGGCGAACATCCTGAAGCCGATGCTCGCCCGCGGCGAGCTCCAGACCATCGGCGCGACAACGCTCGACGAGTACCGCAAGCACTTCGAGAAGGACGCCGCGCTTGAGCGCCGCTTCCAGTCGATTCAGGTCGCGGAGCCGTCGCTCCCGCACTCGATCAATATTCTGAAGGGTCTGCGCGACCGCTACGAGGCGCACCACAAGGTTTCGATCACCGACGGTGCGATCGTCGCCGCGGTGAACCTGGCGGATCGCTACGTGCAGGATCGCTTCCTGCCCGACAAGGCGATCGACCTGATCGACGAGGCCGGGGCCCGTCTGCGCCTGTCGATCCTCTCGAGCCCGCCCGAGCTGCGCGAGTTCGACGAGAAGATCGCGGTCGTGCGCGCCGAGAAGGAACAGGCGATCGAGAACCAGGACTTCGAGGCGGCCGCGAACAAGCGCGACGAGGAGAAGAAGCTGATCGCTGAGCGCCTGCGGCTCGAGAAGCAGTGGCGCTCGGGCGACGTCGCGACGAAGGCCGAGGTCGATGAGGGACTCATCGCCGAAGTGCTCGCGCAGGCGACCGGCATCCCCGTCTTCAAGCTGACGGAGGAGGAGACCAGCCGTCTCCGCTTCATGGAGGAGGCGCTGCACCAGCGCGTCATCGGTCAGAACGAGGCCATCTCGGCACTCGCGAAGACGATCCGCCGCCAGCGCGCTGGCCTCAAGGACCCGAAGCGCCCCTCGGGCTCGTTCATCTTCGCCGGCCCCACGGGCGTCGGCAAGACTGAGCTCGCGAAGGCTCTCGCCGAGTTCCTGTTCGATGACGAGGACGCGCTGATCTCGCTCGACATGTCGGAGTACGGCGAGAAGCACACGGTCTCCCGCCTCTTCGGTGCTCCCCCCGGGTTCGTCGGCTTCGAGGAGGGCGGCCAGCTCACGGAGAAGGTGCGCCGCAAGCCGTTCTCGGTCGTGCTCTTCGACGAGATCGAGAAGGCGCACCCCGACATCTTCAACTCGCTGCTGCAGATCCTCGAGGAAGGCCGTCTCACCGACGGTCAGGGACGCGTCATCGACTTCAAGAACACGGTCATCATCATGACGACGAACCTCGGCTCGTCCGCGATCGCCGGTGGCCCCGTGGGGTTCCAGATCGAGGGCGACTCGTCGGTCGGCTACGACATGATGAAGGGCAAGGTCAACGAGGAGCTCAAGAAGCACTTCAAGCCCGAGTTCCTGAACCGTGTCGACGACACGATCGTCTTCCCGCAGCTCACCAAGCCGGAGCTGCTGCAGATCGTGGATCTCTTCGTGAAGCAGCTCAAGGATCGTCTGCTCGATCGCGACATGCACATCGAGATCTCGCAGGCGGCACGCGAGCGTCTCTCGGAGGTCGGTTACGATCCCACGCTCGGTGCGCGTCCGCTGCGCCGCGCGATGCAGCGCGAGATCGAGGATCGCCTCTCCGAGCGCATCCTGAGCGCGGAGCTGCTGGCCGGCGATCTGGTGAAGGTCGACTTCGTGGATGGCGAGTTCACGTTCGCGACCGAGTCGCGGGCGGATCGCGATGGCGGCAGCGCGTCGGCGTCGTCGGCAGCTGCGGTGGCCTCCACTGCCGCAACGCCGGGTTCCGCGGAGTAGTCCGAAGATTCCCCTTCGAGTACACGGGGCTCGCTGCACGCGCAGCGGGCCCCGTTTCTCGTTGGCGGCCGTGCGCGGCACTGGGTGGCGGCGCCGCAGCGCCCGGGTGGGCGGCGGATCGCGATCCGCATCGCACCGGACGTAGAATTGCGGGATGACCGCAGGCACCGAAATCAGCATTCGCAGTGCGCGCACGTATGACGTGCCGCACATGGTCGCACTGATGGAGCCCCTGGTGCAGCGACGAATCCTGCTCGGGAAGGACCTCGTCGACCTGTACGCCGCGGTCCCGGAGTTCTTGGTCGCGGTCGATCGCGAGGACGCGGTCGTCGGGTACGGCGCCGTCCACGTGATGTGGGAGCAGCTCGGTGAGGTGCGCACTTTGGGCGTTTCCGACGCGGTGCTCGGCACGGGGGTCGGGCACCGGCTGCTCACGGCGCTCGAAGAGCGGGCACGCGAGCTCGGCCTGCAGCAGCTGTTCTGCCTCACGTTCGAGGTCGAGTTCTTCACGAAGCACGGCTTCGCGGCGGTGGGAGAAGACGACGAACTCGTCGCGGCGGAGGTGTATGCGGAGCTTCTGCGGTCGAGTGATGAGGGCGTCGCTGAGTTCCTGGACCTCGCACGCGTCAAGCCCAATACCCTGGGCAACACGCGCATGTTGAAGCGTCTGTGACCGGCACCGGCCAGTACCCTGACGCTATGTCGACGCCACGCGATCCCGCCCCGAACCGGGCTGTATTCGTGCGCCGACGCTTGATCATCGGCGCAGTGGTGCTCGCGGTCGTGGCCGTTGTCGTGTTGCTGATCGTGCGACCGGGCTCGAACTCTGGGCCGACCGGCGGCAGCAACGTCGAGATTCCAAAGGACCTCGCTGGCGCGGATACTCCCGAGGAATCCGAGGGGGGCGAAGGGGACGTGCCCGCCTGCGCGGCCGGGCAGGTGGAGGTGACCCCGCTCGCAGACCGCGGGGACTATGCGGCTGGGGAGGATCCGGAACTCTCGTTCGAAGTTGAGAACACGGGCGAGGAGCCCTGCTGGGCCGACCTCGGCACCGCGACGCAGGAGTTCGTCGTTGCGAGCGGGGCCGACGAGGTGTGGCGGTCTACCGACTGCCAGCAGAACGCGGAACACCTCGCGGTGACGGTCGACCCCGGGAAGCCGATCGAGAGCGAGGGGGTCGTGTGGGATCGGACGCGTTCGAGCGCCGACACCTGTGACATCTCGCGAGACACGGTGAGCGGGGATGGCGCCTCATACCACTTTCGCGTAAGCGTCGCGGGTGTGCAGAGCACGGGAACCGCGCAGTTCCTCCTGTACTAGCGCCTCTCGGCGGTGCGGCGCAATGGTGTGCGTTTCTTAATGCCGCTCGGGCGCACCGGGCGTATCTTGGAAGTATGACCAGGAAGCACGTACCCAGCAGCGGGCTCAAGGTGGAAGTCACCGAGGGCACGAACGAAGCCGTAGCGGTCGACGAGCTGGTCGACGATCTGCTCCACGGCAATATCGCGGGAGCGCTGCGTGCACTGCACGAACCCGCTCCCGAGTCCGAGATTTTCCCGGAGGCTCCGGCGGCGACTTGAGCCGCGGCGCCTGCCGCTCGTTTCGATCCGGAGCGCTCGTGGAAGCGAGGTGAGGCGGCGAGCCCGTGTGCGGTCGCGGGGCGCGTGCGGCGGGCACTCAACGCGGGTGGGCCCCGGTAGTCAGCCCGATTCAGCGAGGGGACGCGGTGTCTTCCACCCGC
Source organism: Leucobacter sp. USHLN153 (assembly GCF_037145615.1). Lineage (NCBI taxonomy): Bacteria > Bacillati > Actinomycetota > Actinomycetes > Micrococcales > Microbacteriaceae > Leucobacter > Leucobacter sp. USHLN153. Next base: position 132,561 of record NZ_JBBCXE010000006.1, read on the forward strand.
AGAGCGATCCAGAGTTCCGCACGATCGTCGGGGTCGCCGAGGGAGCGACCGGTGAGACGCTCGATCCGCGTGATGCGGTCGCGCAGCGTGTTGCGATGAATGCCGAGCGCGGCAGCCGCTGGCCCTCGCTGCCCATCCGCCGCGAAGACGGCGCGGAGCGTATCGCGCAGCATGCCGCGGTCGGCAGCCGAAAGATCGGGATCGCGATCGCCGGATGACCGTTGCGGCGCCGCGGCTTCCGTGCTGCTCACGACCTGGGCCGCGGCGCCCGGCGCACGTGCGAGCGAAAGCGGCCCGAGGACACTCGCGGTGAGCGCGGATGCTCCGCCTGCTGCCGCGGATCGGGCGCTCGCCCGCCCGGCACCGCCCGGCACCTCCGGCGCGTCGAGGGCCAGGAGCGCCTCGATGATCGGCGTATCCCGATCCGCCCACACCGTCGCGGGAACCCGCGGCTCCTCATACAGCGGTGCGGTGGGTGAGAGGGCGTGGAGTCGGGCGGCGGCGGATCGGCGACTCAGCTCAGCATTCTCGAGCGCCGAGGCGCGTCCCACGACGACGTCGAGCCCGTGTGCGGCGGCGTGCCCGATCGCGGCGCGCAGGGCGGCGTCGGCATCGGGCACAATCTGCCAGGCGCGCTCGACGCCCGGTGCGGGGCTCGCTCCGACGGTCGGCGCCACGAGGCGGTCGAGGCCGACGCGGGGAGCGCGGCGCCAGGCGGCGAGGTCTTCGGCCGCGCCCTGCACCGCGAGCACGCGGATGCGCGCGGGGACGGCGAGTGACGGCGCGAGGACCGCCAGCACCGGCGGGAGCGGCTCGCCGGAGAGCGCAGCCGTAGTTGCGCGCTCCCAGCGCTCGCGCTCGCGACGCTCATCGGCGCGGTCGCCGTGCAACGTGAGGCCGAGTACGAGCGCGCCCGCCGCGACGATCGAGCGACCCTCGGGGCCGAGCGGTGGCCCGCCCGCGATGGCGAGGCGATAGCGGCCGCTCGCCTCCAGCTCGATGATCTCGATGGGCGGCTGCGGGGGGCGCTCGGAGGCCCGCGCCTGCACCTGCGCCTGCCCCTGCCTCTCCGGCGAAGCGCCCGCCTGGGACTGCGCCTGAGCGAAGCCGGCCGTGCTCGCGAGCGCCTCACCGTCGGGCCCGAGGAGCGCGAGCTGTTTGCCCGTCGCCTGCGCAAGGCTCGCGAGCACCTCGGCGGGTTGCTGGTCTCCGCGGGCGCCCTCCCAGAGTCGCTGCTGCGCCTGGAGCGCACCCCGCGCTGCCCCGAGCTCGTCGGCGCGCAGGAGTTCGGCGACCGCCTTGCTCACCGCGATGAACGGCACGGGGAGCGGCACCTCGAAGAGCGCCACGCGATACATGCTCGCCGCCTGCACGAGCGGCTGGGGGATCCGCTCGTGGTTGACGCCCACCCCGAAGCCGATCGCCGCCACTCTCGCGCGGTTGAGCCCCGCGACGAAGTCTCGCCAGCGCGCGTCATCCGCGCCGAGCGCGAGGCCCGTCGTGAGCACGATCTCGCCGCCCTCGAGGTAGCCGCCCAGGTCGAGAAGCTCGGTGTTCGAGACCCAGGTGATCTCGGGATCGCCCGCCCCCGACTGCACGAGCCGGAGCCCGAGATGGGGGAGCGCCAGCAGGGTGGAGAGTGCGACCATGAAGCGATTCTTGCACAGGCACGTGAGGTGCTCCTATGCAAGGCGATCACGAGTTCGTCGCAAGCTGCGGCTTACACTGGCACCAGAGCGTAGCGCCCAGCCGCGCCGCGCAACCGACGATGAGGAGAGCTTCCGCAATGACCCCCGAGCAGCACGACCCCCGCGAACCCCGCCGATTCGGCGCACACGGCGGGGCGCTGCAGGGGATTCGGGTCGCGGACTTCTCCCGTGTGCTCGCCGGGCCGCACGCGACCATGATCCTCGCGGATCTGGGCGCGGACGTGATCAAGATCGAGAGCCCCGAGGGCGACGGAACGCGGCAGTGGAGCCCGCCCGTCAACGCGGTGGGGCAGAGCACCTACTTTGCGGGCGTGAACCGCGGAAAGCGCTCGGTCGTCTGCGATCTGCGCGATCCTGCGGGCCTCGAGCGGGCGCGGCGACTCGCACTGACCGCCGACGTCGTCATCGAAAACTTCAAGCCGGGCACGATGAAGAAGTTCGGTCTCGGCTACGAGGCTCTGGCGGCCGAGAATCCCGGCCTCGTGTACTGCTCGATCTCGGGCTTCGGCGACGATGCCGGGCGTGACCTGCCGGGGTACGACCTGCTCGTGCAGGCAGTGGGCGGGCTCATGAGCATTACGGGGCAGAGCGACGAGGCCGGCGGAGAGCCCACGAAGGTGGGGGTGGCGCTCGTCGACATCCTCACGGGTCTGAACGCCGTGATCGGCATCCAGGCAGCGCTGCGGGCCCGCGAACTCGACGCGCTCGCCGGGCGGTCGGGCAGCGAGGCCATCGCGGGTTCCGGGGTTTCGGGCGAGGGATCACCGAGCGCCGGGCGGGGGCAGCATGTCAAGGTGACGCTGCTCGGGTCGCTCCTCTCTGCACTCGCGAACCAGGCGTCGTCGACGCTTGAGACCGGAGTCGCGCCCGGCCGAATGGGGAACGCACACCCGTCGATCGCGCCGTACGAGACCTTCCACGCCGCGGACCAGTCGCTCGCGCTCGCGGTAGGCACGGACGGTCAGTTCGCGCGCCTCTGCGGCGTGCTCGGCCTCGACGAGCTCGCGAGCGACGAGCGCTTCTCGACGAACCCGCAGCGCGTCGCTCATCGCGCGGAACTGCGGTCGGCGATCGAGGAGGTGCTGCGCACGCGATCCGCCGCCGAATGGATCGAGGCCTTCACCGCTGCGAACATTCCCGCGGGCCGCGTCAACACGATCGCGCAGGCGTTCGAGCTCGCCGAGTCGCTCGGCCTGGGCGCGGTCGCGACGACCCGTGCCACGGCTCCCGATGGCTCGACACAGGAGCTGCGATCCGTCGCGACGCCCATCTCCCTCTCGGCGACGCCCGCACGCTACGAAGTGCCGCCACCCGGTATCGGCGAGCACCAGGACGCCGACTGGCTGCCGCGCTAGCGCGCCGCACGACTCACTTCCGCTTGACCCTTCGAAACCCGAGGAGCACCATGTCCACCACCATCGACCAGTTGTTCGACGTCGCAGACTTCGTCACCGAAGAGGAGCGCGAGTGGCAGCTCAAGGCTCGCGAATTCGCGCAGTCGAAGATCCGCCCTATTATCGATGAGGCCTTCGAGGAGCGGCGCCTGCCCGTCGAGCTGCTGCCCGAGGTCGGGGAGTTCGGTGCGTTCGGCATGTACATGAACGGCTACGGCCTGCGCGGTGCTTCGTCGGTCGCCTACGGTCTCGTGGCGATGGAGTTCGAGGCCGTCGATTCGGGCTTCCGCACGGCGCTGTCGGTGCAGGGATCGCTCGCCATGGGCGCGATCTACAAGTTCGGCTCCGAGGAGCAGAAGCAGCGGTGGCTGCCGGCGATGGGCCGTGGTGAGGCGATCGGCTTCTTCGGTCTGACCGAGCCGCAGGGCGGGTCGGACCCCAACACGATGCTCACGACCGCGCGCCGCGAGGGCGACGAGTGGGTGCTCAACGGGAAGAAGCGCTGGATCGGCCTCGCCACCATCGCCTCCGTCGGCGTCATCTGGGCGAAGGACGAAGAGGGCATCGTGCGCGGCTTCGTCGTGCCGACCGACACCCCCGGTTTCCAGGCAACGGCCATCGAGAACAAGCTGTCGATGCGCGCGTCGCTGCAGACCGAGATCGAGCTGACCGACGTGCGGCTGCCGGCTGACGCGATCCTCCCGGGCTCGAAGGGGCTGTCATCGCCCTTCAAATGCCTCAACGAGGCGCGTTACGGGATCGTGTGGGGCGTGATGGGTGCGGCGCGTTCGTGCCTCGAGGTCGCCGTCGAGCGTTCGCAGTCGCGCGAGGTGTTCGGAGCGCCGATCGGTTCGAAGCAGATCATTCAGGCGAAGCTCGCCGACATGTTCCTCGAGTACGAGAAGGGGCTGCTGCTCGCGCTGCACCTCGGTCGACTGAAGGACGCGGGCCGGCTCTCCTACGGGCAGATCTCCGTCGGCAAGCTCAATAACGTGCGCGAGGCGATCAAGATCGCCGGCACCGCGCGTTCCATCCTCGGTGGCGACGGCATCACGTCGGACTTCCCGGTCATGCGCCACATGGCGAACCTCGAGTCGGTGCGCACCTACGAGGGCACCGACGAGGTGCACCAGCTCGTGATCGGCCGCGAGCTGACGGGGATCGCCGCGTTCTAAGCGCCCCCCGCTCACGCCGCCCCCCGCTCACGCCGCCCCCCGCTCACGCCGCGCGCCGCCCGCGCTGCGCGCGCAGCCAGCGCCGACCGCGGCTGTGGGATCGGGGTAACTTTCCGCGTGTGTCGCCGTGCTGACCAACGCGACACGCGTCGAAAGTTACCCCGATCGCAGGGGTAGGGTGGAAAGGTGGACTCCGACCAGCAATTTCCGGTAAGCGAAGACAGCTCTCGGGCTGATGGCTTCGCGCGGGTGCCGTGGGGAGCGGTGGCGCTGTTCGTCGTCGTCTCGTTCGGCCTCGCGTGGGTGGTCGCCCTGCCGGTGTGGGTGCAGGACTCTGCGGCGCCGGGCTACGCCGCGCTCTTCCAAGCCGTCGCTTCGGCGATGATGTTTACGCCCGCCATCGCGGTGCTCGCCGTCCTCTTCATCACGCGCACTCCCCGCAGGGAGCGTCTTCGCCTCCTCGGTATCTGGCCGCTTCGCCCGGCGAGGCGCGTGGTCTGGGCGATTGTTGTCTCGGTCTTCGCTCCGCTCGGCATCACCGTCGCGACGATCGCGGTGGCCGTGCTGTTCGGCTGGACCCGGCTCGACCTCGTCGAGTTCTCCGGCTTCCAGGCGGTGCTCGACGGTCAGCTCGCCTCGCTCGACGAGAGCACGGCCGAGATCGCCCGACAGTCCATGCCGCCGATCGGACTGCTCGTCGCGCTACAGCTCGCGGTCGTGCCCTTCGCAGCGATCTTCAATGGAATCTTCGCGTTCGGCGAGGAGGTCGGGTGGCGCGGCTGGCTGCTTCCGGCGCTCCGCCCCCTCGGCACGTGGCCGGCGCTCGCGATCAGCGGCGCGATCTGGGGACTCTGGCACTCACCGGTCATTCTGCTCGGCTACAACTTCGGGCTCACCGACTGGCGCGGCGTCGCGCTCATGACGGTCGGTTGCATCTTCTGGGGAGCCCTTCTCGGGTGGGCTCGCCTGCGCACCGGGTCGCTCTGGCCCGCGGTGTTCGGCCACGGCGCACTCAACGCATCGGCGGGCCTCGCCAGCGTGCTCGTCGCAGTGGGCGCGCCGCTCGACCCCGCACTCGTGCTTCCGCTGGGAGTGGCGGGGTGGATCGTGCTCGGCGCGATCCTCGTCGCACTCGTACTCAGTGGGCAGTTCCGGGCGGATCGCCAGCCGGAGCTCGCCCCCAAGCGCATTCGGCAGCCGCGCGCCGAGCAGCTCCCCGCAACGTCTCGACCGTAGCGTCACCGATGCGACGCGAGTGGCCGCTTCGGCGCCCGGAAACGGCCACTCGCGTCGCTTGTGCGAGGCCGACCTGCGCCGACAAACTACGCCAGCGAGCTACAGGGGGCGCGTGAGCTCTGCGATGCGCGCAGCGGCCGACGGGAAGCGGCGCTGCAGCGCCTCGCGATCGCCGAGCTCGAAGCCGTTCCACTCGAACGGCGGCGACATGGTCGTACCCACGAGACTCCATTCGCCGAGCGGCGACGAGCCCTGCATCACGCCGGGGGAGACAACCGCCTGTGGCAGCTGACCCGCGTCGAGATCGGGCCCGAGCACCCGCTCCTCCGCGCGGCCATCGGAATGCAGCAGGAGGAGCCGCAGTGGCGAGCCCGCGTACCAGTGGTAGACCTCCACCGAGCTCAGCGCGTGCAGCGCCGAGAAGTCCGGCTGGGCGAGCAGGTAGTAGATCGCGCTCGAGTGCTCATCGAGGTGCATGCGGCGGAAGAGCCCGCCCTCGTGCTCGAGCGGCTCGAGCTCGAGGCGCTCCACCCAGCGAGCAGCCTCGGCGGGAAGCGGCGGCGGATCGGCCGGGGTCGTCGCCCCGGCGCTCACGCGAGTGCCGCCTCGCGGGTCTTCCGGAAGCGCTTGCTCAGCAGAATCAGCACGACGAGGGTCACGACGTACGGCCCGGCGTCCGTGAGCTGCTGCGGCAGGCCGAACGACTGCAGGCGGAAGCCCACGGCGTCCGCGAAGCCGAAGAGCAGGGCCGCCCCGAGCACGCCGACGGGGTGGGCCCGGGCGAGCATGACGGCGACGACCGCGATCCAGCCGCGACCGGCGGACATATTCTCGGTGAACTGCACGACGTTGCCGAGCGCGAGCTGCGCACCGCCAAGGCCCGCGAGCGCGCCCGAAGCGATGACCGCGCCGAGCTGGTACCGCTGCGGATCCACACCCATCGTCGCCGCCGCAAGCGGGCGCTCGCCGACGCCGCGGAGGCGCATGCCGAGGGGCGTGCGGAACAGCATGATCCACAGCGCGGGCACGAGCAGGAGCGCGAGGTAGCCGAGCGGGGTGAGCGCGAAGAGCTCACCGATCCACGGGATGTCGGCGAGCACGGGGATGCGCCACACCGGAATACCGACGATGCCCGGATCCTGGAACACGCCCTGCACGTCGAAGATCGCAACGAGGAGGAAGCTCGTGACCCCGACCGCGAGAATGTTCATCGCGACTGCCAGCACGATCGGGTCGCCCTTGCGGTACACCGCGCCGTAACCGAGGATCAGCGAGAACACCGCGCCGGCGATCATCGCGACGATGGTGCCGAGCAGCCAGCTGTGCGTGAAGAACGACGCCGCGACGCCCGCGAAGGCGCCGACGAGGATCATGCCCTCGAGGCCGATGTTGAAGATGCCGGCTCGCTCGGCGAGCATGCCGCCGAGTGCCGCTAGGAGGATCGGGATGAGCGAGCGCAGTACCGAGCCGATCAGGTCCTGGTCGAAGAGGTCGAGAAGATTCATCGTTCCGTCTCCTGGGTGGCTGCTTCACGCGCGAGAGTGGCGCCGGGCGCGGCAGCGGGATCGGCCGGCGTCTGAACGGCGGTCGGTGCCGCGGCCGGAACCGGTGCCCCCGGAGTCGCCAGCTCGGCCTCGCTGAGTGGGGGACCACCGAGGGGAGGCCCGGCATCCCCCGATCCGCCCCCACCGCGCTTGCGGAAGCGGGGCAGCGCGACCCGGAACGCGAGCAGGATGATCACGAGGGCCTGGATGACGGCGGCGATCTGCGGGGAGAGGCCGAGCTCGCGGCCCATCGCGTCGCTGCCGACCATGATCGCGGCGAAGAAGAGGCCGGCGATCACGATACCGACGGGGCGGTAGAGAGCGAGGAGCGTCACGAGCAGGGCGGTCCAGGCGAAGTTCGTCTGCACGAAGTAACCCTCGATGAGGCGGGTGCTCGGCGCTCCGATGATGAGCATGAGCCCGAAGAGCCCCGCGAGGCCGCCGGAGAGCGCCATGGTGCGGGTGACGAGCGGGCCCGGCTTCACGCCGCCGTAGCGCACAAACTCCGCGTTCTGGCCGCTGAGGCCGGCCTCGAAGCCGTAGCGCGTGCGGCGGTTCACGAAGATCGCCGCGATGACGACCACGATCAGCACGATCAGCGACCAGTTGACGCCGGTGAGCACGGCCGTGACGGGGTTCGTCGCGCCGAGCGAGTTCCGCAGCGTGTCGGCGAGGCCCGAGTCGCGCGGCACGATCATGTCGAGCTGCATCTCGGGCCGGAGCTGCTGCGACGCGACCTGATCGGTGCTCGGATCCTTGAGCTCGAATCGGATCAGCCACGACGAGAAGTAGCGCGCCGGGTAGTTGAGCAGCAGGGTCGACAGCAGGATCGGCACGCCGAGGAGGTTCTGCAGGAGCGCGGTGATGAGGCCCCAGAGCGCTCCGACCGCGATCGCGACGACGAATGCGAGCGGCAGAATAAGGATCGCGGGGCCCGGCACGTAGATCGCGACGATGCCACCCGCGAGCGCGCCGAGACCTGCCTGGCCCTCGGTGCCGAGGTTCAGCACGCCGGCGCGAAAGGCGATCGCGATCGCGATGCCGATGCCGATGATCGGGACGGCGCGGGCGAGCGTGTTCGCGAGACCCACGCCGGTGCCGAACGATCCGTCGAGCATCGCCGCGTAGCCGCTGAGCGGGTCGACGCCCGCGATGAGCATGAAGCAGGCGCCGATGAGCAGCGCGAGCACCACGGAGACCGGGATCGGCCCTGCGAGCCAGCGACCGGCCTTGCGAGCGGCGTTCATCGTGCGGATCCCTTCTCGGAAGCGGCGTTCGGGGCGGCGGCCTCGCCCGCGCGTGCGGTGCCGCTGCGCAGCGCGTTGAACGCACCCGGTCGGTGCCGTGACTCGGGCTCGTGCCCGGCCATGTACAACCCCAGGAGCGACTCGGAGGCTTCCGACTTCGGCACCTCCGCGACGATCCGCCCCTCGAACATCACGATGATGCGCGACGAGAGCGACAGGATCTCGCTGAGTTCGGCCGAGATGAGGAGGAGTGCGCCGCCGCCGTCGCGGTACTCGCACAGCTCGCGGTGGATCGACTCGATCGCGCCGATGTCGACGCCGCGGGTGGGCTGCTCGGCGATGAGGAGCGGGGAGCCGTAATCGAGCTCGCGGGCGACGACGACCTTCTGGAGGTTGCCGCCGGAGAGCGTGCCGACAGCAGTCGAGGGGCCGGCGATCTTGACGCCGAAGCGCTTGATGAGGCGCTGCGCGTGCTCGAGCATGGCCGAGCGCGAGAGCAGGCCGCCCTTCAGGATCGGCGCGCTGCGGTGGTGGCCGAGAGCGAGGTTATCGATCGCGTCGGCGGAGCCTGCGCTGCCGACCGCGTGTCGGTCCTCGGGAATGTACGCGATACCGCCGTCGCGGCGCTGCGCGATGGAGGCGCTGCTGAGATCTGCCGCCCCGACCGCGACCGTGCCCGCCGTCGCCCGCCGCATCCCGACGATCGCTTCCGCGAGTTCGACCTGGCCGTTGCCCGCGACGCCCGCGACCCCGACGACCTCGCCTTGCCGCACGAAGAGGCTCGCGTCGCTCACCGCGTCGCGCTCGCCCGAGCCCGGAACGGTGAGGCCCTCGACGTCGAGCACGATCCCGCCGGGCTCCTGCGCCGGAGGCGGCGTCGTGAGGTCCACGTCGCGTCCGGTCATGTGGCGGGTGATCTCGGCGGGGGAGCTGTCGGCGGTGACGAGCTGGGCGACGTTGCGACCGTCGCGGAGTACCGTGACGCGGTCGGAGATCGCCATGACCTCGCCCAGTTTGTGGGTGATGAGAATGATGGTGCGGCCGTCGGCCTTGAGCGCGCGGAGCACGTCGAAGAGGCGCTCGGTCTCCTGCGGGGTGAGCACGGCGGTGGGCTCGTCGAGGATGAGGACGCGGGCGTCGCGGTACAGGGCTTTCACGATCTCGACGCGCTGCAGCACGCCGACGGGAACGGAGTCGACGCGGGCGGTGGGATCGAGCGAGAGGCCGTACTTCTCCGCGATCCGGGCGACCTCGCGGTTGGCCGTCTGGCGGTCGATCAGGCCGCGCTTCGTGGGCTCGCTGCGGAAGACCACGTTCTCTGCGATCGTCAGCGAGGGGAAGAGCTTGAACGACTGGAACACCATGCCGATGCCCGCGTCGATGGCGTCGAGCGGCGTAGCGAGGGTGCGGCGCTCGCCCCGAATGAAGATCTCGCCCTCGTCGGGCTGGTAGACGCCCGCCAGCTGCGACATGAGGATCGACTTGCCGGCGCCGTTCTCGCCCATGAGAGCGTGGATCTCGCCGGCTTCGACCTCGAAGTCGACGCGATCATCCGCGAGCACGCCGGGAAAGCGCTTGGTGATCCCGCGCATGGAGACTTCCGCGACCATGCTCGCTCCTTTTCGATCGGTGATGCATGAAACCCGCCGGCCGGGGAGCGCCGCGGTGCGATGCCGGGTTGTCCCCTCGACGTCGCAGCGCGGCGGCCCACGGCCGGCGGTTTCGCCCTTAGGCGAGGGGGTCGGTGACCTTGATCTCGCCCGACACGATGTCGTCGCGCGTCTGCTTCACCTGATCGAGCACGTCCTGGTTCTCCATAACCGTGCACTGCGAGTCCGCTGCGTCCTCAGTGAGGCTGACGATCGTCATGCCCTCCTCCTTGAGGCCGAACGACGTGGTCGCGTCCTTCGAGCTGACGCCGTCCTCGATCTCGCCGACAACGGTCTCGATTACGCGGTTGACCGACTTCACGGTGCCGTCGACAACGGCGCCCGGGGCGATCGGGCACTGGTTCGCGTCGACGCCGTAGGTCGAGAATCCCTTTTCATCGGCGGCCTCGATGATGCCGCCGTTCGAGGCAGCGCCCACGGCGAAGACCTGGTCCACGCCGGTCGCCGCGAAGGCGAGCGCCTGCTCCTTGCCGCGCGCCGGGTCGGCGAACGGGTTGTCGCCGCCGATGACCTGCGGGGCAACGGTGTCGACCTTCGAGTTCACGCTCTTCGCGCCCTCGGCGAAGCCGTCCGAGTACTTCTTGAGCAGATCGTTGTCGACCGAGATGACCGAGCCGACCTTGTTCGCCTCGGTGAGGAGGCCCGCCTCGACGCCGAGAAGGTACGAGGGCTCCTGCTCGCGGAAGGTCGCCTGGTACAGGTTGTCGGGAGCGCCATCGACGAAGGTGTCGATGAGGAGGAAGTTCTGCTGCGGGTTCTGCTCAGCGAGCTCCTTCGCGACATCGCCGAACTGGAAGCCGAGCATCACGATGACCTCGGGCGCCTTCGCGATCGCGGTCTCGAGGTTCGAACGACGGGTCGCGTCGTCCTTCGACTCGTAGGTCGTCGCGGTGCCCTCGAAGGTCTCGGCGACGGACTCGATGCCCACCTTGCCCGACTTCAGGAACTCGTTCTGCCCGATCGGGTCGCTGGTGATGTAGATGAAGCTGGGGCCCTCGTTGCCGGACTCTTCGGCGGCGTCGCCGCCACCCGAGCACGAGGTGAGGAGCAGGGCGGCGGCTGCCGTTCCTGCGACGAGTGCCGCGCGGGCGCGGCGCTTGGTGAAGAACATCGGAGTTCCTTTCGAACGGAAGGGGATGGGGAAGAGCCTACGAGCGCAGTGGCTCGAGCGACACGTTTTCGGGGCTTTCGCCGCGGCCGGGCAGGATCACCCGGCGTTCGGTGACGATCGCCGTGATGAGGTCGTGCGGGGTCACATCGAAGGCCGGGTTGACCGCGCCGATGCCGTCGGGCGCCGTGCGCACCCCGCCGAAGCCGGCGACCTCGTCGACCCCACGATCCTCGATCTCGATGTCAGCGCCGCTCGCGGTGCGCATGTCGATCGTCGATTCGGGAGCGACCACGATGAAGGGGACGCCCGCATGCTTCGCAGCGAGGGCGAGGGAGAACGAACCGATCTTGTTCGCGGAGTCGCCATTCGCTGCGATGCGGTCGGCGCCGATGAAGACGGCGTCCGCGATCCCTCGCGACAACAGGAAGGGCCCGGCCGAGTCGATCAGCAGACGGAAGGGAGCTCCCATGCGCTGCAGCTCCCATGCGGTGAGCCGCGCGCCCTGGAACAGGGGACGGGTCTCGAGCGGGAACGCCTCCTCGAGGGAGTCCTGTTCGAGGAGCGTCTGAATCACGCCGAGCGCCGTGCCGCGCTCGACCGTCGCGAGGCTGCCCGTGTTGCAGATGGTCATGACGCGCACGCGATCTTTGCTCGCGAGCTCCCGGGTGAGATCTGCGCCGCGCAGACCCATCGAGATGCACGCCGCGATGTCTTCGTCACGGATGCGGATCGCCTCGGCGAGCACCGCGTCAGCGCCCTCCTCGAGCTTCGTGAGGGCGCGGTCGACGCCCCAGGAGAGGTTGACCGCGGTGGGGCGCGCCTCGCGGAGGGTCGCGGCCTGGCGGCGGACCTCTTCGCGGTCGAGGTCGGTGCCGGATTCGTTCTGCGCCTGCACGTTGGCCGCGATCAGAGCGACGCCGAGCGCACCCGCGACGCCGAGCGCCGGAGCGCCGCGAACCGCAAGCCGCTGAATGTCAGCGATGAGATCGGAAAGTTCGGTGATGCGACGCACCTCGACCCGCTGGGGAAGGAGCGTTTGATCAATGAGTTCGATGGCTCCGTCGACCCAGTCGATAGTGCGCAAGCGGTGCTCCTTATTCGTGACAGAGGGCAACACGGGGAAGGCGCAGTGCCCCCACCCCGGATTGCAGTATCGCAGCTTCCAGAATACCCGACCCGGGCAGCCCACGGCACCGACTGTGCCACGCCCACAAGGAGGGTCGCCCCGAGGTGCGCGGCGACCGCGTTCACGTACAGGTCGCGCATTGTTCACGAATCGACATGCGTGTCACTCGACCGAAACCCACTCCGCGGCGTAGCGTGTGACGCATCGGGCAGGGTGCCCGATCGAGGAGGCCGGTCGGTCACCACCTCGAAGCCACTGGCCAACTCGCTGAGTCGGGGCGCAGCCCCGGAGCAGAGGAGCCATCGTGGCTGAGATGCATCACTCCGAAACACCCTCGACGGCCGGTACGCGGTCGGACGCTCGCACGCTTGTCGCTGACGGGTTGCTCGCACGCGAGACCAGCTCGGCGCACGCGGTTTCTGACGCGACGGCGTCTGAAGCGGCAGCGCCCGGCGACTCGCGTCAGGCGCTGCGCACCTACGTGCTCGACACCTCCGTGCTGCTGAGCGACCCGTCGGCGCTCTTCCGATTCGCGGAGCACTCGGTTGTGCTCCCCGTCGTGGTCGTGATGGAGCTCGAGAAGAAGCGCCACGATCCCGACCTCGGGTACTTCGCCCGGCGCGCGCTCCGGATCCTCGACGAGCTGCGGGGCAAGCATCTGCGCCTCGACTTCCCCGTGCCGGTCGGCGACGCCGGCGGCACGCTGCGGGTGGAGCTCAACCACAGCAACCTGGACGGTCTCCCGAGCGGCATGCGTCTCGGCGATAACGACACGCGGATCCTCGCCGTTGCTCAGAACCTCGCATCCGAGGGCTGCGACGTCACCGTCATCTCGAAAGACATGCCGATGCGGCTGAAAGCTGCGGCGCTCGGGCTCGGGTCGGAGGAGTACCGGGCGGAGCTCGCGAGCGATGACGCCTACACGGGCGTCGCGTCGATCGCGCTCGACGAAGAGCAGATGAAGCACCTCTGGGAGGACGAGCGGCTCGACGATGTGGATGGCGCCGCCGGGTTGCCCTACGGCACTGGGCTCGTGCTGACCTCGCCTCGCGGATCGGCCCTCGGGCGCGTGGACGGCGATCGCTCGCTGCACGTGGTGCGCGGAGACCGCGAAGTGTTCGGCGTCACCGGCCGGAGTGCGGAGCAGCGGCTCGCGATCGACCTGCTGCTCGACCCGCAGGTGGGGATCGTGTCGCTTGGAGGCAGCGCCGGCACCGGCAAGTCGGCGCTCGCACTCGCCGCGGGGCTCGAGGCCGTGCTCGAGCGGCGGCAGCATCGCAAGGTCATGGTGTTCCGGCCGCTGTACGCGGTCGGAGGTCAGGATCTCGGGTACCTGCCGGGCGATCACCAGGAGAAGATGAATCCCTGGGCTCAGGCCGTCTTCGACACGCTGGGGTCGATCGTGTCGCAGAACGTGCTCGACGAGGTGGTGGCGCGCGATCTCGTCGAGGTGCTGCCGCTCACGCACATTCGCGGACGTTCACTGCACGACGCGTTTGTGATCGTAGACGAGGCGCAGTCCCTCGAGCGGGGCGTGCTGCTCACGATGCTCTCGCGGATCGGGCAGAACTCGCGAGTGGTGCTCACGCACGACGTGGCGCAGCGCGACAACCTGCGGGTCGGGCGGTACGACGGCATCGCGGCCGTGATCGAGAAGCTGAAGGGGCACCGCCTGTTCGGGCACGTCACGCTGACGCGCTCCGAGCGGAGCGAGATCGCGGCGCTGGTGACGGAGCTGCTCGACACTCCGTAGAGGTGCGCGCTAGTCTCCGGGGTTCGCGCCCGGGTTCGCGACCCCGTGCGTGTACGTTCAGCAGACGGTCGGGCTCCAGCACACCGAGTTTCGGCTTAACCGTGCTGTTGGGGCCGGATCCTTTGCTGACGCGCAGGCCAGACGCGGAACCCGCCCCCGAAAACACCGAATCCCTCCCCGCTGCGCGGTGCACGCGCGGGGAGGGATTCGTTGTCGTATGAGACGAAGGCTACTTCGCGACGCCCGGGTGGGTCATCGAGAGCAGGTCAAGCGCCTGATCGAGATCGGCCTCCGAGACTTCGCCCCGCTCGACGTAGCCGAGATCGACGACGGCCTCGCGCACGGTGATGCCCTTCTTGACCGAGTGCTTCGCGATCTTCGCCGCCGCCTCGTAGCCGATGAGGCGGTTGAGCGGCGTCACGGTCGACGGGCTCATGCCGGCGAGCGCGGCGGCCCGATCGAGGTTCGCCTCGAGGCCCGCGACGGTCTTGTCGGCGAGCGCGACGGCCGCGTTCGAGAGCAGGCGGATCGACTCGAGCAGCGCGGTGCCCATGACGGGGATCTGCACGTTGAGCTCGAAGGCACCCGAGGCACCGGCCCACGCGATCGTCGCGTCGTTGCCGATGACGCGCGCGCACACCATGAGCACGGCCTCCGGAATCACCGGGTTCACCTTGCCCGGCATGATCGACGAGCCCGGCTGCAGGTCGGGGATGTGCAGCTCGGCGAGACCCGTATTCGGCCCCGATCCCATCCAGCGGATGTCGTTGTTGATCTTGGTCAGCGAGACCGCGATCGTGCGGAGCGCGCCCGATGCCTCGACGAGTCCGTCGCGGTTCGCCTGCGCCTCGAAGTGGTTGCGCGCCTCAGTGATCGGGAGTCCGCTCGACTGGGCGATCTCAGCGATGACCTTCTCGGGGAAACCGAGCGGCGTGTTGATGCCGGTGCCCACCGCGGTGCCGCCCTGGGGCACCTCGGCGACGCGGGGGAGCGCGGCGTCGATGCGCTCGATGCCGTAACGGATCTGCGCGGCGAAGCCGCCGAACTCCTGGCCGAGCGTCACGGGCGTCGCGTCCATGAGGTGCGTGCGACCCGACTTGACGGCGGTCTTCCACAGCTCGGCCTTCGCTTCGAATGCCTCCGCGAGGTGCGCGAGCGACGGCTTGAGCTGCTCGATGAGCGCGCCCGTCACCGCGATGTGCACCGAGGTCGGGAAGACGTCATTCGACGACTGCGACGCGTTGACGTGGTCGTTCGGGTGCACCGGCGAACCGAGATGCCCGGTCGCGAGGGTCGCGAGGACCTCGTTCATGTTCATGTTCGACGACGTGCCCGAGCCGGTCTGGTACGTGTCGACCGGGAACTGATCGTGGTGCTCGCCCGCGATGATCTCGTCCGCAGCTGCGACGATCGCCTGCGACACGGGCGCCTCGAGAATCCCGAGTTCACCGTTCGCGATCGCTGCTGCGCGCTTAATGCGCGCGAGTGCGACGATCTGCGCCGGCTCGAGTCCCTTGCCCGAGATCGGGAAGTTCTCGACGGCGCGCTGCGTCTGCGCGGCATACAGTGCGTGCTTGGGAACGCGCACTTCGCCCATCGTGTCGTGCTCGATGCGGTACTCGGTCTCGGCGCCGGCGGCGCTGCGATCTTCGGTCACAATCATCCTTACGTTTCGTGGATACTGCTCAGGGAGGGGGAGTCGTGGCTCAGGCCGCGAGCTGCGCGGCTGAGATGTCGAGGTGGCCGACCGCGCTCACGGCGACGGCGCGGCCCTCGGCGAGGCGGTACTGGCAGCCGACGATGCCGAGCTTGCCCGCTGCGACGGCGTCGCTGATGATGCGAGAGCTGCGCAGCAGCTGGTTCACGGTCGCGGCGAGGTGCACGCGGCCCACGGCGTCGGCGTCGATCGCTGTCGCATCGACGTACGGGGTGTCGCGATGCTCGCGCAGCCACATCTCTTGCACAGCGGGCAGGATCGGCGCGAGCGTGTTTTCAACCGCGAGCGGCACGGCGTCGGGATCCTGTTCCATCTGGGAGATCGCCGCGGCGACCGCACCGCAGGAGTCGTGCGCGAGCACGATGATCACGGCAACGCCGAGGTTCGCGACGGCATACTCCATCGACGCCGTGATGGACTCCGCGACGACGTGCCCCATGTTGCGGGCGATGAAGAGGTCGCCGAGCCCCGCGTCGAAGATGATCTCAGCGGACAGGCGCGAATCCGAGCAGCCAAAGAGAGCGGCATCGGGGTCCTGACCGTTCGCGAGTTCGTTACGTCGCTCGACGTCCTGCCGAGGGTGCTGGGGCCCTCCCTGAATGAAACGGCGGTTGCCGTCGACCAGGGCGTCCCACGCCTGCTGCGGAGTAACTCGGGGAGCGGTCATGACGTTCCTTTCTAGCTGTCGAGTGATTCTGCGACTTCGATGGCGAGCTCGCGGAGCGTCGCTGAGGAGTCGGTGCCGTAGACGAGGATCGTGTCTCCGTTCCACTCGCTCTGGAGAGCGAACAGCACGTTCGACTCATCGGGATTGCGGTCCGAGTGGTCGTAGGTGACCCAGTCGAGGCCGCCCAGCGTCTCGGTGCCCGTGGGCGCCTGCTGTTCGAGCTGCTGCGCGACCCACACGTCGTCGACCGGCGCCCCATCGGGTGTGAACGCTTGCACGACGGCGGCATAGGCCTCGTGATTCGTCGTTTCGTCGACCGTCGTGTAGTTGATCTGCCAGGAGGTGACCCCGTCGCTCTCCCGAAGACCTGCCTGCTTCGCCATCCACGGCTCGGGTACCTCGGGAGCCGCGAGCTCCCGGCCCGCGCTCGGGGATGCCTCAGCGGCAGCCTTCACCGCGTCGATCTCGTGGTCGGCGAAACCGCCAGTGCCCCGGGGTACCGCGAGCACGATCACCAGTACGAGACCGAGGCTCACGAGCAGTGAGAAGACGAGATTGTTGACGGTCTTGCGCTCGCGGTACAGCCGGCTGTCGCGAGCTTTGCGGGTCGCGGTCTCGGACGGCGTCTCGGGGCGACCGAGCTCGGCGACGACGGCCGGCGCTTTCTGCTTCTTCGCCATCGGCTACGCGTCGCTCCCCGCGGCCTGTTCCGACGCGGCGGACGTGCGCGCGGCCTCGAGACGCTGGCGCGCACCGAGCAACCACTCCTCGCACCGAGCGGCGAGCGCTTCGCCGCGCTCCCAGAGCTGCAACGACTCCTCGAGGGTCGCGCCGCCCTGTTCGAGGCGGCTCACCACCTGAATAAGTTCGTCGCGCGCTTCCTCGTAACCGAGGGAGGCGGGATCCGGAACGACCGTATCTGCCATGCGTGTCAGTCTACCCGCCGCCACCGACACGCTTGCTCGGAGCCCCGAGTGCTGCGCAGTGATGACCGCGCAACGACGACGGCGCACGCACGCGAGCGTTGCCCCCGCCATCTGTGGCACCGAAAGGAGACCTGATTCACCGCGACTGGGTCGCCTCACCCGTGCTCACGGCACCGAGCACGCCTGCGGCGAGAGAGAGGCGGATCGCGGCGCCGTCGGGCGCCCCGGCGGGGTCCCGCAGCACCGCGCCCGCAGTGCCCGACGCGTCGAGCACCTGCGCAATCGCGTAGCCCCGCTCGAGGGTCGCGCGGGGGGAGAGCGCGGTCAGGCGGCCGCGGGCTTCGGCGAGTGCGCGAGCGCGATCCTCGACCGCACGGTCCGCGAGCTCGGCGCCGCGCGCGATCCAGCGCACCAGCTCCTCCGCCCGCTCATCCACGAGTCGCTCCGGGGCCGCGAGTACCGGCCTCCCGCGGAGCTGCGCAATCCGATCGGTCTCATGGGTGAGCAACTGCGCCACGCGACCCGACAACCGGGCCCGCGCCTGGTCGAGGCCCGCGAGCTCCTCGCCCACATCGGGCACCACGCGCTTCGCAGCGTCGGTCGGCGTGGAAGCCCGAAGGTCGGCGACCTCGTCGAGGAGCGGCCGATCCGCCTCGTGCCCGATCGCACTCACGATCGGCGTCTGCGCCGCCGCAGCCGCGCGCAGCACCCGCTCGTCCGAGAACGGCAACAGATTCTGGAAGTCGCCCCCGCCGCGCGCGACGACGATTACGTCGACCTCGGGGTCGCGGTCGAGCGCCTCGATGCCGGCCGTGACCTCTGCCGCCGCCCGGTCGCCCTGTACCGCCGCGTAGTGGATCTTGAACTGCACCCCGGGCCAGCGCAGCGTCGCGTTTCGGATGACGTCCTTCTCCGCGTCGGAATCGCGCCCGGTGATGAGCCCGATGCGGCCGGGGAGGAAGGGGAGCCGGCGCTTGCGATCGAGCCCGAAGAGCCCCTCCGATTGCAACTGGCGACGCAGACGCTCGAGCCGCTCGAGCAGCTCCCCGATGCCGACGTGCGAGATGTCGAAGACCTGAACCGTGAGGGAGCCGCCCTTGACCCAGAAGTTCGGTTTCACGAGAGCGACCACGCGGTCTCCGGCCGAGAACTCGCTCGTGAGACGCTGCGCGACGGAGCGCCACACGGTGAAGCTCACCGTCGCGTCCTGCTGCAGGTCACGGAGCTTGCCGTAGACGTGGCCGCCGCGCACCTGCCACTGCGTGACCTCGCCCTCGATCCACACCTGACCGAGTCGATCCACCCACGCGGCGATCTTCTCGCTCATCTCGGCGACCGGCCAGGGGGCGTCGCGCGTCGCGGGGCCTGTGGAAGCTGCCTCTGTCATTCCGCCAGCCTAGCTGCGGCCGCCGACACTCTCGCGACCGGCTGCTGCGCCGCTCGCGAAGGGCCGCCACGCAGCTTGCAGCGGTAGAATCGGGCGCATGGGTGAGACGCAGGTTCGGGATCAGCGCACTCTTGGCGCTCCGCTCGTGAGTCTCGCGATGCCCCGCATGCGCCGTGTCGTCGGGCGACTGAAGGACGTTCCCGTCGCGGGCGAGAAGAAGGTACTGCTCGCCGCTCCTCGTGGATACTGCGCTGGAGTCGACCGCGCCGTCGTGGCGGTCGAGAAGGCCCTGCTGCGCTACGGAGCCCCCGTGTACGTGCGCAAGCAGATCGTGCACAACGTGCACGTGGTACGGACGCTCGAGGACATGGGCGCGATCTTCGTGGATGAGGTCGACGAGGTGCCCGAGGGAGCGCACGTCGTATTCTCTGCCCACGGGGTATCGCCCGCGGTCGTGGGCGAGGCGGCGGATCGCGGATTGCACGCGATCGACGCGACCTGCCCGCTCGTGACGAAGGTGCACCGCGAGGCCGTGCGCTTCGCGAAGCAGGACCTCGACATCCTGCTCATCGGCCACACCGGCCACGAAGAGGTCGAGGGCACCGCGGGGGAGGCGCCCGACCGCATCACGATCGTGAACTCGCCGGACGACGTCGACACGCTCGAGGTCGTGGACCCCGACCGACTCGTCTGGCTGTCGCAGACGACGCTGTCGGTGGACGAAACCATGGAGACCGTGCGCCGACTCCGCGAGCGATTTCCAAACCTGCAGGATCCGCCGAGCGACGACATTTGCTACGCGACTCAGAATCGCCAGGTCGCGATCAAGCAGATCGCCCCGCAGGCCGACCTCGTGATCGTCGTCGGATCCGCCAACTCGTCGAACTCGGTGCGCCTCGCGGAGGTCGCGCTCGAGTACGGTGCCCGCGCCGCCTACCGCGTCGACTTCGCGAGCGAAGTGCGGCAGGAGTGGCTCGAGGGCGTGCGCACGATCGGGGTGACGAGCGGAGCGTCCGTGCCCGAGGTGCTCGTGCAGGAGCTGCTCGACGACCTCGCCGACGCCGGGTACGACGACGTCGAGGCAAAGGTCACTGCCGAAGAAGATCTCGTGTTCTCGCTCCCGAAGGAGCTGCGCGAGGATGCCGCGGGCAAGCGCGACGCTCGGGCGCTCGGGGGCCGCGCGCGCTGAGTTGCGGGGTGGTCTGCCCCGCGCGCTGAAACGCCCTCGCAGTGTTCCCCGGGTTACGGCCGCGACATCTCTTCGAAGTAATCGAGCAGCTTGCCCGTCGAGCTCGGGTCCGAGGCGGCCTGCATGAGATCAGGGACGTTCAGCATCAGCACCGTCGTCACGACGATCGTTCCGATCACCGCGATCGCACCGGCAACAAGCGGCACCCAGAAGGCCAACTTACGAGCGCGCATTCTCTGAATCGAGAAGATCAAATTGACGGCGTACAGCGCGATGATCGCGATCGCCGAGATGGTGCCGGCGGTGCCCACCCACGACGGGACCGTGAAGTCTTCGAGATCGAGCGCCGAGCCGACGAGCGAGAAACTCGTCGAAATGTTCATGAGCGAGCCCGCGAGCTGCAGAGAGCCGATCGCGCCCAGTGCCAGCAGGATGATGGTGATCACGCGATCCGCCGTGCGCGGCCGCGCGCCCGCGAATTGCGGGGCCGTCGAACCTGGGCCGCCGAAGTTTGCCTGCTGATCCTGCCTCGGTTGCTGCGGAGGCGCCGCGCGGTAGGGTTCTGGATCGCCCGAGCCCGGGCGCTGCGACGTTGCCTGAGCTGTCGGGTGTGCCGTGCCCCCGCTCGTCACGCCCAGATTGTGCGGCACTCCCGCTGGGACGCCCGCGCCCGCCCGCTCAGAGGGCTGCGGTGCACCGACCGAAGCCGATCCGCCGTCTTCCGTCTCGGGCTTCCACTCCCAACCCTCGGGAGCGAGCTCGCCGTACGCGGGAATCGGGCGCTCGACCGGCGGGCGGACCTCTCCCTGCGGCTCCAAGCCGGCGGGACCGTCGGGCGTGCCAGCGCCGTTGGGGGTGCCGGCGCCGCCTGAGCTGCCGGAGCTGTCGGGTGCCGGGGGCAGTGCAGTCACTACGCGCTCACCGACTTCCCGGCGGAGCCGAGCTGCTCGGAGGCGAGCGCGACGCGGGCCGCCATGGCGGACTCGGTGACCTTGCCCCAGGCGCGCGGATCGTACTGCTTCTTGTTGCCGACCTCGCCGTCGATCTTGAGGACGCCGTCGTAGTTCTTGAGGATGTAGTCGGCGAGCGCGCGCGTGAAGGCGTACTGCGTATCCGTGTCGATGTTCATCTTGATGACACCGTTGCGAACGGCCTCGGCGATCTCTTCGGCGGAGGAGCCCGATCCGCCGTGGAAGACGAGGTCGAGGGGCTTCTCGCCCACGCCGTACTTCTGCTGCAGGCCCTGCTGAATCTCCGCGAGCAGCTCCGGGCGCAGCGAGACCCCGCCCGGCTTGTAGACGCCGTGGACGTTGCCGAAGGTGAGCGCGGTGAGGTAGCGGCCACGGTCGCCGAGGCCGAGCGCCTCGACGGTCTCGATCGCGTCGTCGAGCGTCGTGTACAGCTGGTCGTTGATCTCGTGACTGACGCCGTCTTCTTCGCCGCCGACCACGCCGATCTCGACCTCGAGGATGACATTGAT
Source organism: Leucobacter sp. USHLN153 (assembly GCF_037145615.1). Classification (NCBI taxonomy): domain Bacteria; kingdom Bacillati; phylum Actinomycetota; class Actinomycetes; order Micrococcales; family Microbacteriaceae; genus Leucobacter; species Leucobacter sp. USHLN153. The sequence continues at coordinate 153,892 of NZ_JBBCXE010000006.1, forward strand.
CGCCGCGAGGCGGGGCAGGAGCTCCTGCGCGATCTTGAGGTTCTCGGGGAGCGGTACCGCCGACCCGTCCCACATGTGCGACTGGAAGTAGGGGAGTCCGCCCTCCTTGACGCGCTCCTCGCTCGCCGCGATGAGCGGAAGGAGGAAGTCGTCGAGCGCGTTCTTCGGGCAGTGGTCGGTGTGGAGCGCGACCGTGATGTCGTAGGCCTTGGCAACCTCTTCCGCGTACTTCGCGAACGCGATCGCTCCGCCCGCGCGGTTCTTCACGGTGTGCCCCGCGAAGTAGTCGGCGCCGCCAGTGGTGACCTGGATGATGCCGTCGGAGCCCGCCTCGGCGAAACCCTGGAGCGCCGCGTTCAGCGTCTGCGAACTCGACACGTTCACCGCCGGGAACGCGAACGCCCCGGTCTTTGCGGCGTCGATCATGGCTGCGTACTGTTCCGGGGTGGCAACGGGCATGTGCGCTCCTTGGCTTCGTCGTGGTCGGCTTCGTCGTGTGACGGCGTCGTCGTGGTCCGCTTTGAAAGTCAGTCTACGCGGTAGGGTTGTGCCCATGACTGAACCTGATTCGCTGGGCGAGTGGCAGCCCGATCGCAACCTGGCAATGGAGCTCGTCCGTGCGACGGAGGCCGCAGCGATGCGGGCGACGCCGTGGATCGGTCGAGGCGATAAGAACGCGGCCGACGGTGCCGCAGTGGACGCGATGCGGCGCTTCCTCGCGACGGTGAACATGCGCGGCACGGTGGTCATCGGCGAGGGCGAGAAGGATGACGCGCCTTGGCTCTACAACGGCGAGGTCGTCGGTAATGGCGAGGGCGCCGAGTGCGATGTCGCCGTCGATCCGATCGATGGCACGAGGCTTACTGCTGAGGGGCGCCCGGGCGCGCTCTCGGTGATCGCGGTTGCGGATCGCGGCAGCATGTACGACCCCTCGGCCGTCTTCTACATGGACAAGCTCGTCTGCGGTCCGGCTGGCGTCGGTGTAGTGGACATCCGTCGCCCGATCGGCGAGAACATTCGCGCGCTCGCTCGAGTGAAGGGCGTCGATGTGTCTGACATTCGTGTCGCGGTGCTGGATCGGCCGCGCCACGAGCAGCTCATCGCCGATATCCGAGAGGCCGGTGCCGGTACGCGCCTCCTCATGGACGGCGACGTCGCAGGCGGCGTGAATGCGGCGCGCTTCGATTCGAACATCGATCTCTGCGTCGGCATCGGCGGCACCCCCGAGGGCATCATTACGGCGTGCGCCGTGAAGGCGCTCGGCGGCGTGATCCAGGGACGTCTGTGGCCGAAGGATGACGACGAGCGTCAGCGCGCCATCGACGCTGGGCACGATCTCGACCGTGTGCTCGAGGCGAACGATCTCGTGGCGAGCGACAACTGCTACTTCGTCGCGACCGGCATCACGGACGCCGAGTTCGTCGACGGCGTGAAGCGCAACGGCCCGTTCGTGCGCGCCGAGAGCATCGTGATGCGCGCTCACTCGCGCACGATCCGCCACGTCACGAGCGACATGGATCCCAACCGCTGGAGCTGATTCCTCGCTCGTAGCGGATCCGAGGGGGGGGGGGGGGGGGGGGGGGGGGGGGCCCCCCCCCCGCGGGGGGGGGGGGGGGGGGGGGGGGGGGGGTGGGGGGGGGGGGCCCGGCCAGGGGGGGGGGGGGGGGGGGGGGGGGGGGGGGGGGGGG
>NZ_JBBCXE010000007.1:0-108903 GCF_037145615.1 Leucobacter sp. USHLN153
CGAGAAAGTCGCGATGAGGTAGCTGTACGCTGCGTCGGCCGTTCACGCCAACATGGAGTGTGTTCGCGTGAATGGCCGATTTTGTGTGAGCACCCCCGAAGCGATTACGACGCGGGGGTGCTGCTCGCGCGCACGATGAGCTCAGGCTCGAGCTGCACGGACTCGGGTACCTCGTTATTGAGTACCGACAAGAGCAGCGTGAAGCCGTGTCGACCGATCTCGTGCATCGGCGAGCGGACGCTGGTGAGGTTCACGCCGGTGGCAAGCGGGGTGTCGTTGTAGCCGCACAGAAGAAAATCGCGTGATGTCTGAATGCCTCGCTCGCTCAGGTACCCCTTGGCGCCGATGGCCGCAAAGTCGTTCGTGGCGAAAACACCTTCGGGCGTCCCCGCAATTTCGAGAATCCGTTCAATTGCCAGGCGCCCGTCCTGCGCGTCGAAGCCGTTGTAGACCGTGGTGATGTTTTCGTCGGGAATGCCGTGAGCTCGCAGCGTCTCCACGAATCCCTCGGTTCGATCCACACCAGTAGAGGCCCCCGGCCGTCCTGCGAGGACACCGAAAGTTCTGCATCCGGCGTCGAGAAGATGCTCTGCGGCGAGCCTCCCTCCGAGCCAGTCGTTGCCAGTTGCGGAGATTTGACCGGGAAGTCTCCGGCTCACGAGGACATACGGGATGCCTCGTCGTTCGAAGTCGGAAAAGAAGCTGGGAGTGTCAAGCCGGGCGTCGCCGAAGAGGAACCCTGACACTCGATGCTCAAGCATGGTGTCGGTTAGGCTTCGCCGCGCTTGAAGGCTGTCATGCGAGCTCGAAACTATTGAGAAGTAGCCGTGCTCGGAGGCTGCTTCACTGATCCCCTCGTAAATCGACGCGAACACATAGTCCTGCAGCCTCGGCGCGATGACACCGACCATATTGGATCGTGCTGTGCGAAGCGACGCGGCATAGGGGTTGCGTGTGTAATTGAGTTCGCGAGCGAGCTCGTGAATGCGGGCGGTCGTCTCAGGGGATGCCCACCGGCTGGATCCTTCAGACGTGTCATTGAGGACTCTTGAGACCGTTGAGGGACTCAAACCCAGCTGCTGAGCCAAGTCTTTAAGCGTGACCGCTTCCGAACGCCTCATTCCCGGTACTTTCCTGTATCTGCTTCGGTCCCTGGCGACTGGCCAGCCCCAAAAAGAACCGGGCAGGAACGCTCGATACGGTCAGGGAACTATGTGCTGAACTACTCACCCTATTCTATTTCGGCCCACGAGAGGACACGTGCGCGAATCAGCGTGGAAACTCGTTCCGGACGGAAACGGGATAAGACGATCAAGGACTGCGGATCGGGAGACCCGCAGTCCTTGAACAACTGACTTCGCGCTTCGAACGAGAACTCAGATCCCGCCGCGCTGCACGAGCTGAGAGGCGATGACGTTGCGCTGAATTTCGTTCGTGCCTTCTCCGACGATCATGAGCGGAGCGTCGCGGAAGTAGCGTTCGACATCAAACTCCGTCGAGTAGCCATACCCGCCGTGGATGCGTACCGCGTTGAGCGCGATCTCCATCGCCGTCTCGGAGGCGAAGAGCTTTGCCATGCCCGCTTCCATGTCCGCGCGCTCCCCGCTGTCGTACTTCTCCGCTGCGAGGCGAGTGAGCTGGCGGGCCGCGGTCAGTTTGGTTGCCATGTCGGCGAGGTAATGACCGATCGCCTGATGCTTCCAGATCGGCTTTCCGAACGTCTCGCGATCCTGCGCATATTTCAACGAATCATCCAGGGCGGCTGCAGCGACGCCGAGGGCCCGGGCTGCGACGTTGATGCGGCCGGTCTCGAGACCGCGCATCATCTGGGGGAAGCCCTTGCCCGGAACCGTACCGAGGATCTGTGCCTTGGGCGTGCGGTAATCCGCGAAATTGAGTTCGCACGTCTCAACACCCTTGTATCCGAGCTTCGGGAGATCCTTCGAAACCTCGAAGCCTGGGCCGGGCTCCACGAGAACGATCGAAATTCCCTTGTGCCGAGGCTCGGCGGAGGGATCCGTTTTGCACATCAGAGCGATGAGGCCGGATCGACGTGCATTGGTGATCCACATTTTGGCGCCATTGATAACGAGATCGTCGCCCTCCTCGCGTGCGACCGTTGTCATCGCTTGCAGATCAGATCCGCCGCCGGGTTCGGTCAACGCCATCGTGGCGCGCAGTTCGCCGGTAGCCATGCGCGGAAGGTATTTCTGCTTCTGTTCTTCGGTCCCGAACTCAGTCAGTAGCTTCGCAACGACCGTGTGCCCGCCCATCGCTCCCGTCAGGGTCATCCAGCCGCGCGACAGTTCCTCAGCGACCTGCGCGTAGCAGGGCATCGAGACGGGCAATCCGCCGTACTCCTCGGGAACCGCAAGTCCGAAAATGCCGAGCTCTTTCATCTGCTCGATCCATCGCTCCGGATATTCGCCAGAATGCTCTACCTCACGAACCGTCGGCTTGACCTCGCGTTGGATGAAGGCGCGAACAGTCTCGACGAGGAAGGTCTCTTCTTCATTGAGGTGCGGCATAGTGGCTCCTTTGCTGATGCGACGTGAGTACCGAAGCCCAGAAACGATCCGAGCCGTCAATATGAAATATAATATAGAAAAAGTGATGCGACAACCCGCGACGGCGCGGAGCGTATCGAGCCGCAAAGGACGCGAGGCGGAACTCAATAGAATGTATTCGCGAACTTTGGGTTGCCGACGGACGCAGTTTCTGACGCGAGAAATGCGCCGTCGGAAGCAAGGATCGATGGAGGGATCTTGAGATGCAGCGACGACAACTGAGCGATGAAGTGGCATCGCATCTGCGACAGTCGATCATGGCCGGAGAGCTCGCTCCCGGTGCATCGGTGCGTGCCGAGGCCGTCGGTGAGGCGCTCGATGTATCGGCGACGCCAGTGCGCGAAGCCCTGCACGCACTCCGGGCAGAGGGATTTCTCGAGCTTGTGCCGCGCAAGGGCTTCACCGTTCGACCGCTCGTTGCGGACGACATTCGCGACATCTTCGAGGCGCACGCACTCGTTGCAGGTGAACTCGCCGCTCGCGCCGCCGTGCGCATCACTGACGAGCAAATTGCCGAACTCGGAGAGAACCAGAAGCGGCTCATGGAGGCCGCGCAACGCGGCGACAAGGGGCAACTCGACAAACTGAACGACGGTTTCCACCGCGCCGTGTATCTCGCATCCGGCTCAGAGCGGTTGCGTTGGGCCCTCGGAAACTTTGTCAAATACGTTCCAACGGCGTTCTACGCTCAGATCAGCGGGTGGCCCGAAATCACGGCGCAGGATCACTCCGCGGTGTACGAGGCGGTCGTCAGCCGCGATCCCGAGGCCGCGCGATCCGCGATGTCCCAGCACATCCGCAACTCAGGGGAGAAGCTGGCTGAATACTTCGAGCAGCGGCAGAGCGCATAGCTCGAAGCGCTGAAACACCGCGCGTGGGGGAGAGGGGATTATTCATGGCTGGGCTTACCGCACTGCAGGGCGTTACCGTCATTTCGCTCGAGCAGTTCATCGCCGGACCGTATTGTACTTCCCTTCTTGCAGACGCCGGTGCGGAAGTCACGAAGATCGAACGCCCTAGCTCTGGGGACCCTCGGCGCGCGTATGAGCCAGGCGTCGGTGAGGGCGACGAATACATCAGTAGCGGCTTCGCGTCATACAACCGCGGCAAGCGATCGGTCGAGCTGGCTTTGAACACTGACGCCGGTGTCGCTGAGCTCGAACACTTGCTCGCCGATGCTGATGTGCTGGTCTGCAACCTCCGGCCGGGATCCCTGTCCCGCATGGGTCTCGCGCCAGAGCTGTTGCGGCAGCGCTTTCCGCGACTCGTCATCTGCGAGATCACGGGTTTCGGAGGAACCGGAGGCGAGGCCGCAGAATGGCCCGCCTTCGATTCAGTGATCCAGGGAATGGCTGGACTCGCGAGCCTCATCGGCGAATCCGACGGCCCGCCGACGCTCGCGCCCATGGGCACGACTGACATGCTGACCGCGGTGTACTCGGCAGTGGGCATCCTCATGGCGCTCGTGCAGCGCGGTCGCACGGGTGAGGGGAGCCTGGTCGATGCCGCCATGTTCGATATCACCGCGGCGTTCCTCGAACGTCCGCTCACGCTGCACGAGTTCACAGGGACGGTGCCTCGGCGGGGCATCGATCGTTTCAGCCCGGTCGGTATGTTTCGCGCAGGCGATGGCGGCTGGCTCTCGATCGTCATCCCGACGGACGAGATGTGGCGACGCTGCGCAGAGGCAATGAGGGACCCGGGGCTCACGAGCGATTCGGCTCTCGATTCCGTGCTGAAGCGCGCGGACCGAATGCATGATCTCGTGATCCCGAAATTAGAGGCGTGGGCCGCGGGGATGACGCGCGACGAGGCTGGTGAGGCGCTGCGCGCCGCGGGTCAACCTGTTGGTGTGGTGCAAGACATTGACGAGGTCCGGGCGAATCCGCACCTCGCGCACCGCGAGCTCTTCGTGCCGATGTCGGATCCAGCCGCACTGCATGCGGATGGAACGCCGATCTCGCTTCCGCGCCTGCCGCTGCTCTTCGACGGGCAGCACGCGGTACCGGGCCGGGTGCCGCGGCTCGGGGAGCACAACGGCGCCACCGGAGCTTAGAGCGGTCTCCCTCGAACTCGCAGTGAGGAAACGCGTGCGCGGCCGGGCGGCTGCCGGCCGCGCACGCCAGTGCGGTGCTTCGCAGGATCAGCTTGCGGCGGGCTGGTCGGCTGAGGCAGCCGCAGCAGCCTCAGCTGCCTCCTGCGCAAGCAATTCGCGCAGTTTGAAGTGCTGCAGCTTGCCGCTCGGGTTCTTCGGTAGCTCCGAGACGAAGCGGATCTCTCGCGGGTACTTGAACGGCGCGATCTGCTGCTTCACGAAGTCCTGGATCTCCTTCGCGGTCGCCGGGCTCGGATCGGTGCCCTCGGTGAGCACGATGAAGGCGGTGACTAACGATCCGCGCAACTCATCGGGCTTGCCGACGACCGCGCTCTCGAGCACGCTGGGATGCGAGTCGACGGCAGCCTCGACCTCGGGTGCTCCGATGTTGTAGCCCGATGAGACGATCATGTTGTCGCTGCGCGCCTGGTAGTGGAAGTAGCCGTCGTCGTCGCGCATGAACGTATCTCCGGTGACGTTCCATCCATTGATGACGTACTTCGTCTGGCGCTCGTCGTTCAGGTAGCGGCACCCGATGGGGCCGCGCACTGCGAGCCGCCCCAGTTCGTTGGTGCCGAGCTCGTTTCCTTCGTCGTCGAGGATCACCGCACGGAACCCGGGCACCGGCTTGCCGACTGCTCCGGCCCGAATGTCGTCGCCCGAGGCGGAGATGAAGACGTGCAACATCTCGGTGCCGCCGATGCCGTCGATCAGCCGGAGCCCGGTCGCCGCCTCGACCGCCTCGCGCGTCTGCAGCGAGAGCGCCTCGCCCGCCGAGACCGCCGTGCGCACGCTGTGGAGCAGGTCGCCGCGCCCCTCCTTGATGATGACGCGGTACGCGGTGGGCGCGGTGTAGAGCACGGTGACGCCCGCCGCCTCGACGTGCTCCGCGAGTTCGAGCGGTGTGGCGCGCTCGACGAGCAGCGACGCCGCCCCGAAGTACAGCGGGAACACCAGCAGGGCGCCGAGGCCGAACGTGAATGCGAACGGCGCGGAGCACGCGCAGATGTCGTCGGGCTGCAACTTCACGATGTGGCGGGCGAAGGTGTCCGCGTTCGCGAGGATGTCGCGATGGAAGTGCATGGTGACCTTCGGCACTCCGGTCGTGCCCGAGGTCGGGCACAGCAGGGCGACGTCGTCCGCCGCCGTCTCCACGTTCTCAAACGTCGTCACCTTCATCGCGGAGGTGCGCTGCAAGTCGTGAGCGGAGTCGCCGCCGACCGGAACCACCGTGACCCCGTTCGCCCGAGCCGGCTCCTCGATGTCCGCGAGGAAGCGGTGGTCGGTGATCGCGATGCTCGGCTTCGTCAGCTCGATCAGCTGGTTCACCTCGGCGGCGCGCAGTAGCGGCATCGTCGTCACGACCACACCGCCGGCCTTGAGCACACCGAGCCAGGCGGCGACGAGCCACGGTTCGTTCGGCGCGCGCAGCAGCACGCGGTTACCGGGCACCAGGCCGTGATCCTCGACGAGCACGCGCGCCACTTGGTTCGACCGGGCGAGCAGCTCGCCGTAGGTCCAGCGCTCGCCGTCGGGGGTGAGCAGCGCGAGGCGATCCGCCCCGAACCGGGCGACCCCGTCGTCGATGAGCGCGGCGGCAGCGTTGAGGCGGTCGGGGTAGATGACGTCGTCGATCGTGAATTCCAACACCGGCCAGAGCTCTGCCGGCGGCAGGTGATCCCGCGCGAAAGTGTCGATGTGGCTCGTCGGCGATAGCTCCATCAAAAGAGATTCCTCTCGTGTACTTCGTTGTATTCACGATGACGTGGCGCGCGGTCACGCCCCTTGCCCCGTTATGCGGTTTGCATTACGGGCGTCACGAACATGCAATGTAGCACAGGTTTCGCGGGCTCGATCACATGTCGTGAAGATCTCCTTACCGCTGCCTCGAACGACATGCTCTCGCCGTTTAGGGCGACCAAAAAAACCGGGGGCGGATCCGCCCGCCGTCGTATCGCAACGCATCTCCATGCCTGTCGCGGATGCCAGCGCCAGACGCCGGGCATAGCAAGGCGAGCCCTGACATCAGTAGGTGGCCCCGCACGGTGCAGTAGATTTGTCCACCGCTTGAGGCTGAGGGGTCAGCGCTCGTACGCTCGGGGTGACGGGCGGGGAGATGCCGCGCGCGTTTGTTCCACGAGCGGAGGACCCATGATTTCTGCAGCACTGACGCAGCGCATTCGCGCGGCGGTCGAGGCCGGATTCGATGAGCAGCTGCGAGCGACAGCAGAACTCGTCGCGGCGCCGTCGCTCCGAGCTGACGAAGAGGCTGCGCAGGATCTCATCGAGGCGCGACTCTCGGCCTTCGGACTCGAGGTCGACCGTTGGAAGATCGCGTCGGACGAGCTCGAAGCGCACCCGGGCTACGGGCCCTCGACCGTGGACTACACCAGGATGTCGAACGTGGTCGCGACTTACCGGCCCGAGCGCGAAACGGGCCGCTCGCTGATCCTCAACGGACACATCGATATCGTGCCCGAGGGTCCCGAAGCACAGTGGTCGCGTTCGCCATGGGATGCCGAAGTGCGAGATGGCTGGATGTACGGGCGCGGCGCCGGCGACATGAAGGCCGGGCTCATCGCGAACCTGTTCGCCTTCGACGCGCTGCGCCGAGCCGGTCTCGCGCCGCAGGGGCGGATCCATTTGCAGTCGGTCGTCGAAGAGGAGTGCACGGGCAACGGCTCGCTGGCGGCCCTTCTGCGGGGCTACACCGCAGATGCCGTGATCATTCCGGAGCCCGAAGAAGACGCACTCGTGCGGGCGAATGTCGGGGTGCTGTGGTGCACGATTCGAGTGAGCGGCGAGCCCACGCATCCGCGCGAGATGGCGAACGGCTTTAACGCGATCGACGCCGCCTACCAGGTGATCGGGGCACTGCGGGAGCTTGAGAGCGAGTGGAACGCGGAGAAGGATCGGCACCGCTACTTCGAGGACCTCGATCACCCGATCAACTTCAACATCGGGGGTATTCGCGGCGGTGACTGGCCGTCGAGCGTGCCCGCGTGGTGCGAACTGCGCTTGCGGGTGGCGCTGTATCCCGGGATGACGGCGGCGGAGGCGCTCGCCGCGGTCGAGGATTGTGTGCGCGCGGCGGCGGCCGGGTCGGGGTCCGCGGGGGAATCGGCCCGGCACTCGTTCGATGTCGAGGTAATTCCTGATGGGTTCTTCTCTGAGGGATACGTGCTCGAGCCAGGGAGCGACGCGGAGGCCCTGCTCGAGGTGACCCACCGCGCTGCGTTCGGTCACGAGCTGACGAGCTTCACGACTCCGGGCTACCTCGACGGCCGCGTCTTCGTGAACTACGGCGATATGCCGTGCCTCGTGTACGGTCCGGTGTCGGAGAACATCCACGGCTTCGACGAGCGCGTGAGCATCGAGTCGATTCGCCGGTGCACCGAATCGATCGCGCTCTTCATCGCCGAGTGGTGCGGCGTCGAGGAGATCGAGGAGTCGAGCGCGGCCTCCGCAGCTTCGGCCGCCTGAGCTCGGTCGCCTTTTGCTGGCGGGTTTCGCCATTGCGTTTTGCTGGCGTGTTTTGCAGGCTTGGCGATACGAGAACTGCATCAGGCTCGGCCGCCTGAATCCCTAAGAATGTCGGCGGTCGTCGGTAGCCTGGAATCACCTGCCCGGGCGTGCTCGGGCGCCCGTCATCCCGAGAAAGGAATCCCATGGCGTATCGAGTGCAAGGCGTTGTCGTCCGTGAGAAGAACGCCCCCGCGACCATCGAAACGGTGATCGTGCCGGATCCGGGTCCGGGCGAGGCGATCGTCGACATCATCACGAGCGGTGTCTGCCACACCGACCTGCACTACAAGGTCGGCGGCATCAACGATGAGTTCCCCTTCCTGCTGGGCCACGAGGCGACGGGGCGTGTTTCCGCTGTTGGCGAGGGCGTCACTGAGGTCGCAGTGGGGGATCGCGTGATCCTCAATTGGCGCGCCGTGTGCGGGCAGTGCCGCGCCTGCGCCAAGGGGCAGCCGCAGTACTGCTTCGCGACACTCAATGCATCGCAGAAGATGTCCCTCGAAGACGGCACGGAGCTCACCGCCGCTTTGGGCATCGGCGCCTTCATCGAGAAGACCCTCGTCGCTGCGGGGCAGTGCACGAAGATCGACGAGGAGTCGGATGCGGCCGCGGTCGGCCTGCTGGGCTGCGGCGTGATGGCGGGCATCGGCGCCGCGATCAACACTGCGGACGTGCAGCGCGGCGAGTCGGTCGCGGTGATCGGCTGCGGCGGCGTCGGCACGGCGGCGATCGCGGGCGCGCAGCTCGCGGGAGCGACGACTATCATCGCGGTCGACATCGACGACGCGAAGCTCGAGCAGGCGCGCCGCTTCGGCGCGACGCACACGGTGAACTCGCGCTCGGCCGACGCGGTCGAGGCAATCCGTGAGCTGACCGGCGGCTTCGGTGCCGACGTGGTCATCGACGCGGTGGGCCGGCCGGAGACCTACCTCCAGGCGTTCTACGCGCGCGACCTCGCGGGCCGCGTCGTGCTCGTGGGTGTGCCGACCCCGGAGATGCAGCTCGAGCTCCCGTTGCTCGACGTGTTTGGGCGCGGTGGGTCGCTGAAGTCCTCGTGGTACGGCGACTGCCTGCCGAGCCGCGACTTCGCGATGCTGATCGACCAGTACAAGCTGGGTCGACTCGACCTCGACGGTTTCGTGACCGAGCGCATCGGGCTGGGCGACGTCGAGGCGGCATTTGACCGGATGCACGACGGCACAGTGCTGCGTTCGGTCGTGGAGCTCTAATGGGCGCGCGCATCGAACGTCTCATCACGAGCGGCACCTTCTCGCTCGATGGCGGTACCTGGGACGTCGATAACAATGTGTGGATCGTCGGTGACGACTCCGAGGTCATCGTCATTGACCCGGCGCACGACGCGGCCGCGGTTGCGGAGGCAGTTGCCGGTCGCAAGGTCGTCGCGATCCTGCTCACCCACGGGCACGACGACCACATCCGCGCAGCGCGCGAGACGGCGGAGGCGCTCGACGCTCCGCTGTACCTGAACCCCGCCGACGGGATGCTGTGGCAGACCGTGTATGAGGCGGCGCCCGACGTGGAGATCGCGGACGGTGATGTGTTCTCGGTTGCTGGAGTGGATCTGACCGCGCTGCACACGCCGGGGCACTCGCCGGGCTCGACCTCGTTCAGTGCTCCGGCGCTCGGCGCGGTGTTCACCGGGGACACGCTCTTCCAGGGCGGGCCCGGTGCGACCGGGCGGTCGTTCAGCGACTTCCCGTTGATCATCCAGTCCATCCGCGAGCGCCTGCTCACGCTTCCCGCCGAGACCGTCGTTTACACCGGGCACGGTGACACCACGACGATCGGCGATGAGGCGCCGCACCTCGAGGAGTGGATCGCGCGCGGGCACTGATCGGGTCGGCGCCGGGCGCGCGCGAGCGCGGGCGCTCAGCGCGTGAGCTGCTCGGCCACTGCGTCGAGTACGGACTCGGGGGAGCCGAGCGCGTCGTACACGGCGACGAGCACGCGCCGCTCGGCGGGCGCATCGTTCTCCGACAGCCAGGGAGCGTAGAGGGCCGTGAGCTGCCGCAGGTCGTCGCTGAGCGCGCGGCTCGCGTCGCTCACGCGCCCCCGCAGCCACGAGCGGAGCGCCGAGTTGTGGGCGGCGACGAGAGACGCCCCGAGTGTGGGCGCCACCCACGACGGCGTGCCGGGCTGCTGCACCTCGCGGATGTAGCGGGTGTACACCCGCTCGTACCGATGCGTGATCACCAGTTCTCGGTCTCGCAGCGCGGGGGTCAGCCTCATGAGCTCGAAGCGCAGTCGCGCCGCATCGGGGTCACGGATGAGGAGCCGTAGCACGTCGGTCGTGCCCTCGACGAGCGCCGCAGTCGGCTCGAGCGTCGTGCGCTCGAGCCCCTCCTCGAGCTGAGCGAGGGCGTGGTCGTGGTCGGCGAACACGACGTCGTCCTTGCTGCCGAATCGCCGGAAGAACGTGCTGCGGCTCATCCCCACCGCAGCCGCAAGGTCCTCAGCCGTCGTCGCCTCGTAGCCGTGCTCCGCGAGAAAACGGATCGCGGCGGTTGAGCTCTCGGGGATCGTCCCCTGCGCGTTCGCTGGCATGCCCTCGAAAGTATCACAGCAGACGCGATTTGGGACTCAGTTCCATCATGCACCTGTGAAGCCGACGCGGTGCGGGCTGGGTGATCCGCCGTCCGCGACCCGCTTGACTTGGCACCGCGTCTCAGGCAGTCTCGATCTCGAGCGTCGGCGCCCGCCGGCGAGCGAGAGGAAGCGATGCCGAAGTCGATCAGTCCGCAGGGAACCGCCGAGCCGGAGTACGAGCTGTGGGAGCCGATTGATCCCGACGTGACCGGAGTGTTCCGCGACGTGTCGGCGGAAGACCGGGCCTACTGGGAGCGAGCGCGCGCCTTCGTGCAGGACGAGGTGCGTCCGGTGATCGCGGGCATCTGGGAGCGCGCCGAATACCCGCTGGACCTCGCGCGCCGCCTCGGCGAGCTCGACCTGCTGCGCGACGGCCTCGATGTGCCGGGATTCCCCGAGCAGAGCCTCCTCGCGGCGAGCCTCACCACGATGGAGCTCTCGCGCGGCGACGGCTCGATCGCGACGATCGTCGGAGTACAGGGCGGCCTCGCGATGCGCTCCATCGCCTACTGCGGTTCGGAAGAGCAGAAGGATCGCTGGCTCGAGCCGCTCGCCCGCGGCACCGAGCTCGGCGCGTTCGCGCTCACGGAGCCCACGCACGGTTCGGACTCCGTGAGCCTCGAGACGCGCGCCGAGTCGAGCGACGGCGGGTACCGCATTACGGGCCACAAGAAGTGGATCGGCTCGGGCAGCGTCGGGCACGTGTCGGTCGTGTGGGCGCGCGGCGACGACGGGAAGGTGCAGGGATTCCTCGTGCCGCAGGACAGCGCGGGGTATCGCGCGCGCACGATCGAGCAGAAGGTGTCGCTGCGGGCGATCTGGCAGGCGCACATCGAGCTCGACGGCGTGCAGCTGCCCGCGAGCGCGCGGATGCCGGGCGCGAACTCCTTCGCCGACACCTCGCGCGTGCTGCAGGCCACTCGCCTCGGCGTCGCGTGGGGCGCGCTCGGGCACGCGACCGCCGTGTACGAGACCGCCGTGCATTACGCGCAGCAGCGGGTGCAGTTCGGGCGGCCGCTCGCGGCGTCGCAGATCGTGCAGGCGCGGCTCGCCGAGATGCTGAGCGCGCTCACCTCACTGCAGACGCTGCTCATGCAGCTCACCCGGGCCGAGGAGCGCGGCGAGCTCTCTGGGCCCGGCGCCTCACTCGGCAAGTTCACGGCGACGCGCACGGCTCGCGACCTCGCTCGGAACGCGCGCGACCTGCTCGGCGGCAACGGAATCTTGCTCGAGAACCGCGTCGCGCGCCACTTCGCCGACGTCGAGGCGCTGCACACCTACGAGGGCACCGAGACCGTGCAGGCGCTCATCATCGGGCGCGACATCACGGGCGTCTCCGCCTTCGCCTGAGCGGGCGCAGATCGCGGTCAGCTGCGCTCAGTCGCGCTCAGCGGTCGAGCTCGGTCTCCGCGCGCTCGGGCAGCTCGACCGCCGCCGTCAACGGTCGACCCTCGCGCACGAGCCGGCGCTTCGTCACGATCCACATCACGCCGAGCACGACGAACCAGATCGGCGTGCAGAGCAGCGGCAGGCGCGTGTCTTCCGCGAGCATCAGCGTGACCAGGATGAATGCGAAGAACGCGAGCACGACCCAGGGCACGACGCGCGCGAGGGGCGTGCGATACGTGGAGCTCGCGTGCCGGTCCGGGTGCAGGCGCAGGTACCGGAGGTAACTGATCGCGATCATGCTCCAAATGAAGAGGATGAAGGTCGAAGCCACTGACGTCACGAACGTGAAGGCCTCGATCACGCTGTCTCCGAGGAGCAGGATCGGTACGGCCGAGAACACGAATACCGCCGAGAAGAACACCGCGCGACGCGGCACGCCCCGCGAATCCGTGATGCCGAAGCGCGCGGGCGCGTGGCCGTCGTGCGCGAGCGCGTGCATCATTCGGGTTCCCGAGTAGAAGCCCGAGTTCGCGCTCGACGCGGCCGACGTCAGCACCACGAGGTTGATCGCGAAGGCGGCGGCGCCGAAGCCCGCGTACGCGAACGTGGTGACGAACGGGCTGCGATCCGGATCCAGCTTGTCCCACGGGGTGATCGCCATGATCACGGTGAGCGCGCCGATGTAGAAGACGAGCACGCGAAGCACGATCGAGTTGATCGCGCGCGGAAGGTTGCGGTGCGGATCCTTCGTCTCGGCGGCGGCGGTGCCGACGAGCTCGACGCCGATGAAGGAGAAGATGCCGAGCTGGAAGCCGAGGAGAAACCCGCTCGCGCCGAACGGGAAGAGCCCGCCGTGATCCCAGAGGTGCGCGAGCGACGACGTCGTGCCGGTGTCGGGATTCTCGAAGCGAGTGACGAGCAGCACGATGCCGGTCGCGATGAGGGCGAGGATCGCCACGATCTTGATGATCGAGAACCAGAACTCGATCTCGCCGAAGAAGCGCACGGGCTGCAGGTTGAGCAGGGTGAGCACCGCGGCGGTGATGAGCGCGGGCACCCAGCTCGGGATGCCGGCGTTGATGTAGGAGACGTAGCTCGTGATCGCGATGATGTCGGCGACGCAGATGACCACCCAGGTGATCCAGTAGGTCCACGATACGAAGTAGCCCGCCCACGGCCCGATCAGATCTTTCGCGATGTCGCCGAACGTCTGGTAGTTCAGGTTCGACAGCAGGAGCTCACCGAGGGCGCGCATGAGAAAGAACATCATGCAGCCGATCACGGCATAGATGAAGAGCACCGAGGGGCCGGTGAGGCTGATCACCTTGCCCGAGCCGAGGAACAGCCCCGTTCCGATCGCCCCGCCGATCGCGATGAGCTGCAGGTGCCGGTTTGACAGGCCTCTCTGCAGCTTTTCGTGCGGCGCCTGCGCAGCGGTCTCTGTCATAGCGGTCCTCTCGATTGACGGCGCAATGAGTCTAGCCCCGAGGGCGCTGCCGCGATCCGCCGCCCCGGTTAGCTGAGCCGGAAGCCGAGGCCCTCGAGCGCGGCACGCACTGCAGCCTGCGCTTCGCCGGCGCTGAGTTGACCGGTGAGCCAGCGGCCCGAGAGACCCTCGACGAGGGATGTGAGGATCAGCGCGAGGCCGGCGGGGTCGCCCACGGGGCCGCGATCCGCCGCTTCTCGCACCGCCTCGCGCACGAGCGCCTCGACCGTGCGCTGCCAGCTCTCCGTCGAGCGGCTGACGGCCCCCGCGGGCGCCGCTTCGAAAACGGCCGCGGCGCGCACCTCGTTCCACGCGATCGAGCCGGAGCGGATCGCCTCGCTGTCGCCGAACTCCGAGCAGAGGAGGGCGGCGAGGCGGTCAGCCGCGGGCGCGTGCTCGGGAACGCCGCGGGCCCGGTCGACCGCCGCGGCCGTGACATGGTCGAGCGCCGCCTGCATGAGGCCGTCTCGGTCGCCGAAGTGGTAGGCGAGGAGCCCGATGGAGACGTCCGCCTGCCGGGCGACCTCCTGCATGCGGAACCCCCGCAGGCCGGCGCTCGCGATGACCCGCTCGCACGCACTGAGGATGCGCTCGCGCGCGTCGTGCACCACTGTGGCACCCCTATCTCGCGCGCCCGCTTGACAGGCGCCCGCTGAGAACTGAAACTGTTTTCAGGTTACGCGTCAAGGCGTGCATCGGCAAGCGCCCGGACTTCTCAGCGGCACGAGCCATCGCGCCGCGCGACGCAGCACAGAAACGAGGAATACATGGGCGACCCCGCCGCTCCCTTCACACTTATCGAAGCGTCGATCTCCGACGTGCTCGGCGCGCTGCGGCGCGGTGAGATCACCAGCACCTGGCTCACGCAGCGCTACCTGGCGCGTATTGAGGCCTACGACCGCGGGCCCGACGGCTTCAACGCGGTCGTCGTCGAGAACTCCGCGGCGCTCGCGCAGGCCGGGGAGTCGGATCGGCGCTGGCGCGAAGGGACCGCGCGGCCGCTCGAGGGCGTGCCCTTCACGGTGAAGGATTCGTACATGGTCGAGGGGCTCACGGTCGCCTCGGGATCGCCGGCGTTCGAGCGCCTCGTCGCCCAGTGGGACGCCTTCACGGTCGCGAAGCTCCGGGAGGCCGGCGCCGTGCTCATCGGGAAGACGAACATGCCGCCCATGGCCGACGGCGGCATGCAGCGCGGCGTCTACGGCCGCGCCGAAAGCCCGTACAACCGCGAGTTCCTGGCTGCGGCCTACGCCTCCGGCTCCTCGAACGGCTCCGGCGTTTCGACCGCCGCGAACCTCGCCGTGTTCGGTATGGGGGAGGAGACCGTGTCTTCGGGCCGCAGCCCCGCCTCCAACAACGGGCTCTGCGCCTACACGCCCTCCTGGGGCATCCTGAGCATCCGCGGCAACTGGCCGCTCTTCCCGGCGCGAGACGTGGTCGTGCCGCACACCCGCTCGATGCCCGACATGCTTCGCGTGCTCGACGTGCTCGTGCAGAACGACGACATCACGCGCGGCGACTTCTGGCGCAATCAGAGCGTCGTCGAGCTGCCGAAGCCGAGTGAGCACCGGCCGAAGAGCTACCTCGACGTGCAGGATCCCGACGCGCTCCGGGGCAAGCGCTTCGCGGTGCCGAAGATGTATCTCGGCGAGGATCCGAATTTCCCGATCGAGGTGCGGCCCTCGATCCTCGCCCTCTTCGATCGTGCCCGGAAGCGCCTCGAGGCGCTCGGAGCCGAGATCGTCGAGACGGACTTCCCGCTCATCGAGCAGTACGAGGGCGACCGCCCGGGTCAGGAGAACGTCGGCGCGCTGGGCGTGCTGCCCGAGGGGTGGATGGACACCGAGTTCAACCACTTCCTCGCCTACGGGTGGGACGACTTCCTCCGCGCGAACGGCGACCCCGCGACCCCGAACCTCGGCGCCGTGGACCCCGACACGATCTTCCCGCAGCCCCCCGGGTCGCTGCCCGACCGGTATGAAGAGGTCGAGGACTACGAGAACCGGTACCGGGCAACGGTCGCGATGGCGCAGCAGGGGATCAGCGACCCCCGCGAGCGCCCCGACTTCGCCGACGGCCTCCGCGCGCTCGTGCGGCTGCGTGAAGATCTCTTCGAGTCGTGGCTCGAGAAGAACGGCTTCGACGGCGTTGTGTTCCCCGCGAACGCCGACGTGGGGGCGTGGAATGCCGACGTCGATCAGGCGGCGGCGGATCGGGCCTGGGCGAACGGCGTCTTCTTCTCCAATGGCAACTACGCGCTGCGCCACCTCGGCATCCCAACCGTGACCGCGGCGATGGGTGTGATGGAGGACATCGGCATGCCGGTCGGCATCACATTCGCGGGCCGCGCGTACGCCGACCTCGAGCTGCTCGCCTATGCCGGGGCGTTCGAGGCGGGAGAGGACGGATCGCTGCGCCGGCCGCCAGCGTCGGCCCCCGCGCTCCCCGAGGATTACGTGCGCGGCACGATGTAACGAACGAGCGCGGCGCCGAGAAATCGGCGCCGCGCTGTTTCGTTTCGGGCTATTCGACTTTGCGTCGTTGGGGTGCCGTTACTCGGCGTCGCGCTCGGGCCCGGAGCTCGAGAGCGGCTCAGTCAGCGGTTCGGAGACCGGGACATAGCGGTCGATGCTGAGTGCGAGGCGACGCAGGAGCACGCCGAGTCGATCCCGCTCCGATCGCGGAAGGCCGTCGAGCAGTCGCTCCTCCGAGTCCGTGAGGCGGGTGATCGCCGCGTCGACCAGCGTGAGCCCCTGCGGCAGCATTTCGACGAGCACGCCTCGGCCGTCGTTCGGGTCGGTGAGTCGGCGCACGAGACCGCGGTCTGCCATCCGGTCGATCCGGTTCGTCATCGTTCCGCTCGATACCATCGTCTGCTGACCGAGTAACTTCGGGCTCTGCCGGAACGGCTCGCCGCTGCGCCTGAGCGCCGCGAGCACGTCGAACTCCCACGACATCAGACCGGAGCGCTCGAACGCGTGCGCCCGTGCGCGATCGATGTACTTCGTGAGCCGCCACATCCGGGAAAATATGGCGAGCGGTGCAAAATCGAGATCGGGGCGGGCGGCCTCCCAGTCAGCGATGATCCGATCGACCTCGTCCTCGTGTTTCATCCCTCTATTATCTGACGCGAAGTCGTGAGAGGGCCTTGCGACTGGCACTTCCGACCGTGAAGCCGTGGCAGACTAGAACGGTGTCGCGTGCGGCACGATCCGCCTTAGTGTAATGGCAGCACGACAGCCTTTGGAGCTGTTCGGTCTAGGTTCGAATCCTGGAGGCGGAACGGAACACAGCGGCGCCCGCTGCGGTTCTGCCCCGGGGGTGCGCTCTTGGGGTCCTGTCGGTCGGCGAAGGGACAACATGGCAGAGCAAGTGGCGGTCGTCATTCTCGCGGCGGGGCAGGGGACTCGCATGAAGTCCTCCCTCCCCAAGGTGCTGCATCGGATCGGCGGGCGCTCACTCATCGCCCACGTTCTTGACGCCGCGAGCGGCCTTGAGCCCGCGCAGATCGTTGCGGTGGTGCGCCACGAGCGCGAGCGCGTCGCTGCCGCGATCCTCGACCACGCGCCCGACACCACGATCGTCGACCAGGACGAGATTCCGGGCACCGGTCGCGCGGTCGAGCAGGCGCTCGCCGCACTGCCGTCCGACTTCGACGGCTCGGTCGTCGTGCTCTCGGGCGACGCCCCGCTCATCGACACCGCGACCCTCGAGGGTCTCGTCAACGGGCACCTCTCCGAGGGGCGGTCGATGACGCTGCTCTCCGCCGTGTTCGACAATCCGACCGGCCTCGGGCGGATCCTGCGCGATCCGAGTGGTTCGGTGCTCGGCATCGTCGAGGATAAGGACGCGGACGAAACGCAGCGGCGGATCACGGAGATCAACGGCGGCATCTACGTGTTCGCGCGGCGCGCGCTCGAGGCGGCGCTCGCGGCGATCGACACGAACAACGCGCAGGGCGAGAAGTACCTGACCGACGCGGCGGCGCGGATCCTGTCGAGCGGCGGCGCCGTGGACGCGGTAGCCACCGACGATCCCTGGACGATCGCGGGAGTCAACGACCGGGCGCAGCTCGCCGAAGCGGGCCGTGAGCTCAACGCGCGCATCGTTCGCGCGCACCAGCGGGCCGGCGTGACGATTCAGGATCCGGCGACGACGTGGATCGACGCCGACGTGTCCATCGAGCCCGACGTCGAGGTGCTTCCGGGCACCTTCTTGCAGGGGGCGACCTCGATCGCGAGCGGCGCCGTGGTGGGGCCCGACACGACGCTCATTGACTGCGAGGTGGGTGCGGATGCGCGGATCCGCCGCAGCGAAGCGACGCTCGCAGTGTTCTCCGCGGGCGTCGATGTGGGGCCGTTCGCCTACATTCGCCCGGGAACCGAGCTCGGGGCCGGCGGCAAGATCGGCGCCTTCGTTGAGACGAAGAACGCGCAGATCGGCGACGGGAGCAAGGTGCCGCACCTGAGCTACGTCGGCGACGCGACCATCGGCACCGGCAGCAACATCGGAGCCGGCACGATCGTCGCGAACTACGACGGCGTGAAGAAACACCAGGCCGTCGTCGGGGATGGCGTGCGCATCGGCTCGAAGAACGTGCTCATCTCGCCCGTTACGATTGAGGACGGCACGTATACGGCGGCGGGGACGGTGGTGCGGAAGGATGTGCCCGCGGGCTCGCTCGCACTGAACGTGGCGCCGCAGCGGAACATCGAGGGATGGGTCGCCGAGAACCGCCCGGGCACGAGCACGGCGGAGGCGGCGCAGCGCGCCGCTGAGCGCAAGAAGTAACAGCAACGTGGAATTTTCAGCACCTATGAGGAGCATGCAGCGATGAGCACAATTGAGATGGCCGGGCAGAAGAAGCTCGTCCTGATCACCGGCAGGGCCTACCCCGAGCTGGCCGAGCAGGTCGCCGCGGAACTCGGGGCGGAACTCGTGCCGACCGATGCTCGCACCTTCGCGAACGGGGAGCTCTACGCGCGCTTCGACGAGAGCGTCCGCGGTTCGGATGCGTTCGTGATCCAGTCGCACACGAACCCGATCAACGAGTGGCTCATGGAGCAGCTCATCATGGTCGACGCGCTCAAGCGCGCCTCGGCGAAGCGGATCACGGTCGTCGCACCGTTCTACCCCTACTCGCGCCAGGACAAGAAGGGTCGCGGGCGCGAGCCGATCTCGGCGCGCCTCGTCGCCGACCTGTTCAAGGCCGCCGGCGCCGACCGCATCATGTCGGTCGATCTGCACGCTCCGCAGATCCAGGGCTTCTTCGACGGCCCCGTGGACCACCTCTTCGCGATGCCCGTGCTGCTCGATCACTTCAAGAAGACCATCGATCGCGACGATCTCACCGTGGTTTCGCCCGACATGGGGCGCGTGCGAGTCGCCGACGTGTGGAGTGACCGCCTCGATGCGCCGCTCGCGATCATTCACAAGCGCCGCGACCCGCTGGTGCCGAACCAGGTCTCGGTGCACGAGATCGTCGGCACGGTGAAGGATCGCTGGTGCGTGGTGGTCGACGACATGATCGACACGGGCGGCACGATCGCGAAGGCCGCCGAGGCACTGAAGGCCAACGGCGCGCGCGGCGTGACGATTGCCTGCACGCACGCGATCTTCTCGGGCCGCGCCATCGAGCACCTGTCGCAGGAGTTCATCGACCAGGTCGTCGTCACCGACACGCTGCCCGTGCCGCCGGAGAAACGCTTCGACAAGCTCACCGTGCTGTCGATCGCGCCGCTCCTCGCGAAGGCGATCCACGAGGTCTTCGAGGACGGTTCTGTGACCTCGATGTTTGAGGGCGCGGCCTAGCAAAAACGCATCGCGTTTTTGCTCAGCCGCGGTGGCGCCACCCGCGCCAGCCTACGGAGTGTTGCGAGAGGTGGCGGCCTAAGAAAAACGCATCGCGTTTTTCACCGGCCGCGGTGGCGCCACAGCTGACGCGGTAGCGTCAGCACGAAATGCGCGATAACGCTTTCGCGTTCTCGCCTGAGCATTTCGTGCCCGTCAGACAGTGGATAGCTCGTCGCGCGGATCCACCTTCGGCGTGTCGACCCGCCCGGCGGGTGATCCACTGTCTGATGAGCGAGGGACAGAACCGCGAAGCCTGGGTGAAAGCCCGGCGGCGACCGAGGAACGGTGAGACGGGCGCGACGAGACGCGGTAGACTTGTATGATGACCTCTTCCGAGAACGCTGCCCCGAACGAAACTGAGGGCGAGCGCATTACCTTCGCAGACCTGGGCCTCGCGCCCGAGGTGCTCCGCGCGGTGACGGAGGTCGGATACGAAACACCCTCCGCGATCCAAGCCGCCACTATCCCCGTTCTGCTCGAAGGGGCCGACGTCGTCGGTCTCGCGCAGACCGGCACCGGCAAGACCGCAGCCTTCGCGCTTCCGATCCTCTCCCGTATCACGCCTGGCCAGGGCGTCCCGCAGGCACTCGTGCTCGCGCCTACCCGTGAACTCGCTCTCCAGGTCTGCGAGGCCTTCGAGAGCTACGCCTCGCACCTCCCCGGGGTGCACCTCCTGCCCGTCTACGGCGGCCAGGCATACGGCCAGCAGCTTTCGGCGCTTCGCCGCGGCGTGGACATCGTGGTCGGTACCCCCGGCCGCATCATGGACCACTTGAAGCGCGGTTCGCTCGACCTGACGCAGATCACGCACCTCGTGCTCGACGAGGCCGACGAAATGCTCAAGATGGGCTTCGCCGAGGACGTCGAGACGATCCTCGCCGACACCCCCTCGACGAAGCAGGTCGCGCTCTTCTCCGCGACGATGCCGGCGCAGATCCGCCGCATCTCGCAGCAGTACCTGAACGACCCGCGCGAGATCAAGATCGCTGGCAAGACGCAGACGAGCGCGAACATCACGCAGCGCTACAACGTCGTGTCGTACACGCAGAAGCTCGATGCGCTGACCCGCATCCTCGAGGTCGAGAACTTCGACGGCCTCATCGTCTTCACGCGCACCCGCGGAGACTCGGAGCAGGTAGCTGAGAAGCTGCGCGCTCGCGGGTACTCGGCTGCCGC
Source organism: Leucobacter sp. USHLN153 (assembly GCF_037145615.1). NCBI lineage: Bacteria > Bacillati > Actinomycetota > Actinomycetes > Micrococcales > Microbacteriaceae > Leucobacter > Leucobacter sp. USHLN153. Next base: position 20,699 of record NZ_JBBCXE010000007.1, read on the forward strand.
CATCAACGGCGACATCGCGCAGGCTCAGCGCGAGCGCACGGTGCAGGCGCTGAAGGATGGCAAGCTCGACATCCTCGTTGCCACCGACGTCGCCGCCCGCGGGCTCGACGTCGAGCGGATCAGCCACGTCATCAACTACGACCTGCCGATCGACACCGAGTCATACGTGCACCGCATCGGCCGTACGGGCCGCGCGGGTCGAGCTGGCGACGCGATCAGCTTCGTCACGCCGCGCGAGCAGCGCCTGCTGAAGGCGATCGAGAAGGCCACGAAGCAGCCGCTCACGCAGATGCCGCTGCCCCGTATCGAAGAGGTCAACGCGACCCGCCTCTCGCGATTCGACGACGCGATCACCGCGGCGCTCGAGGAGACGAAGCGGATCGAGGCGTTCCGCGACATCATCGATCACTACGTGCGTCACCACGATGTGCCCGAGCAGGACGTCGCAGCGGCACTCGCCGTGGTCGCCCAGGGGGATACACCGCTCCTCCTCACCGAGGACGACGACCGCAAGTTCGAGCGCGACCGCAAGCAGGCCGCGAAGTTCCTCGAGGACGGCCCGGCGGGCCGCGATCGGCCCGCACGGGAGGATCGCGGACCCCGCGAGCGCCGCGACGACCTGCGCATGTACCGCATCGAGGTCGGTCGCCGTCAGAAGATCCAGCCGGGTCAGATCATCGGTGCGATCGCGAACGAGGGCGGGCTCACCCGTGACGACTTCGGTCGTATCCAGATCCGCGACGATTTCTCGCTCATCGAGCTGCCGGCGAAGCTCTCGCCCGACTCAATTGCCAAGCTCTCCGAGACGCGCATCAGCGGCAAGCTGATCGAGCTCCGCGAGGACAGCGGGGCGGCGTCCCGCGGCAAGGGAAGCTGGGAAGATCGCGGCGGACGCGGTGGTCGTGACGACCGCGGTGGGCGCGGCGGGTACGACCGCGGTGGCCGTGATGACCGTGGTGACCGTGGCGGCTATGACCGGGGCGGGCGCGGCGATCGCCAGGATGGCGGTGACCGCTGGTCGCGCGACGACCGCGGTGGACGCTCAGGCGGCTACGGGCGCGACGATCGCGGTGGACGCGGTGGGTATGAGCGCGGCGGCAGCGACCGTGGTGGCTACGGCGGGCGCGACGACCGCGGCGGCCGAGGCGGCAATGACCGCGGCGGCTACGACCGTGGAGGGCGTGGCGGCTACGACCGCGGCGGTCGCGATGATCGCGGCGGACGAGACTTCGGCTCGGATCGCGCCGACGGCAAGCGCAAGCCGCGCTGGTAACTGATCAGCGGTAGCTCTGCGCGATGCGCTCCGCCGCGTCGTGCAGAGCATCCACCACATCGCTGATCGCGTCGGGCACTTTGAAGTGCACGACCGCGATCGCCGCGGGCGGTTCGCCCGCGATCCGCAAAGGCACCGCTATGCCCGTGACGTCGTCGATGACCTCCGCCCGGCTGATGGCGTAACCTCTGCGTCGCGCCTCGCTGCCGGCCCGGCTCATCTCCGACTCGCCGAGGTACGCCTTCCGCTCAGCGCGCGACAGGGACGACTCGATCGCGTGGCCGGGTGCGCCGCGGTGCAGTGGATGCCGCACGCCAGGGTTGCGCGCGATCGCCGCGGACACGTTCGACGGCGCCGCCGTGACCAGCGTCACGACCTCGTCGGCGTCGAGCACCGTGACGAAGGTGGTCATTCCCAGCTCGTAGGCGACCTCCGTGATCACCGGCATCGCGGCCGTGTGCAGCGCGGGGGCGACGCCGCGAGCGAGCACCATGAGCTTCGGCCCGAGGCGGATCATTCCGTTCTCGTCGCGCGCTACGAAGCGGTGGTGCTCGAGTGATCGCAGGATCCGGTACGCGTTCGAGCGGTGCACGCCGAGGCGGGCTGCGAGGTCCGCGATGGAGAGCGGCGTCTCGGCCTCCGCGAGCACCTCGAGGGCGCGGAGTCCGCGGGACAGGGTTTGCGATCCCGCGGTACCGGGGGACTCGCTCGGTGCGCTCATAGGTCCATTCTCTCGGAACACGCGCTTGCGCGGAGTCGCCCCACGCGAACAGGGCGCTGCGCTACGAGCGTCCCACGTTGCGCGACGGTCGCGAGCTCCGTCGATGCAGCAGGGTGCCGATCCACGTCACGAGCCAGAGGGCCACGCCAATGAGGAGCAAGAACCCAGCGATCTCGTACTGCAGCCAGTCCTCGCGGCTGCGCGCCCAGGGCCCGGCGAGGGCGAGCGACAGGAGGCCTCCGAGGATCGGAATGATCGTGGGCGCCCTGAAAGCGTCCTTCGTTCCGTCCTTGTCGCGACGCAGCACGAGGAGGGCCACGTTGACCGTCGCGAACACGCAGAGGAGCAGGAGCCCGGTGGTGCCCCCGAGCGAGGCGACCACGCCGTCGTCGGAGTTCAGGTTGACGTAGACGACCAGGCCGATTGCGAGTGCCGTGCTGAACACGATGGCGACCCACGGCGAGCGACGCTTGGGCAGCACCTTCGCGAGCACGCGGGGGAGCACGTCCTGTCGAGCCATGCCGTAGAGGAGGCGGCTCGCCATCAGCATGTTGATGAGCGCCGTGTTGACGACGGCGAACACCGTGAGGAACGGGAAGATCGCGTCGACCGGGATGCCGGGGGCACCGATGCGCACGACGTCGAGCAGGATGCCGGCGTCGGGGTTCTTCGGGTTCAGCAGGTCGCCCGGCGGAATCACCATGATCACGGTCACCGCGACGAGCATGTAGATGATGGCGCAGATGCCGAGCCCGGTCAGCATAATGCGGGGGAAGTCGCGGCGGGGATTCTTGCACTCCTCGACGAGGTTGACCGAGTCCTCGAAGCCGACCATCGCGAAGAACGCGATCGCCGTCGCCATGGTCACCGCGGCGAACGCCCCGCGATCCTCCGGGGTCTCGAACACGACGAGCCTCGATACATCGCCATTTCCGTTTGCGATCGCGATGATGCCCACGAGGATCACCGCCGCCATGATGGCGAGTGTCACGATGGTGAGCACGAGGTTGAACTTGACGCTCTCGCCCACGCCCCGCAGGTTGATGAGCGCGAGCACCACGATGATCGCGATCGCCGCGAACATCGTCGCGTTCGCGTCCTGCGGCACACCCTCGAAGAACTGCCCGAAGCCGATCAGTAGGTTCTTACCGACGAGCGTCGCAGAGGTCGCTGCGCTCGTGATCCCGGATGACGCGACCGCGAACGCCACGATGAACGTCACGAAGTGCACGCGGAAGGCTTTGTGCGCGTAGAGCGCCGCGCCGGCGGCGTACGGGTACTTTGTCACCAGCTCGAGGTACGAGAACGCGGTGAGCGTCGCGATGACGAATGCCAGCAGGAAGGGGAGCCACGCGGCGCCGCCTACCTCCCCGGCGACGCGGCCCGTAATCGCGAAGATGCCTGCGCCGATGATGTCGCCGATGATGAGGAGCAGCAGCAGCTTCGGCCCGATGACGCGCTTCAGCGGCGAGCCGTGCTCTCCGTCGTGAACCGGATCGTCGCCGAAGGCCGCGACCGCCTCGGTGTTCACCTGCGTCATGAGTGCCCTCTCGCCGTCACGGGCCCCGTCGTATGCTCGGACCCTGTGATCGAGCGCACGCGGAGCGTGATTCCCCTGAGCGCCACCTTAGCGCGGACCACGGAGAGGGAGGAGGGATCCGCACAGGCATTGCGGCGGCCGCCGCAAACCGCTAGAACGAGCGAGGCCCCCGGAACCCGAAGGATCCGAGGGCCTCAGCCACGGTCGTACTGCGCGCCGTGGCGCGCGATCCGCCGCCTGCGCAGCGGAACCGTGCGGCTTACTTCGCTGCGAAGCGGAAGAGCTTCTTGTTGGCGAACTCGAGCATGCCGACCTTGCCGAGCTCGCGGCCGTAGCCCGACTTCTTCACGCCGCCGAAGGGCACGTCCGCGCCCTCGAGGCCTGCGCCGCCGATGAAGACCATGCCCACGTCGAGCTGGTTTCCGACCTGCTCAGCGCGCTCGAGATCGTCGCAGATGATGACGGAGCCGAGGCCGTAGGGCGAGGAGTTCGCGAGGTCGATCGCCTCCTGGTCGCTCGACACCTTGTAGAGCTGCGCAACGGGGCCGAAGAGCTCCTGGCTGTAGACGTCCATCGAGGGGGTGATGTTCGTGATGACAGATGGCGTGTAGACGTTGCCGTTCGGCGTGTTGTCGCCCACGAGCACCTCTGCGCCCTGGTCGATCGCGCCCTGCACCTGCTTGGTGAGCGTCTGCGTTGCGTTCGACGACGACAGCGGACCGAAGTCGCCCGACTCGTACGACTGTCCCGCGATCGCAGCCTTGAACTTCTCGGCGAACTCGTCGAAGAGGGTGTCCATGACGACGATGCGCTTCGAGCCATTGCAGGCCTGGCCCGTGTTCTCCATGCGGCCGCCGATGGCGTGCTCGACGGCGTGGTCGAGATCCGCGGTGTCGAGCACGAGGAAGACGTCGGATCCGCCGAGCTCGAGCACGCACTTCTTCAGTGCGCGGCCCGCCTGCTCCGCGACGATCGCGCCTGCGCGCTCCGAGCCGGTCAGCGAAACACCCTGGATGCGATCGTCGGCGATGATGCCCTCGATCTGGTCGTGGGTCGCGAAGACGTTGACGTATGCACCCTTCGGGAAGCCCGCGTCGAGGAAGAGCTGCTCGAGCGCGAGTGCCGACTCGGGGCACTGGGCCGCGTGCTTCAGGATGATCGTGTTGCCGAGGATCAGGTTCGGCACGGCGAAGCGCGCGACCTGGTAGTAGGGGTAGTTCCAGGGCATGATGCCGAGGATCGTGCCGGTGCCCTGGAAGCGGAAGAACGACTTCAGGCCGTCCTCCACCTCGAGCGGCTCATCCGCAAGCCACTTCTCAGCGTTCTTCGCGAAGGCGGCGGTGATCTGGCCCGAGAACTCAGCCTCGCCGACCGACTGATCGAGCGGCTTGCCCATCTCGCGGTTGATGATCTTGCCGAGTTCTTCCTTGCGCTCGTCGAAGAGCTCCGCGGCGCGCTGCGCAAGGGCGGCGCGCTCAGCAACGGTCGTCTTGCGCGCCCAGGTCTGGTACGCCTCGTGTGCCGACGCGAGCGAGGCCTCGATCTCCTCGGTAGTCGCGTCGGGGTACTCGGCGACAGTCTCGCCCGTAGCCGGATTGATGACGGCGAACGTGCTCATAGGTGACTCACTCCTTAGTGATCGTCGGTGTTGTGCACGTTCAGTCTTCCATACGTGGCGGTGCAGCACTACTGCCCGCGGATGAGAATCCGCGACTCGCCCGCGGGTGCACAGCGGAAATCGGGCGTCTTCGTTGCACATTGCTGCGGATTCCGTTGCGGCTGCGACGTCAGGCGGCGAGGCGGATCGCGGAGCGTCACCCGTACCGGAACTCCTCGGCCCGCCCGCGCGGGAGCGGCCAGGAGTGTCCGTGGCCGTGGATAGGATGAACGCTGTCGTTCACCGAACCTCATTGAGGAGGAGCCGCAATTGGCGAAACCCACGCTCAGCAACGCAACCGATACCGGTCACCTTCACGTCGGTAAGGGACTCAACCAGGGCGCTCTCGGCGTGGTCGGCTCTACCGTCATTGGCCTGGCTTCGACGGCGCCCCTCTACTCGCTCGCGGCGACGCTCGGCTACGTCATCGTCGCCGTCGGCGCGCAGGCGCCGCTCGTATTCATCGTCGCTTGCATTCCGATGGTGTTCGCTGCGTTCGCGTATCAGGAGCTGAACCGCGAGATGCCCGACTGCGGCACGACGTTCGTGTGGGGAGCGAAGGCGTTCGGCCCGGTCGCGGGGTGGATCGGGGGATGGGCGGTCGCAGTCTCGGCCGTCATGGTGCTCGCGAACGTGGGCGAGATCACCGGCAAGTACTTCTGGCTCCTGCTCGGGAATGACGAGTTCGCTGATAACCGGGTGATCGTGGTGATCACGTCCGTCGTCTTCATGGCGCTCATGACGTTCGTCAGCACGATCGGCGTGCAGATCGGCGAGCGCCTGCAGATGATCCTCATGACGATCCAGATCGTCGCGATGGTGCTGTTCGGGGTGCTCGCGCTCTGGCACGCGCTGGACGGGAGCAACGCGGGATCCGTCGCCTTCGACTGGCACTGGTTCAACCCGGCGGAGCTCACCTCCTGGTCGGGCTTCATGGAGGCGGTGCTGCTCGCGCTCTTCATCTACTGGGGCTGGGATACCTGCCTCGCACTGAACGAGGAGACGAAGAACCCGCGGAAGACGCCGGGCCGCGCGGCGCTGTCGACGATCGTTGTGCTCATCGTGCTCTATGTGGGCATCTCGATCGCGGTCATGATGTTCGCCGGCTTCGGTGACACCGGGTACGGCCTGACGAACCAGGCGAACCTCGACGACGTGTTCTCGGTGCTCGGTGACGCGCTCTTCGGGCCGTGGGGCTGGTTCCTGCTCCTCGGCGTCATGCTGTCGGCTGCGTCGTCGACGCAGACGACGATCCTGCCCACCGCCCGTGGCACGCTCTCGATGGCCGTGTATCGCGCCCTGCCTGCGAAGTTCGCGGAGCTGCACCCGCGCTTCAAGACCCCCTGGTTCTCGACCACGGTGATGGGTGCCGCAGCGATCGTCTACTACGTGGGCATGTCGATCCTGTCGGAGGACATGCTCGCCGACTCGCTCACCTCGATGGGTCTCGCGGTCGCGCTGTACTACGCGATCACCTCGTTCGCTTGCGTCTGGTACTTCCGGGACACGCTCCGCGACAGCGCGCGCAACCTGTGGATGCGCGGCATCCTGCCGGCGCTCGGCGGCGTGCTGCTCGGGTACGCGTTCGTGCAGTCGGCGATCGACATGATCAGTGTCGACTACAGCTACACCGTGATCTTCGGGATCGGTGGAGCGTTCGTGATCGGTGTGGGCGCCATCCTGCTCGGCTTCGTACTGCTCGGCATCTGGTGGCTGCGCCCGAACGCCAAGCCGTTCTTCCGTCGCGAGAGCCTGAATCGCGACACCCCAGTCCTGGTTCCCGACGAGTAGGCTGAGCGGTCAACACGACGTGCAAGGGACGTGCAAGGGAGTACGCCATGGAGCAGTTCGACACAGTCATCATCGGCGCGGGCGTTGCGGGCCTGACGGCGGCGCGGATCCTCTCGCGGCACGGCCAGCGGGTCGTGGTCGCCGAGGCGCGCGATCGCGTGGGCGGGCGTGTCTGGAGCGAACGTTACGCTGGTGGTCGGCATGACGCTGACGGTCGCGATGACGTTGGCGGTCGCGATGACGTTGATGACGTTCATGACGGCGCGAGTGTCGGTGGCGTTCATTTGGGTGGCGTTCGTGGCGTTGACACTGGCGGCGCCGGCCCGGTGCGCGATCTCGGAGCCTCGTGGATTCACGGCATCGATGACAACCCGCTCTACGACGTTGTGCGCGCGCACGACATGCGCACGGTCGAGTTCACGGTCGGGAGCTATCAGCCCGGCGGGCGGCCGATCGCGTACTACGGGCCCGACGGCGAGCGGCTGTCGGACGAAGGGGTGCGCGAGTTCGTCGCGGATGTGGCGGCGTGCGATGCGGCGCTCGTTGGCGTGGTCGCCGAGTCTCAGCCCGGCTCCACCTTCGCCGATGTGATCGACCGCGCGCTCGCCCGACTCGCGTGGGATGACGAGCGCAGCGCGCGGGTGCGCGAGTTTCTGCGGCACCGCGCCGAGGAGCAATACGGAGTGCGCGCCGATCTGCTTGACGCGCACGGGCTCGACGACGACCAGGTCGAGGGCGACGAAGTGGTCTTCCCCGACGGCTACGCGGCTCTCGCGGAAGGCCTGGCCGACGGCCTCGACGTGCGCCTCGAGCAGGCGGTGCGGCGGGTCGAGTGGTCTTCGGACGGGGTGCGGATCGCCACGGGGCGCAGCGAGTTCCGCGCCCGACGGGCCGTCATCACCGTGCCGGTCGGAGTGCTGCAGTCGGACGACTTCACGATCGATCCGCCGCTTCCCGAGCCGGTCGCCGGGGCGCTCGCCGGCTTGCGCATGAATGACTTCGAGAAGGTGTTTCTGAGTTTCTCCGAGCGGTTCTGGGACGAGGACGTATACGCGATTCGGCGGCAAGGGCCCGACGCCGAGTGGTGGCACTCCTGGTACGACCTCACCGAGCTCGACGGCAGGCCGACGCTGCTGACCTTCGCGGCCGGGCCAGCGGCGCAGACGACGCGGCAGTGGACCGACGACGAGATCGTCTCGTCGGTGCTCGAGTCGCTGCGCGAGATCTACGGGGTGCGGGTGACCGACCCTGACGAGGTGCGGGTGACGCGCTGGCGCGACGATCCCTTCGCGCGCGGCTCGTATGCGTACCTCGTGCCCGGCGCGAGTCCCGAGGTGCACGAAGCGCTCGCGATGCCGATCGGGGCGACGGGTGCGGAGGAGGAGCCCGGTGATGCGTCGCAGGCCGTGCTGCATCTTGCGGGCGAGGCGACGTGGGGTGAGGATCCCGCGACCGTCACGGCCGCGCTGCGCTCAGGGCATCGCGCCGCCGAGCGCATCCTCGGGGAAGCGATCGACTTCACCGAGCTCGCGCCGGAAGCGCCGACGACGACCGCCGACTGAGATCGGGGTGGCGGGCAAGTGCCCGAGGCGCATGTGCGCGCTGGTGCTCGCGCTCGTGCGAGGTACCTCGGCTGCGGCGCGGGCAGTGGGCGCTGGGCTGGATCCGCACCCGCCGCCGGCTCGCCGCTAGGGGAGCGGAATCGTGACCGTTCCGGTCTCGGGCGGCGGCTCGATCGAGCGGCCCTTGAGGTCGGGCATCCACTTCATTGTGCCGATGGCGATCAGCGCGCAGACGACGAGGAGCCCCCCGGACACGACGATCGCTCCGGGGGCATCGGCGGCGTCGATCGCAATGCCGGCGAGCGCTGAACCGGTGGCGACGCCGACGAGCTGACCGGTGCCGATCCATCCGAATGCCTCCGCGGTTTCCGAGAACTTCACCTTCGCGCTCACGATCGTCGAGATCGCCGCGAACGTGGGCGCCGTTCCGAGGCCGCCGATGAAGAGCACCGCGCACAGCCACCAGATGTTGAGACTGAGGAGGCACGCCAGGGTGCCGGCGAGGACGAGGAGGATGCGGAGTGCCGTGGAGAACGGTCGCAGATCCCGATGCCCGATGAGGAGGCCCCCGACGAGCGATCCGCCCGCGAACACTGCGAGCACGATGCCGGATTCAATGCTGCCGTGGCTCTCGCCCGGGCCGGCGAAGGCCCTGACGATGCCGGCTTCGATCGCGGCGAACGATGCGACGAAGAAGAAGCTGATGACCGTCGCGATGACGACCGCGGGGTAGCGCAGCACAGCGCCGAGGCCGCGCTTCGAGCGCTTCAGGTGCACCTGGCCGAGGGCGGGGCTCGAGATGAACCACGCGCCGCCGAGCACCATGAACCCTGCCGCGACGCAGAGGCCCGCGGCGGTGCTGAACTGCGAGGTGACGAAGACCGCGATGACCGGCCCGATGACCCAGATGATCTCCTGCGCTGCGGCGTCGAGCGAGAACAGGGGCGACAGCTGGTTGCCGGGCACGAGCTTCGGGTAGAGCGTGCGAACGGCGGGCGTGATCGGGGGCGTCGAGAGGCCCACGAGGAACGCGATCACCGCGACGATGACGAGCGGCAGATGCACGACGGCGATCACGACGAGCAGCGCGGCGCACACGATCGAGGTGGTGGTGAGCACGGGGCGCATGCCCCAGATGCCCATGAAGCGGCTGCTCAGCGGGCCGGAGATGGCCTGGCCGACGCTCTGGGTGGCGAGTACAAGGCCCGCCGAGGTGTAGTCGCCGTAGGCGAGCTGGATGTGCAGCAGCACGATGATCGACAGCATTCCGAAGGGGAAGCGCGCCATGAGTTGCGACCCGAGAACGCGGAATACTCCCGGGTTGCGCCCCAGGTCACGATACACACCCATCAGGCGATTATACGGGCGATTTCCGCGGAATTCGAGAGGCTGGGCTGCTGATTCGAGCGCGTTTGGGGTCGGCGCGCGCGGATTCGGTGGCGCTCCACGTGAGGCGTGGTCGCAAGAGGTGCAGCCTCGTGGTGTCGGGTGTCGCTTTGCGGGGCGCCCTTTCGAGCGCCCCGCAGGTCGTGCGGGTTAGGCGCCCGGGGTGCTCGTCGAGTAGACCGAGCCGCCCGAGCTCTGCGCGCGGCGACCCTGGCGACGGCCGCCCTCCGAGCCCTGGCGCGGCTGCTGAGCGCGTCCCGCGCCCTGCCCGCGCTGACCGGACTGTCCGGCGCCTCGAGACTGCTGGCCCTGGCTGCTCTGGCCCGCGCGCTGACCCTGGCCGCCCTGGCCGGAGCGCTGGCCCTCGCCGGCGCGGCCCTGGCCAGCGCCCGCTGATCCCGCGCTGCGACCGCGGCCACCGCGGCTGCGCTTGCGCTTCGCGTTCGCACCCGTGCTCGAGCCCTGGCCCGCCGGGTTGTGCCCCGCGGCGCGCTGCTGAGCGGCCTGGGCCTCGCCGCGACGGCGCTCGATCTCGCGAGGGTCGACGCGCGGAGCGACCTCACCGATGAGTGCGAGCACCTCGGGGTCGATGTTCGCCGCGTTCGGATCGACCTGGCGGGGCGTCACGCGGATCTTCGCCGCGCGCATGATCTGGCGCATCTCGCCGCGCTGCTCGGGCAGCACGAGCGTGACGACGTCGCCCTCATTGCCGGCGCGCGCGGTGCGGCCCGAGCGGTGGAGGTACGCCTTGTGCTCGACTGGCGGGTCGATGTGCACCACGAGGTCGACCCCGTCAACGTGCACGCCGCGCGCAGCGACGTCGGTCGCCACGAGTACCTTCGCCTCGCCCGAGACGAACTCCGCGAGGTTGCGATCGCGCGCGTTCTGCGACAGGTTGCCCTGCAGCTCGACCGCGGGAATGCCGCTCGCCGTGAGCTGCTTCGCGAGCTTCTTCGCCTGGTGCTTCATGCGGGTGAAGAAGATACGGCGGGCGGTGCCCGACGCGAGCGCCTCGATCAGCGCATCCTTCTGCGACTTGCCGGCAACCTCGAACACGTGGTGCGTGAGCTGCGGCACGGGGCTCTCGGCGCTGTCGACCGAGTGCAGGATCGGGTTGTGGAGGTACTTCTTCACCACATTGTCGACGCCGTTATCGAGCGTCGCGCTGAAGAGCAGGCGCTGCCCGGCCTTCGGCGTCGCGTTGAGGATGCGGGTCACGACCGGGAGGAACCCCATGTCGGCCATGTGATCCGCCTCGTCGAGCACCGTGATCTCGACGCCCGAAAGGTCCACGAGACGCTGCTTCATGAGGTCGTCGAGTCGGCCGGGAGCGGCGACGACGATGTCGATACCGCCCTCGAGCGCGACCTCCTGGCGGCGCTGCGGCACGCCGCCGAAGATCGTGGTGACCTTGACGCCGACGGGATCGGCGAGCATCTTGACGGTCTCCGCGATCTGGGTGACGAGCTCGCGCGTCGGAGCGAGCACGATGGCGCGCGGGCGGCTCGGGCGACGCTTCTCGGCGGCGCCCTCAGCGAGGTTCGCGACGAGCGGGATGCCGAATGCGATGGTCTTGCCCGAGCCGGTGCGGCCGCGGCCGAGCACGTCGCGCCCGGCGAGCGTGTCGGGCAGCGTGTCGCGCTGGATGGGGAACGGGGCGGACTTGCCGTTCTTGGCGAGTGCGTCCGCGATCGGAGCGGGGACCCCGAGGCTCGCAAAAGTAGGGGTCGCGGTGGTGTTCTGGTCGGTCACGGGGACCTTTCGGACGTGGGCGCGGGCCGTCGTGCGGTGCAGGCATCACGATTCAGGATCGGACGCGCAGGCTTAGGTGACGAGCGGCATCGCGGCAATATCGGCGAAGGCGCGGTTGCGCATTCGTTCGCCGCGGAGAGTCTGCGGCCTGACGACCGAACTCGCGGTCGTCGCCTGCAATCAGCGACGCACGGGCTGGAAGAAAATCCGGCACGTAGCCTCCAGTCTAGCGGGTCGGTCGCTGGGAGCGCCCCCGGACCGTGGATTCTGCGGTCGGGCTGGCGAGGCACTGATTCGTGGCAGCGGATCGCCAGAGCGCCTGCGACCACACATGGATGGGCAACCGCGCGCGGAGGTGGTCGGCTGCCCGTGATCCGCCGCCCGTCAGGCAGTGGATAACCCGTCGTGCGGGCCGATTCGCGGCGTGTTGGTCCGAAAGTGCGGCTTCCCACTGTCTGATGAGTTTGCCCGCGGGGAAGGGCCTGGGGCGGACGTGCTCCGGTGATCCACTGTCTGATGAGCTGGCCCTCCGCGACCACCACCATCTGCGCAGCCGCAGAAGAACCCGCGATCTTCCGCGCGATTTTTGCGGCGGATCGCCCCTCGCGCCCGCCCCGGTCTGCCACCATGAGGGCATGGCACGCATTACGATTCGCGACTTTCACGACGACGACCTCGACGCGGTGGTGCGCCTGTGGTGGGAGGCCCGGTCGTCGGGCGAGCGCCCGGTGTACTCGCTCGCGGAGGTGACGGCCTCGTGCCGGCAGGACCATGCGGTGGTTGCGGTGCGGGACGACGAGGTCGTGGCGGCAGCGGTGGGGCGCGCCGCGCACGCGCAGGGGTGGATCGTGTTCTTCGGGGTCGCCGAGCACGCTCGCACGGGTGACGTGACCGGTGGCCTGCTCGACGCGCTCGAACGCAAGATGGCCCCGCTCGGCCTCGGAACGCTCTCGGTGCTCATGCCCGAGGGCAGCCGCGTCGACCTCCTCACCTCGAACGGTTTCCAGCTCGAGCACAAGCTGCGCTACCTCGAGCGCCAGATGCCGGTGCAGCGGCGCGAGCTCGAGCTGCTGAAGGATCTGGGCGGGCGGATCCTGCCCCGCCATCTCTGGGAGCAGGTCGCGGGCATGCGGCACGAGAAGCAACTGCTCGAGGAGCGGCTCGTCGCCCCGCTGGCGCAGCCTGATCTGGCGGATCGCTACGGCGTCGTCCCGCCGCACGCCGTGATGCTGTTCGGGCCGCCCGGCACCGGCAAGACGACCTTCGCGAAGGCCGTCGCTTCGCGGCTCGATTGGCCGTTCATCGAGGTGTTCCCGTCGAGGCTGGGTGACGGCGTGTCGAGCATGGCGGCGCAGCTGCGGAGCGTGTTCGAGCAGATCTCGGAGCTCGAGCACGGCGTCGTGTTCATCGACGAGGTGGAGGAGATCGCGTCGCAGCGTAGCGACCCGCCGACGCCGACACAGGGGGTCACGAACGAGCTGCTGAAGATCGTGGCCGATTTCCGCGACCGCGAGGGCATGCTGCTCGTCTGCGCGACGAACTTCGTGCGGGCGCTGGACGCCGCGTTTCTGCGGCACGGCCGATTCGATTACGTGTTGCCGATCGGACTGCCCGACGCGGAGGCGCGCGAGGCGATCTGGCGGCGATACGTGCCCGAGAGCGTCGCGCCGAGCATCGACTTCGCGCAGCTCGTCGTGCTGAGCGAGGGGCTGACGCCTGCGGACATCGAGTATGCGGCGCGGCGGGCGTCTCAGGACGCACTCGCGCGGGAGCTGCGCGGTGGCGGTGGGGTTGATGCGGGTGATGGCGGCATTGCTGCGGGTGGGGCTGGTGCTGGTGGGGCCGGTGCTGGCCGTGCTGCGGGCGATGACGGGCGTGTGTCGGGTGGCGGATCGAGGACCGCGCTCAGCACCGCTGACTATGCGGCCGCGCTCCGCGTGACGCGTGCCACCGTGTCAGCCGAGCAGCAGGCTGCGTTCTCGGAGGATATCGAGGCGCTCGCGCGGTTGTAGCAGTGAGTACGGTGTCTCGAGCATCAATGTCGGTGGCTGCCGATAGCGTCTGAGTACCGGCCGCACGCGGCTCGCGTCGCCGGAGCTGACGAAGGGAGCGCGCATGTTCTTGCAGGATGTCGCCGAGATTTCGGGCGGGCGCGAAGAGGCGCCGTCGTCTGACGCGGGTACCTGCGAGCCTCGGCTGCGCGTCGTGACGAGCGCGAGCGATCTCACCGCCGCGAGCCAGTGCGAGTTCGCGTTCCTGCGGCGGTTCGACGCGAAGCTCGGGCGTGACGTTGACGTGCCGCCCGACGACGATCCGATGCTCGCTCGCGCCGCTCGGCTCGGCGACGCGCACGAAGATCGCGTGCTCGAGGAGTACGTTGCGAACCTCGGCGAAGGCACGGCGGGGGAGCCGGGCGGCGTCGTTTCGATTGAGCGACCACAGTCTATGTCGGCGGAAGATCTTTCAGCCGTCGCGTTCGACACGGTGACGGCGCTCACGGGCGGCGCTGAAGTGGTGTTTCAAGCGACGTTCTTCGATCCCGCCCAGCGCGCCGGAACGGGGAACGACCCCGAGATCGGATTCGTCGGCTTCGCCGACTTCCTGCGACGCACGCCCGAGGGTATGTACGAGGTGCAGGATACGAAGCTCGCGCGGCGTGCGAAGGTCACTGCGTTGATGCAGCTCGCCGCGTATGCGGAACAGCTCGAACGCGTCGGGGTGCCCGTATCAGACAGCGCAGTGCTGATCCTCGGGGACGGAGCAGTATCGCGGCATCGGATCGCCGACATCGCGCCGGTGTTCCGGTCTCGACGTCGGCGAATGCACGCCCTGCTCACTGCGCGTTATCGGGCGGTCGGCGTCGATGGCAGTCGACAGAGCGCCCCTGCGGTGGCGTGGGGCGCGCCCGACGTGGCCGCGTGCGGAAGATGCGAGGTGTGCGCGCAGGAGGTCGAGCGGACGCGCGATCCGCTGCTCATCGCGGGCATTCGCGGGAGCCAGCGCGATGCGCTGATCGGCGCCGGGTTCACGACGATCGAGGCAGTCGCGGGGTTGTCAGGCTTTGGGCGAGACTGGGTGCGTCTCGAGTCGTTGCCCCAGGTGCCCGGCATTGCCCCCGCGGTGCTGCACCGGCTTGCCGATCAGGCGTGGCTGCAGAGCGCAGCGTCGCAGATGAAGAATGGCGCGCCCCCGCCGTTTCTCGTGACGGATGCGGCAGCGCTCGCCGCGATACCCGAGCCTTGCGAAGGCGACCTCTTCTTCGACTTCGAGGGTGACCCGCTGTACCGCGAGGCTGGCGCCGACGACTCAGCTCGGTGGGGAATCGACTATCTCTTCGGCATGGTCGACCGCGAGGAGCAGTTCTCCGCGCTCTGGGCGCATGACCTGGACGCGGAGCGGGTGGCGCTCGAGGAGTTCCTCGCCCTGGTGTCAGAGCGTCGACGTGCGTTCCCTGACATGCGCATCTACCACTACGCGGCTTACGAGCGTACGCACCTCGCGTCGATCGCCGCCCGACACGGAGTCGGCGAGGCGGAGGTGGATGAACTGTTCCGGGAGCACGTGCTCGTCGACCTGTACCCGATTGTGCGCGCGGCGCTGCGCGTCGGTTCCCGCTCCTACTCGATCAAGAAGCTGGAACCCCTCTACATGGGAGACGGGCTTCGCGACGAGGAAGGCGTGACCTCGGCTGCCCAGTCCGTGACCGAGTATGCCGACGCAAGCGCGCTGCTCGCTTCTGCGGACTCTGCTGATCGTGAGGAAGGGCAGCGGCGCCTCGACGCGATCGCCGACTACAACCGCTACGACTGCGTGTCGACGCTGCGGTTGCGGGACTGGCTGCTCGACATCGCGATGTCGCACGGTGTCACACCGTACCAGCCCGCGGAGCGCGCTCCAGAGGGCGGACCAGAGCTTGAGCTCAGCGCAGTCAGCCGGGAGCTCGCGACGCACGCCGCTGCGCTCGCCGCCGACGGACACCATGATGATCGCGCGGCTGTGGCGATCGCGTCGAGCGCGGTCGACTACCACGAGCGAGAACAGAAGTCCTTCTGGTGGGCACACTTCGCCCGGCTGATCGACCCGATCGAGGACTGGGCAGATATGCGTGACGTGCTCGTCACGGATCCCGCCTCGAGCCGGGTCGAGGAGACGTGGCACCTGCCGCACCGTGCGAGAGTCGAGCGTCGACACGTGAGGCTCGGGGGCGCGGCTGCTCCCGGCTCCAAATTCCGGGATGGTGGCGACGTCTTCGCGGTGTACGCGCACCCCGCGCCCTTCCCGCAGTACGGCGCAGCGCCGGGCTCGCGTGGCGCGCGGCAAGCGAAGATCCTCGAGGGCCGCGACGACGGTGCCACGATCCAGGAGTCGCTGCCGCAGGGCGTCGAGCCGTTCGACGAGCTGCCCGTTGCGCTCACGCCCGGGCCACCGCCGCGCGCCGGTGCGCAGAAGGGGGCGATCGAGGAGTGGGGCTCGACCCTCGCTCGGGCGCTCGACGCCGGCGATTTTCCGAGCGACGCGGTGGTGGACCTCCTGCGGCGACGCGAGCCACGCCTTGCCGGTGGCGGAGGACTCGTTTCGCCCGATTCGGAAGACGCACTGCGAGAGGTCGGAGGGGACTTCGAGATGGGGCGCATCGGCGCGGTCATCGCCTCGCTCGTGCGCCTGGATCGCTCGGCTCTGGCGGTGCAGGGGCCGCCGGGCACGGGGAAGACGTATCTCGCCGCCCGAGTGATTCGCCGACTCGTCGAGCACTACGGCTGGAAGATCGGGGTGGTCGCGCAATCACATCGTGTTGTCGAGAACGTGCTCGAGGGCGTCGTGCGCGCGGGACTCGATCCGGCGCTCGTCGGAAAGGCCGCGCAGCGCGGGGCACCGCCTGAGGATGTTGCCGCGGCACCGTACACGGTGCTCCCGAACGCGGGGCAGTCCGCGTTCCTGGCGGGCCATCAGAGGGCCTGCCGTGGCGCGGTGATCGGAGGCACCGCATGGGACTTCAGCAATCCCGAGCGCGTGGCGCGGCAGCAGCTCGACCTGCTCGTCGTCGACGAGGCTGGCCAGTTCTCGCTCGCGCCGACCATTGCTGCGGCGGTGTCCGCAAGCCGGCTGCTGCTGCTCGGAGACCCGCAGCAGCTGCCCCAGGTCTCGCAGGGCACGCACCCGGAACCCGTCGACACCTCGGCGCTCGGGTGGTTGCTCGGCGAACACGGCACCATGCCCCCGAGCCTCGGATACTTTCTCACGGAGACTCGACGGATGCGGCCTGAGCTCGCTGATGTCGTGTCCGAGCTCTCCTACGAGGGGCGGCTCCGCGCGCACCCGTCCACTGCAGGCCGGGAGGTTCTGGGGGCCGGCGAACCCGGGCTGCACTGGCATCCCGTGACGCACGCGGGGAACTCGACGTCGTCCGAGGCTGAGGCGGAACGCGTCGTCGAGATCGTCAAGGGGGCCCTCGCAGGGAGGCTGCGAGAACCCGGCGTTCCGGAGCGCCCGCTCGAGCCTGACGACCTCATCGTGGTCGCCCCCTATAACGCCCAGGTCGAGTGCGTAGCCGCAGCGCTGCGTCGCGCCGGATTCGACACCGTGCGGGTCGGCACGGTCGATAAGTTCCAGGGTCAGGAAGCGGTGCTCGCGATTGTGACGCTCGCCGCTTCGAGCGCCGCCGATGTGCCGCGCGGCGTCGAGTTCCTGCTCATGCGGAATCGTTTGAACGTCGCGATCAGCCGAGCGCAATGGGCGGCGCACCTCGTCTCCTCCGATCGTCTCGGTGATGGGCTGCCGACGAGCGCCGAGGGACTCGCGGCTCTCTCGGGCTACCTGCGCCTTGTGGAACGGGCGCACATCGCTAACGTGGAGGCATGGTGAATCGCCGAGGACCCGTCAAGACGCCGCCGCTGGGCGCACGCGAACCGATCTCGCTCGATGATGACACCCCGGAAGCGGCCGTCGACGCGACAGCTGAAGCGGCGATTGCACCCGCCCAGGGCGAGCGACGGGCGTCGACCCGTGCGGTGGGGGACACCGGCAAGATCGCGGTGACGCCTCGCATTTCCCAGCGCTCCGCGATTCCGGCGTTCGAGGTAATGCGCATCACTGACGAGATCGCGCGGAGGAGGGCCGGCGGGCACGATGTCGTCTCGCTCTGCGCAGGGGAGCCCAGCGCGAGGCCCGCGCCCGGTACGTTCCAACCGGCCGGCTACACCGGACCCCTCGGCACTGCGCCGCTGCGAGAAGCGGTCGCGGGCCACTACCGCGAGTGGTACGGCGTGGAGGTCGACCCTGCGACCGTCGCGATCACGACGGGTTCGTCAGGAGCATTCCAGCTCGCGTTCCTCGCGGCATTCGACCCGGGCGACCGCGTGGCGCTGGCGAGCCCCGGCTACCCCGCCTACCGCAATATCCTGACGGCGCTCGGTGTGCAGGTCATCGAGATCCCCACCGGACCCGAAACGCGATACCAGCCGACGCCGGCGCTGCTCGACGCTGCCGTTGAGGAGCACGGCGACCTGGCGGGCCTGATCCTCGCGTCACCGGCGAATCCCACTGGCACCATGCTCGACCGCGCGGCGCTCACTGCCCTCGTCGCCTGGTGCTCACTGCGCGGCGTGCGTCTCGTGAGCGACGAGATCTACCACGGGATCACCTTCGACGCGGCGGATACCCGGGACTGTCGTGGCGTGACCGCGCGAGAGCTCGATCCCGAGGCGATCGTCATCAACTCGTTCTCGAAGTACTGGGGGATGACCGGCTGGCGGCTTGGATGGGCACTGCTGCCGGACTCGATGGTCGCCCCCTTCGAAGCGCTCGCCTCGAACTTCGCGCTCTCGCCGCCGGCGCCCGCGCAAGAGCTCGCGCTCACCGCTTTCGACGCCGAGACCTACGCCGAGCGCGACGCAATCGTCGAGGGCTTCGGGCGGGCGCGGCGACTGATCCTCGACGCGGAGGCCGAACTCCAGTGGGGTGTCGCGGCGCCGTCTGACGGAGCGTTCTACTACTACTCCGAACTCGGTCCGCAGCTCGAGCGGTTCGGAGACTCCGTGACGTACTCGCGACAGCTCTTAGCGGGGGCGAACGTCGCGGTGGTACCCGGCGTCGACTTCGACCCGGTGAACGGGGCGCGGGCAGTGCGCCTTTCATATGCAGCGGGAGAGCCGGCCGTGGCCGAGGCGCTCGAGCGCATCCTCCGCTTCCAGCGCTCATAGCGGACGAGGCGCATCGCACGCGCGAGTCCGCGGAGGCTCGCGCAGCCGGCCGAGCTTGAGCAGCCGGCCGAGCTTGAGCAGCCGGGCCAGCTTGAGCAGCGAGGCCCCGCTGCGGCGGGCGGATCAGCCGAGACGGATGGGGGTGCCCGCGGCGACGCCGATCCGCGCCTGCAGCGCGTCGCTCACCGCGGACGCCTCGAGATCCGTGATCCCGAGCGCCTTGACGACCTCGCGTGACACATCGCCGAGTGACACGACAACCGCCGTGACCGACTCGGCGAGCGGTCCCTCCAATGCTGCGACGGACCGGGCGAGTGCCGAGCGGGTCGACTTGGCGAGCGCTGCGTTTGACGGCGCGTCGGTCTGAGCGAGCGGCACCTCAGCACGGGCGTAGGTGACCCCATCACCGGTCACGACCTCGCCGATGACGAGATCGCCCTCGCGGCGCACCTGGGCCTCGAGAACGGTGCTCGTGGAGCCCGATGCAACCGTGGTGAACGGGAGGGGAATGCCCGAAGGGGCGCCCCCGTCATCACCGTGGTGATGATCGGGCGACGCCCCTCCGAATGAGAACTTCAAATCCATGCGATTCAGCGTACGCCTTAGGCGTTCGCCGCAAGCACCTCATCGACGCTCGAGAAGGCGAGCTCCGGGAATGCGTCGGAGACACCCTTGAAGGTGAGCACGCCGTCGTGGGCGTTCAGGCCCTTCGCGAGCGACTCATCTGCCTGCAGTGCCTTGACCCAGCCCTTGTCGGCGAGCGCGACGACGTAGGGGAGCGTCGCATTCGTGAGCGCCGCGGTCGAGGTCTCGGGAACAGCACCCGGCATGTTCGCGACGCAGTAGTAGATCGAGTTGTGCACCTGGAAGGTGGGATCGTCGTGCGTCGTCGGGCGCGAGTTCTCGAAGCAGCCGCCCTGGTCGATCGCGATGTCGACGAGCACCGAGCCCGGCTTCATCTGCGCGACCATCTCGTCGGTGACGAGCTTCGGCGCCTTCTCACCCGGGATGAGCACGGAGCCGATCACGAGGTCGGCGTCCTTCAGCGCCTCGGTGATGTTGTGAGCGTTCGAGGTGCGCGTCTGGATGCGACCGCCGAACTCGTCTTCGAGCTGCTTGAGGCGCGGGATCGCGATGTCGATCACGGTCACCTCAGCGCCCATGCCGAACGCGATGCGCGCGGCCTGCTCGCCGGCGGCGCCGCCGCCGATCACGACGACCTTGCCGCGGCGGGTCGCGGTGACGCCGCCGAGCAGCACGCCGCGGCCGCCGTTGGCCTTCATCAGGGAGTAAGCGCCGACCTGAGCGGACAGGCGACCAGCGACCTCCGACATCGGAGCGAGCAGCGGCAGCGCGCGGCCGGCCTGCACGGTCTCGTACGCGATCGCGGTGGTGCCCGACTCGAGCACCTTCTCGGTCAGCGTCTTGTCAGCGGCGAGGTGCAGGTACGTGAAGAGCACCTGGCCCTTGCGCAGCTTGTCGTACTCGGCCGCGATGGGCTCCTTGACCTTGAGGATCATGTCGGAGTCGGCCCAGACCTTCTCCGCACCCTCGACGATCGTGGCGCCGGCAGCGGCGTACTCATCATCAGAGATTGCGGATCCCTCGCCCGCGCCGGCCTGCACGAACACCTCGTGGCCACGACGGGTGAGCTCGACGACGCCGGCCTGCGTGATCGCGACGCGGTTCTCGTTGTTCTTGATTTCGGTAGGAATACCGACGCGCATGAGATGCTCCAATGGAATCTGCGGTGTACTGATTCTGTGCTGAACCGCCACCGCGCCGGGCTCGGCGAGGTATGTGCGGTCGAACCTTTACATTGTGCAGTATGTTCGCCAGTTATACACTTACTCTGAATTCTCTTCGGTGCAGCGGGCTCAAGTTGCACCAATGTAAGTGAAAGACGGTGGCTGATGGGCGAAACTACGAAGAATCTGCGCGGTGCAGCAGAACTCGACGATGTGGATCGCAAGATCATCGCCGAGTTGCAGGCGAATGGCCGCATCACGAATGCCGAGCTCGCCGAGCGCGTGGGGGTCGCGGCCTCGACCTGCATCGCGCGTGTGCGCAGCCTGCAATCGCGCCAGATCATCACCGGTTTCACGGCCACGGTGGACCCGCGCGCGATCGGCCTCGACCTGGAGGTGCTCGTCAGTGTCACGGTGCGATCAGGGGCACGACAGCGGATCACCGAATTGAGTCAGGAGCTGCGGCGCCTGCCCGAGGTCATGCAGCTCTACTTCCTCGGCGGCGTCGAGGACTTCATCGTGCACCTCGCGGTTCGCGATTCGGATCACGTGCGAGACTTCGTCGTTGAACACCTGTCGGCGCACCCCGCAGTGTCGTCGACGCGCACGAGCATCGTGTTCAGTCATCACCGCAACCCGGTGCGGATGGAGGACTGAATCCCGCCCGACCCGTGCGGCTGGCACCTCGCGGCGGCTGACCGCGCCTCACCGGCCGCGACCGCACCTCAGAGCGCCGTCGGCGAGTTGCGCGCCTCGTGCGCGTCGAGTGCGAGTTCCGCCGCGCGGAGGGTGTGCGAGCTGTACCGGCCGATGGCCCGCTCCTCGAGGAGCGCCTCGCGCTGGGCGTCGAGCGCCACTCGGAGGAGTCGGCGATAGCAATCCGCCTGCGACTCCTGGGAGCGAGTCGACACCGGCCCGGTGGAGGGCGCTCCCGGAAACGCCAGCGGCGCGAGCGCGCTCTTCGCGTTGAGCCGCACGCGCTTCAGCACGTCATCGTTCGGCAGCACGTGGCCGTCGGGGTGCGCTTCGTCTGCCTCGAGCTCATCCTCGAGGGCCGCGTCCACGGCCTCGAAGAGGTCGTGGCTCAGCGATTCCATCTCGGCGGCATTGGACTTGGGGTTCGCGCCCTTCGGCCACAGCTTCCGAATGAAGATCGGGAGCGAGAGGCCGTGGAGGAGCAGCGTGATGACGGCGATCAGGAACGCGATCAGGATCAGCTGGGGTCGATACGGCACGCTCGTCGGGATCGACTGGGCTGCCGCCAGCGTCACCACGCCGCGCATGCCGCTCCATGACAGCACCGCGCCGTCGCGCCACCCGAGCTGCTGTTCCTGCTCGTGGGCGAGATCCGCCTGCGAGCGCTGCTCGAGGATCTCGAGCCTGCGGAGCCTTCGCGAATCAGTGTCGCTGCGTCGTGCCCGCGACAGGATTCGTGTGAGCCCGACGCTGCGCTGCTCAATGCGGTTCTGGTCGCCCCGCATGGTCCAGACCAAGGGGAAGATGAAGAGCGCGCGAAGCAGGATCAGCAGCACCACGAGTCCGATGGCGAGGAGTGCGACGCGCTCCAGCTGGAGTTCCGTCTCGTGCACTTCGTCCAGCAGCGTATGCAGCTGCAGGCCCATCACGAGGAAGACCCCGTTCTCAAGCGCGAACTGCACCGTGCGCCAGTTCAGGCGCTCATTCATGCGGGCCTGAGCGCTGAATCGCTTCGCGGCGTGGTGGCCGGTGTACAGGCCGGTGACGACGACCGCGAGCACGCCGGACGCACCGATCTCCTCGGCGGGCATGAACGCCACGAAGGGCACGACGAACGAGAGGATCGTGTCGTAGACCGGGTTGCGGAGCTTCGAGCGGATCCACACGGTCACCAGGCCCATCACGAACCCGATGGCGATGGCGGCCACGACGGAGAAGGCAAAGGATCCCGCGGCGTCCCAGAACACGAAGCTGCCGGCGACCGCGGCCAGTGCGGTCTTCAGGAGCACGAGCGAGGTCGCGTCGTTCACGAGGCTCTCGCCCTCGAGGATGGACACGAGGCGATCCGGCATGCCGAGCCGCTTACCGATCGAGGTGGCGGCGACCGCGTCGGTCGGGCTGATGACCGCGCCGAGGGCGACGCCCACCGGGAACGGGATCACGGGGACGAGTAGGTGCAGGATGAGCCCGACCACCACGGCGGAGATGATCACGAGCAACACGGAGAGTCCGACGACCGGGCGGAAGTTGCGGCGGAAGTCGATGAGCGGGACATTGACGGCCGCGGCGTAGAGGAGTGGTGGGAGCACCCCGATCAGAATCACTTCGGGGTCGATCTCGACGCGCGGCACGAAGGGCAGGTAGCCGGCGCCGATTCCGACGACAACGAGAATGAGGGGAGCGGCCACGCCGATCCTGCTCCCGAGGATCGAAGTGCCCACTAGAACAATGACAGCGGCCACCGCGATCATGCCGAATTCCATAGAACGATTCTAGAGGCGCGTGTTTGCGGTACCTCCGCGGGGTATCACTCGTCCTCTATCTCTCCTTCCTGGGCAAGCCTGACGGGCTGTGCCTCGAGGCAATGGAACCGCGCCCATTCCGTTGCGGCGGGCTCCACGCCCCGGGTCTCGACGTGCTCGCCGGGCAGCGGCGTCACGTCGATTCCACCTCCGGCCGCTCGCCGTCGCTTCCACGTGCCGACGACGCGGCCGCGCTGTACCACGGTCGCCAGGAACATGCCGTTTCGGCCCGGCACGATTCGCTCGAAGTGCGCGGGATCGAGCTGCGGCGCGCGCTCCGAGTATCCGAGGAGGTGCTCGTCGAAGGCCGCGAGGAGTTGCCACTCGGGAACCTCGCCCGGGGCCATTGTCGCGCCGCTTCCGAGCAGCTCAGGATCGACCCACAGCACGCCTGACGCCCCGGCCACGGGGGCGCCCGCGTCGTCCAGCGCTCGCGCCTCGACGAGCTCGCCCGCGTCGCTCGCCAGGGCGATCGCGTGGCGGGCCTCGCGCACCGTGAGACCCGACCACCACGCGAAGTCCGTCGCGCGCACCGGGCCGCGCGCCCGCGAATACCGCGTAGCCAATTCGGCGAGAGCCGCGTCACCCTCCAGCAGGCGTGGCCGCATGATCCACTCATCAGCGCGCACGAGCAGCGGCTCACCCGACGAGCCCACCGGCCCGAACACCGCGAGCCCGTTCTGGCAGAGCCACCAGATGACGTGGTACCGCCAGTTGCTCTGCCACTCGATACCGGCCTCGGTCCAGTGCGTAGCCAGTTGATCGCGATCGAGCCCCCGTGACGCGGCGAGGGCGGCCAATGAGGTCTCGACGAGGCGATCGAGCACCGCGTCGCTCATGCCGAGGTAGGCGCGGCGCTTCGGTGCACCGGCGAGCACGCGATGATTCGTCGCGCCCTGCATCCAGCCGATATCGTCGGCGCTCACGATGTGCACAGTGCCGCGCATCGGCCAGGAGCGCACGATCCGCCGTTCCGCGAATGCCGCCTCGACATCGGATATAGTCGTGCCGGGCGCCCGGACGCCGAGTGCCCAACGCGCCGAGCGCCAGTCCTGCCCCTGCACCGCGAGCATGCGTCGCGCGACATTGGCGATGCGCTCGGCGCCGCTCGGCGCGGATTCGGATGCAGTGCGCTGCGCACTCCCGGGCTGAGCAGGATCCGCCAGCCCGGAGCCAGCTGGCCACGCCACCGTGCCGGGCCCCGCATCCACCGCGCCGGGCCCCGCCTCCACCGCGCCGGGCCCCGCCTCCACCGCGCCGGCCACGCCCGCTCTCGCCAAGCCGAGCGCCCGCATGCGCATTGTTAGCACGTCACTGGGAGAGAGGTTCTCGGTCATGCGCTCAGTGTATGACCGGCCTCGGACATTGATGGAGGAGCCGACCGGGCGAGGTGATCCCTCGCCCGAAAATCGGCTTAGAACCGCGCGCGGGCGTACTGCGGCGGCACCAGTGACTTCGCCGCCGGTGCGCGCAGCTCGTGCGCCCACGAGATCGGCAGGTGAGGGTTCGTGAGCAGCGGTCGGCCGAGCGTTACCACGTCGGCCTGGCCCGTCGCGAGGATGCTCTCGGCCTGCTCAGAACCCGTGATGAGCCCGACGGCGCTCACGGGCAGCGCATTTTCGGCGCGCAAGCGAGCCGCGAGCGGCACCTGGTACGCGGGCCCGACGGGGATCGAGGCGCTGGGAGTATTGCCGCCGCTCGAAGTATCGATGAGGTCCGCACCGTCTTCGGCGAGCCAGGTCGCGACCTGAGCGGCCTCCTCGACGTCGAAGCCGCCCTCGGTCCACTCGGTCGCAGAGACGCGAACCACCATCGGGAGCGACGGGTGCGCCGAGCGAATGCCCTGCACGATCTCGCGCAGCAGGCGCGCCCGGCCCTCGAGCGAGCCGCCATAGGAGTCGTCGCGTCGGTTCGACAGCGGAGAAAGAAACTGGTGCACGAGGTAGCCGTGCGCGGCGTGCACCTCGACGACGTCGAAACCGGCCCGCACCGCGCGACCCGCGGCGTCGATGAAGGCGCGGACGATTCCCGCGATCTCCTCAGTCTCCAGCGCGCGCGGCTCCGCGTAGTCGCCGAACGCGACGGCCGATGGAGCGACGGTCTGCCACCCGCCCTCGCTCTCGGGCACGCTTCCCTCGGGGAAATCGGGCAGCGAGGGGTAGGTCGAACCCTTGCGACCCGCGTGCGCGAGCTGCACGCCGATCTTTGCGCCGTGCGCGTGGACAGCATCGGTGATGCGCGTCAGTGCCGGCAGCTGCTCGTCGCTCCAGATGCCGGGGCAGCGCGGGCTGATGCGGCCCTCGGGCGTCACGCCCGTCGCCTCCATGAACACCAACCCGGCGCCGCCGCGCGCGAAGCCGCCGAGATGCTGCAGGTGCCAGTCGCCGACGACGCCGTCCTCCGAGTCGACCGAATACTGGCACATCGGTGCCACCCACAGACGGTTGCGGACTTCGAGATCGCGAAGGGAGAAGGGACGGAAAAGGATCGGATCAGCCATAACGAGGGAGCCTACTCCTCTTGAATGGCCGCACTGCACGGCCTCGCTGAGCATCAATGTCGGTGGTCTGTGCCACTGTTGTCGGGAGACCTACACCGCTCACATCGAAGGAGGCCCCGTGCACGAGATCAAGTGCCCGCACTGCGGAGAAGCGTTCGCCGTCGACAAGGCGGGGTACGCCGACATTGTGAAGCAGGTGCGAGACAGCGAATTCGAGGCGCAGCTGCATGAGCGGCTCGAACTCGCGGAGCATGACAAGCGGCGCGCGTTGGAGCTCGCCGAGTCGAACGCGGCGGGGCAGTTGCAGCGGGCGCAGGCGGAGAAAGACGCCGAGATTCAGCGGCTGCAGTCCCGGGTGGAGGCGAGCGAGACCGCGAAGAAGCTTGCGGTCGCAGAGGCTCTCGGGGCGGTCGAGAAGGATCGCGATGCGCTTGCCGCCGAGCTCGTTCAGGCGAAGCGCGAGCAGCAGGCCGCGATCGAGCTGGCCGAGGCGAAGCTCGGTGCGCAGCTGCAGGAGGAGGTCGCTGCGCGCGATAAGGAGTTGCAAGAGCTGCGTTCGAAGCTGTCGTCGACCGAGCTCGCGAAGCAGCTGGAGATCTCCGAGGCCGTGGGCCGGGTCGAGCGGGAGCGCGATGAGATTCAGGGCGTGCTCGAGCGCGCTGAGCTCGAGAAGGAGCTCGCGGAGCGCGCATTGAAGGAGCGCTACGAGATGCAACTGCGCGACCGCGATGATGCGATCGAGCGCCTCCGCGATATGAAGGCGCGGCTCTCGACGAAGATGATCGGAGAAACGCTCGAGCAGCACTGCGAAACGACGTTCAACCAGATCAGGGCCACCGCCTTCCCGAACGCGTATTTCGAGAAAGACAACGACGCCCGCACGGGGAGCAAGGGAGATTACATCTTCCGTGACCGTGACGTTTCCGACGTTGAGATCGTTTCGATCATGTTCGAGATGAAGAACGAGGCCGACGGCACCGCGACGAAGCATCGCAACGAAGACTTCTTGAAGGAGCTCGACAAAGATCGGCGCGAGAAGGGCTGCGAATACGCCGTGCTGGTGTCGCTGCTCGAGCCCGAGAGCGAGCTCTACAACAGCGGCATCGTCGACGTTTCGCATCGCTACCCGAAGATGTACGTGATTCGGCCGCAGTTCTTCATCCCGCTCATTACGCTGCTGCGGAACGCTGCGTTGAACTCGCTGAAGTACAAGGTGGAGCTCGAGCACGTGAAGTCGCAGAACATCGACATCACGAACTTCGAGTCGGAGCTCGACTCGTTCAAGGACGCCTTCGGGCGCAACTACGATCTCGCGTCGCGCCAGTTCCAGGAAGCGATCAAGCGCATCGACACCTCCATCGCGGAGATGCAGAAGGTGAAAGACAACCTGCTGAAGTCGGAGAACAATCTGCGGCTCGCGAACGACAAAGCGCAGGGCGTCACCATCAAGAAGCTGACGCGCGGCAACCCGACCATGCAGACGAAGTTCGCCGAGATCGAGCGCGGTGAGGCGGCGCCCGAACGTGAGGACGAGTCGGAAGACGCCGAGTTTTTCGAGGGTGCGCGCGTATGAGCCTCGGAGCGATCCTCGACTCGACGCACTTCGCGGAGGCCGACGAGGCCTACGCGGCCTTCGAGGAGTGGGCTTGGGAGGAGCGGGCGCTCCGCCTGTACCCCGCTCAGGAAGAGGCGGTGCTCGGCATCGCGCTCGGCAGCAACGTGATCCTCGCGACGCCGACCGGCACCGGCAAGTCGCTGGTCGCGCTCGGGGCGCACTTCGTCGCGCTCTCCGAGCAGCGGCGGACGGTGTACACGGCGCCGATCAAGGCGTTGGTCAGCGAGAAGTTCTTCGACCTGGTCGACGTCTTCGGGGCGGACCGGGTCGGCATGGTGACGGGGGACACCTCGATCAATCCCGACGCGCCGATCCTGTGCTGCACGGCCGAGATCCTGGCGAACCTGGCGATCCGCGACCGCACCGCCGGCGGCATCACGCAGGTCGTGATGGATGAGTTCCACTTCTACGCGGAGCCCGAGCGCGGCTGGGCTTGGCAGGTGCCGTTGCTTCTCATGCGAGACGCGCAGTTTCTGCTCATGTCGGCGACGCTCGGGGACGTGACCGAGCTGGCCGATGATCTTTCGCGCCGCACGGGGCGCGACACCGCGCTCGTCACCGGGGTCGAGCGACCCGTGCCGCTCTCATTCGCATACGAGGTCGCGCCAGCGCACGAGGTGGTCGAGCGATTGATCGAGGATCGGCAGACGCCCGCATACCTTGTGCACTTCAATCAGTCGCACGCGGTCGAGCAGGCGCAGGCGCTCTCCAGCATTCGGATCGTCGATCGCGCGGGCCGCGACGAGATCGCCGCCGCTATCGGCGACTTCCGGTTTTCGACGGGCTTCGGCTCGACGCTCTCCCGTCTGGTGCGCTCGGGCATCGGCGTGCACCACGCGGGCATGCTTCCGCGCTATCGCAGACTCGTCGAGCAGCTGGCTCAGCGCGGGCTGCTGCGGGTCATCTGCGGTACCGACACGCTCGGCGTCGGCATCAACGTTCCGATCCGTACCGTCGTCATCACGGCACTCACGAAGTTCGACGGTGAGAAGATGCGTCGGCTCTCCGCTCGCGAGTTCCACCAGATCGCCGGTCGGGCGGGGCGCGCGGGCTTCGACACCGAGGGCGACGTGATCGCGCTCGCGCCAGAGCACGAGGTCGAGAACGCCAAGTCCGCGGCGAAGGCCGCTGCCAAAGCTTCCGGCGGCAAAAAGGTGAAGCCCGCGAAAAAGAAGTCGCCACCGCAGGGCTTCGTCGCCTGGAGCGAGGCGACCCTGGAGAAGCTCGTCGGCTCGCAGCCCGAGGCGCTCGTCAGCCGCATGCGCATCACCCACTCGATGGTGCTCGGGGTCATCGGACGCGGCGAGAGCCGCGAGGGTGAGGCGCTCGAGACCATGCGGACGCTGGTGTTCGACAGCCATGAGCCTCGCGCGGTGCAGTTCACCCACGCCCGCACCGCGCTCGCGATCTTCCGCACGCTCCGGCAGGGCGGCATCGTCGAGGTCCACACGAACGAGCGGGGGGAGCGCCTCCTCAGGCTCACGGTCGAATTGCAGGCGAACTTCGCGCTGAATCAGCCGCTCTCACCGTTCGCCCTCGCGGCGATCGAACTGCTCGACCCCGACTCAGCCGAGTACCCGCTCGACGTCATCTCGATCATCGAGGCGACGCTCGAGGATCCGCGCGCGATCCTCCGCGCGCAGGAGCACCGGGCCCGCGGTGAGGCCGTCGCCGCGATGAAAGCGGAAGGCATCGAGTACGACGAGCGCATGGAACTGCTCGAGGCGGTCACGCACCCGCAGCCGCTCAAGGAGCTCCTCGACGAGGCGTTCACCGAGTACACGAAGGAGGTGCCGTGGGCGCGCGACTTCGCGCTCCGGCCGAAGTCCGTCGTGCGCGACATGATCGAGCGAGCGTTCGGGTTCCGCGATCTGGTCTCCTTTTATCAGCTCGGGAGAGCCGAGGGCGGTGTGCTCCGTTACCTCAGTGACGCCTACCGCGCGATTGAGCGCACCGTCCCCGAGCAAGCCAAGAGCCTCGAACTCGAGGAGCTCATCGACTGGCTCGGAGAGGTCGTGCGGCAGGTCGACTCGAGCCTCATCGACGAGTGGGAGGCGCTCTCCCAGCCGGATCCCGAGGCGTTGCGTACGGCTCGGGCGATGCTCGGGCTCGACGCGGACGATGGCGCGACGGCCGCGGCACTCGCGCCGCCCACGCGATCCGTGCTCACGAATCAGAGCGCGTTCCTCGTGATGCTGCGGAACGCGCTGTTCCGCAGGGTGCAAGCTGCGTCATTCGAGCGGTACGCGGAGCTCGGGGAGCTCGACGGTCCGCACGGCTTCGGCGAGCAGCGCTGGCGCGAAGCGCTCGCGGACTACTTCGACGAGTACGACGATATCCGCGTCGACGCCGACGCGCGATCGCCGCGCCTCCTCGAAGTCGATCGCAGCAGCGCGCTCGAGGGGTTCTGGCGCTTCCGCCAGGTGCTGCTCGACCCGGCCGGGAATCGCGACTGGGGGATCGAGGGCTCCCTCGACCTCGCGGAATCCGAGGCCGAGGGGGAGCCCGTCGTCCGTGTGGAGCGGGTGGGCGCGCTCTAGGCGAGCGGCCCTACGCCCCGCCTCGCACAGCTCCGGCGCTACGCCCCGCCGTTCCCCGAACCCTCGCCGGACGCGTCGCTCGACGAATCCGCCTGCACGGCGGCACCCGATCCGTTCGCCCCCGTCGATGCCTCGTTCGAGGAGCCGGTCACCTTCGCGATCTCGGCGTCAGTGAGTGCACGCCACGGAGAGTCCTGCGGCTGCACGAGCGCGGCGTCGGGGCTGTCGCCGGCCGAGTACCACTTCGCCTCGTAGCCGTCGCCGTCGAACATCACGCGATCTCCGCGACGGTACTCGGCGTCCTTATCCCACTTCGCGTAGGTGTCTGCCGGAAGCTTCGGGCGCTCGATCGGCTTCTCGCCCGGCAGCACCGGCCCGAGCAGGCGCCACGGCTGCGAGCCGTTCTCGGCCGCCTGATCCGGCTGGTCGCCCTCGGTCCACCACTTCGACTCGTAGACATTACGGTGCCACACGACCTTCGTTTCGGCTGGGTATGCGGTCACCTCGCTCCAGATCGGGTACGGGCTCGTCTCGGGGTCGTCCTCGACGAGCTCGACCGGTCCGTCGTTCTCGACCTCCTCGGCGACCTGCGAGATCGCGCCCGAGCGGTGCTTGCGCAGAATCTTCGAGAAGTCGCCCTTCTCCTGCACGACGCCACTGCAGTTGTCGGAGACCGTCTTCGGATCCGGCCAGTTCGCGTCGCACTCCCGATCGCGGTTCAGCGACCACATCGACATGCGCGACATGCCGTGCTCGTGCGCGAGCGCCGAGAGCTTCTGCGCGTCCTCGAGCGTGAACACGTCCTTGCGGGTGTCGTTCTGGCCGATCATCGGCGTCGCGGAGACGCGGCTCCAGGCGGTCGCGTCACCGATCGGCGCGTCGATCTCCTGGTACAGCGAGCGCAGCTGCGAGTGCGTCGCCTCAAGGCTGCTCTCGACGGCGGGGTAGAAGTCGTTCTCGCGCTCCGAGTTGTAGTTCATTGTCATGACATTGACGCCCGCGAGGTCGACACCGGCCTTCAGATACGCGCGGATCGCCCGGAGGCCCTCATAGGTCAGCCCGTCCGGGGCGACCGGCAGCGTCAGCCACACGTCGAGCCCGTCCTTCTGGGCGTCCTGCACCTTGCGAATGGCGGCCGCCTGGCGCGCGACGCCCTCCTCGCTCGAGAGGAAGGTGCCCTCGATGTCCATGTCGATGCTCGCGAGATCGTAGCGATCGATCACCTCGGAGTAGCTCTCCACGAGGCGATCCTCGTCGGCGCAGTCAAAGGCGATGTCGTGGTTCGCCTGCCCGCCGAACGACACCATCGCCGATCCGCCGAGGTTTCGCAAGCGCTGCAGCTTGCGGTCGAGATCGAGCGAGTGCTCGGCCTCGTCAAGGTTGTAGTAGCCGCCCCAGGTGGGCTCGCACGCATCTGCCGAATCCGCGACGATGAACGACAGCACAACGTTCTTCTGCCCGTCTTCGCCCGGGGACTCGAACGGGAACATCGGGGTCGCGGTGACATCGACGTACGCGTCGAACCAGGGGGTGCGCTCCGCGGCGACCTGCGAGTCCTCTACGCGCGTCCACGCGTAGATGCCCCCGCTGATGAGTCCCGCGATCACCACGAGTACCACACTCAGTCGCGCCCACGACAATTTACGACCCGGGTACCACTGAGCCATTTGACATCCCCTTACCCTGCCCTCGCCCACGGTTCGGGTCTGGGATACTCCCTATGTCGGTCTCTACCGTCAGCTATGCTATATGAGCGATCACACGCTCGCGCACGCAAGACGGTCATTTCTCCCGCCTCGCGTGCAAGACACCGGCGTCGCGATGACCGTGCGAGAGCCACGCCGTCAGCGCCGACACGCGGTAAACAATTCCTGGGGGGTCAGGGGTGGGACAGACGACGGACACGAGCGCGCCTTCGCGTCGGCGGCAGTGGGGCGCAGAGCGCAGATCCGAGCCGCTCGCAATCATGCACTCCCAGCCGAGTGCGGGCTCGATCGTGTGGGCTCGCGCCGCCATCGTGATCACGGTGCTCGCGTGGTTCACCTACATGATCACGACGATCGTGCGCATGGTGATCGAGGGGCCGACCGAGTCCTTCATCTTCCACGTGCAGACGTGGGTGTACGGGCTGACGGTGACGGCGCTCACCTTCTCCGCGCTCATGTACCTCATGGCGCGCTACGGCGCTCTCGTGCGCTTCAAGGAGCACCGGCGCGTGGAGCGGGCGCTGATCGATCAGCACTTCGCGGAATCCGATGCCGATGTGACGGTGCTGATCCCGAGCTACGACGAAGAGCCCGAGGTCGTGCGTTACACGCTCTGGTCGGCGGCGCTGCAGGAGTTCCCGTCGGTGCGCGTCGTACTGCTCATCGACGACAAGGACACGAACCTCACGGGGGAGGCCCTCGACCGCCTCAACCAGACCCGCGGGCTCCTCGGCGACATCCAGACCCAGCTCGAGGCCCCGCTCACGCAGGCGACCGAAGCCATGCGCGTGTTCCAGGAGTCGACGCCAGAGACGACCGGCCCCGAAGATGCCCGCCGCGCCGCTGAAGCCTACGCCGCAGCTGCCGCCTGGCTCGACGAGTTCGCCGCGAACGAGCCGGTGAACGACCACATGGCTGAGTTCTTCGCCGAGCAGGTGCTGCTCGGCCTCTCGAACGACCTCCGCCTCACGCGCCTCGCGCTGCACGCCGCCTACGAGCAGGGCGGGTCGCCGGATCGCGAGCGCCTCGAGCAGCTCTACCGTCGTCTCGTCTGGATCTTCAGCGCCGATATGCGCTCCTTCGAGCGCAAGAAGTACGCGTCGCTGTCTCAGGAGCCGAACAAGGCGATGAACTTGAACTCGTACATCTCGCTCATGGGCGGTCGCTACCACGTGTCGAACGAGACCGGCGTGCAGCTGCTCGAGCCGATCCGCGAGGGCTCCGAGGAAGAACCGGACCTCGTCGTTCCCGATAGCCGCTACCTCCTCACGCTCGACGCCGACTCGCAGCTGCTCCGCGACTACTGCGTGCGGCTCGTGTACTTGCTGGAGCAGCCCGAGAACGAGCGCGTCGCGGTGACGCAGACGCCGTACTCGTCGTTCCGCGGCGCCCCGACCCGCATCGAGCGCATCGCGGGCGCGACGACCGACCTGCAGCACATTCAGCACCAGGGGCTCACCTACTTCAACGCGACCTTCTGGGTGGGTGCGAACGCCGTGATCCGCAAGGCTGCGCTTGCCGATATCGCGGTCACGGAGACCGTCGGCGGCTTCGAGATCACGACGTACGTGCAGGATCGCACGGTCATCGAGGACACCGAGTCGAGCGTCGATCTCGGGGCCCACGGCTGGTCGCTGGAGAACTACCCCGAGCGTCTGAGCTACAGCGCGACCCCGCCCGACTTCGGCTCGCTCATCGTGCAGCGCCGCCGCTGGGCGAACGGCGGCCTCCTCATCATGCCGAAGCTTCTGGAGATGATCCGGGTGCGCAAGCACACGCCGGCGCGGGTGCGCCTCTCCGAGAAGATGCTCCGCACGAACTACATGTCGTCGCTCGCGTGGGCGAGCTTCGGCCTCATCTTCCTGCTGTTCTTCCCCTTCGACTCGCGGCTCCTGAGCCCGCTCGTCGTGGCGGCGGCGCTCCCGTACTTCATCTCGCAGGCCCTCGACCTCCGCGCGAGCGGGCACCGCCTCAGCGACATCTTCCGCATCTACGGCTTCAACCTCGTGCTGCTGCCGGTGAACCTTGCGGGCGTGCTGAAGTCGCTGCAGCAGGGAGTCACCGGCGAGAAGATTCCGTTTGCGCGCACGCCGAAGGTGACGGGCCGCACCGCGTCGCCCGCGATCTACGTGATCCTGCCGTTCGTGATCATCGCGTTCTCGGTGATCACCGCGTACCGCGATTTCATGCTCGGCAATTGGGGCAACTTCATCTTCGCGGCCTTCAACGCCGTCATGGCGACGTGGGCGGCGGTCTCCTACATCGGCGTGCGCGCCGCGATCGTCGACGCCGTGCTCGGCATCGTCGGCTGGCTGTACGTCGCGCCGAAGCCGCCGAAGCAGAAGCGCAAGAACCTCGTCGACCCCGACGCTGAGGTGAACTGGCAAGCGATCCTGTACCACGGCGACCGGCGTCTGCGCCGCGACCTGGCCCGCTCGAGCGACCGGCGTCGCCGACTCGGCGGCGTGCGCAAGGAGGTCTCCGCGGTGGCCGCGCTCGGCACCCCGGTCGTCGTACGTGAGGGTGTCGCGCCTGGCGCGACCGAGACGATCGTGCTCGATCCCGAGGCGGCGCACGACGTCGGCGAGGTAATCTCGCGTTCGCTCGCGACGCAGAAGCGCAAGGGTACCGGCGAGGCCGGCTCGGAGGGCTAGTGGCGGTAGTGCGGCGAGGGGCGGCGGATCACCAGTCGTCGCCCCTCCGCACGGCCTCGGTGAGTAGCGCGATCACCCGTCGTCGCCCTTCCGCACGGCCTCAGTGAGCAGCGCGATCGCACGCTCGCCCGCGACGCCAAGTTCCGTGAGCTGCCGGGCGGCCTCGCGCGCCACCCCCGCCGCGGCCGCCTCGACGGGGTCGCCGACCGCCGCGATGAACGTCCCCGCGCGGCCGCGCCCCTCCGCGATGCACTGCTCCTCGAGCGCGCGGTACGCCGAGGCAACCGTGTTCGCGGCGACACCGAGGTGCGTCGCGAGCGACCGTACCGTGGGTAGCCGGGCTCCCGACGAGAGACGGCCGTCGGAGACCGCTGCCACGACCAGATCGCGAATCTGCCGAAACGGCGGCTCGCTCGATGCTGAGTCGAGCTGAAAGAGTTCGAGCGTGCGATCGGCCATGC
This sequence comes from Leucobacter sp. USHLN153, assembly GCF_037145615.1. Lineage (NCBI taxonomy): Bacteria > Bacillati > Actinomycetota > Actinomycetes > Micrococcales > Microbacteriaceae > Leucobacter > Leucobacter sp. USHLN153. Next base: position 55,302 of record NZ_JBBCXE010000007.1, read on the forward strand.
CCTCAGCGTAACGCTGCCCGCGATCCGCCACCCCGCCCGTCCCACCCCATCTACAATCGGGGTAACTTCGACCGCGTGTCGGGGCACCCGTCCTCCTCAACACGCACCGAAAGGTACCCCGATCCCAGCGTGCGCTGAATCACGCACGCAGACGGCGGTCGAGCGGCGCCGCCCCACTAGAATCGCACCATGCGTCTCGGAGTGATCGACGTCGGATCCAACACCGTCCACCTGCTCGTCGTCGACGCGCACCCCGGCGCGAGCCCGGTGCCGTACCACTCGCAGCGCTCGGTGCTGCGGCTGATGCGCTACCTCGACGACGACGGCGCGATCTCGGAGGACGGCGTCGCGCGCATCGTCGAGGCGATCCGCGAGTGCGTCGACACGGCGCGGCAGATCGGCGTCGACGACCTCATCGCGACGGCGACGAGCGCGATCCGCGAGGCGGCCAACGGCGAGGAGGTGCTCGCGCGGGTCGCGCGCGAGACCGGAACGCAGCTGCGGGTGCTGTCGGGGGAGGACGAGGCGCGGATCACCATGCTCGCCGTGCGCCGCTGGCTGGGCTGGTCCGCGGGCGAGATCCTCCTCTTCGACATCGGCGGCGGCTCGTTCGAGATCGCGCAGGGAGCCGACGAGTATCCCGATGTGCAGGTGTCGCTGCCGCTCGGTGCGGGGCGATCCACCATCAATTTTCTGGTCGAGGATCCCCCCTCGCGCGATGCCGTCTCGCGCTTGCGCGCTCACGCTCGCGAGGAGTTCACCCGAGTGCGCGACGAACTCTTCAATGGGCGGCCGCGCCCGAAGCGGGTGGTCGGCACCTCGAAGACGATCCGCTCGCTCGCGCGGCTCGTTGGCGGCCCGGCCGATCCAGTGACCGGCGACCTCGCCCAGCTGCACTACGTGGGCCTGCGCGAGTGGGAGCCGTCGCTGCGTGAGATGCCAGGCGCCGTGCGCGAGTACCTGCCGGGCATCACGCCGGAGCGGGGGTACCAGGTGCTCGCGGGCGCGATCGTGCTTCGGACCGCGATGAAGGTGTTTGACGTGAGCACGCTCACGATCTCGCCGTGGGCGCTCCGCGAGGGCATCGTGCTCCGCTACATCGACGCGCTCGACGGCCGCGGGGCGGAGCCGGTGCGCGACGCGGCGCGGTAGAGCGGGCGCGAGAGCCTGCTGCGCCGCGCCGCGCCCGCGGGCGCTCGGCACTCAGCGTGAACCGCGCCGAGGGGACGCAAGTGGCCGCTTCGGGCGCCGCAAACGGCCAGAAGCGTCGCATGGGCGCACAACAACCCGGCGCTTTCCCAGCCCGCGGCGATAGCTTGGCTGCAGCAAGGGGAGTACTCCCGCTGGCAGTGAGCCCGTCATTACGGATGCGACATCGCATTCCGGGCCACTGGCCCCGGGTGCTCGGTGGGTGACCGCCGACGGCACGGGGTGGAGGAGACCTTGGTGGTTTCACCAACCCCTTGGAGCGCACATGCAGGTCACGCCGCTGGTCTGGATCATCACGATCCTCGTCACAATCGCCTTCTTCGTCTACGAGTTCTTCGCGCACGTGCGCAAGCCCCACGAGCCGAGCATCGGGGAATCGGCGCGCTGGTCCGCCTTCTACGTCGGCTTCGCGCTGCTCTTTGGCGTCGGCATCGGGGTTGTTTCGGGCTGGAACTACGGCGGCGAGTACTTCGCGGGCTACCTGACCGAGAAGGCGCTCTCGATCGACAACCTCTTCGTGTTCCTCCTCGTGATGGGCGCGTTCGCGGTGCCGAAGCGGTTCCAGCAGAAGGTGCTCATGATCGGCATCATCATCGCGCTCGTGCTGCGCGGCGCGTTCATCGCTGCTGGTGCGACGCTCATCGAGAACTTCAGCTGGATCTTCTACGCGTTCGGCGCGCTCCTCCTCTTCCTCGCGTGGCGCCAAGCGTTCGCGAGCCACGAATCCGACCCTGCGAACAGCCGGTTCATGCGCTTCGTGCGGCGCACGCTCCCGGTGACCGCTGAGTACGACGAGGATCGCCTGAGCACACGAATCGGCGGAAAGCGCCTGTTCACGCCGATGTTCTTGACAATCGTCGCGATCGGCTTCGTCGACCTCATCTTCGCGGTCGACTCGATCCCCGCGATCTACGGGCTCACCAACGAGGCCTACATCGTGTTCACCGCGAACGCGCTCGCGCTGATGGGGCTGCGGCAGCTGTTCTTCCTGATCGGCGGACTGCTCGAGCGCCTGGTCTACCTGTCGCAGGGGCTCGCCGTGATTCTCGCATTCATCGGCGTGAAGCTCGTCTTCCACGCGCTGCACGTGAACGAACTGCCGTTCATCAACGGCGGGGAGCCGATCCTCTGGGTGCCCGAGATCCCGATCTGGTTCTCGCTCGCCTTCATCGCGCTCACGATCACCGTCGCGACCGTGCTGAGCCTCCGCAAGACGCGCCGCCGCGAGCGCGAGCCCCTAGACGCCTGACGCCCCCGAAACCCCTGCGATCGGGGTAACTTACGGTGCGTGTCGCGGCTCCGCCGTCGGCGACACGCGTCGCAACTTACCCCGATCGCAGGGGTTCGGCGGGGTGCGGTGCTCGGCGGGCGCGGCGCGGCGGGAGGCGCGGCGCGGCGCGGTGGTGGGCTAGCCGAAGGCGGGGTGCTCGGCGCGCGCGACGGCGGTGCGGATCGCCACGGCGAGCTGGCGCACGGCGGTCGAGGGCTGGGCGGGGGTCGATCCGCCCACCGCGCCGCCCGCACCCGTGCCGGCACCCGCACCCGACCCCGCACCCGACGCCCGAGGCGCCGCAAGCAGCACCGTCCGCACGAACGCCGGGTCGTCGATCGGCACGAGCACGACGCCGTGGTGCGTCGGTCCAGCCGCGAGCCGCGCCAGTAACCCGATCACCATACCGGCCGCGACCATGCCGAGCATCACCTGGAAGTCGTCGGTGCGGATCGCCACATCGACCTCGTACCCCGCCTCAGCGAAGGCGTCCGCGACAATCACGTCGATCGGATCCTCGCGCCCCGCCCCGAACAGCCACCGTTCCGTGTGCAGCGACAGCAGGGTCTCGCGGTCGATCGACGCGCGATCGGCGAGCGGATGCCCCTCGGGCAGGGCGAGCATCAGCGGATCGCGGAGCACCTCCGTCGTGACGATATCGGCCCGCACCGGCACCTCGTACCCGGGCACAGAGTAAAGCAGCGCGGCGTCGAGCGTGCGGTCGTTGACGTGCGCGACGAGTGGCCCGACCTCCTCGAGCACGGCGTCGATCTCGATGCCGAGGTCGGACACCTGCGACACGATCGAGGGGAGGAGCTTCGCGGCCGCGGTCGGGAAGGTGCCGAAGGTGAGGCGCGTGCGGCCCATCTGCGCGAGGTCGCGGGCGTCGCGGAGCGCGCGGTCCGAGAGGCTCAGGATCTCCTCGCCGCGGTCGAGCACGAGCACGCCGACGGGGGTGAGCGTCGATCCGCGCTTCGACCGAGCGAGCACCGGGGCGCCGATGAGCCGCTCGAGATTACGCAGGTGGTAGTCGACGGTGGGCTGGCTCCAGGCGAGGGATCGCGCCGCGCGCGTCACCGAGCCCTCCCGGTGCACCGCGCGGAGCGCCTGCAGCTGTCGCGGATCGATCATGTTTCCACTCCCTGCTCCGCCCCGGTGCGACGCACGCCGCGTGTCCCTTATGCCATGTTTCGCACGCGAGCGCAAATTGCACGGTGTCACAGATGGCGTATGTGACATCACAGCAGAGTCGGGGATTCCGCGGCGGGGCGCGCAGGACGAACATGTCAGGCATGCTGCACACCGATCTGAGCTCTGCGCCGACCGCCCCCGATTCCACTGCGGATATTCGGAGCGCGCTCGCGCCGCAGGCGCGCAAGGCGACGGCTGCTGACGCCGGATCGGAGCGCACCGCAAGCACCGCAAGCACCGCCCTCCCCGCGCGCACCCCCGAGCTGCAGCGCTGGGCCGACGAGCGCTTCCGCCTCGACCACGGCACCGCCCCCTACGCCGACGCCCTTGAGGCGCATGCCGCCCGCGGCGCGGTGCAGCTCATGGTCCCGGGCCACGGTGGCACCGAGCGCGACCTGAGCGGCCGCCTCTCGAGCTTCCTCGGCGAGCAGGCGCTCCGCCTCGACATCCCGATGCTCATCGACGGCGTCGACCTCGCGGCTCCCGGCGAGACCACGACCCCGCTCGGCGAGGCGCTCGAGCTCGCCGCCGAGGCGTGGGGTGCGAAGCGCACCTGGTTCCTCACGAACGGCGCCTCGCAGGCCAACCGCACCGTCGCGATCGCGGCGCGCGGCCTCGGCGACCGCGTGCTCGCCCAGCGCAGCGCTCACTCGAGCTTCAGCGACGGCATGCTCCTCGCGGGCATCACGCCGAGCTACGTTATGCCGAACGTCGACGCCGAGCACGGCATGGCGCACGGTGTCTCGCCCGAGGCGCTCGACGCGGCCCTCACCGAGGCGGAGCAGAACGGCGCCCCCGCCCGCGCGGTCTACGTCATCTCGCCGAGCTACTTCGGCTCGGTCTCCGACGTGCGCGGACTCTCCGAGGTCGCCCACACCCACGGCGCGCCCCTCATCGTCGATGGCGCGTGGGGCCCGCACTTCGGCTTCCACCCCGAGCTCCCTGAGTCGCCCGCTCGCCTCGGTGCCGACCTCGTCATCTCGAGCACGCACAAGCTCGCAGGCTCGCTGACCCAGTCCGCGATGCTGCACCTCGGCTACGGTCCGTTCGCGGATCGCCTGGAGCCCCTCATCGAGCGCGCATTCAGCATGACGGCGTCGACCTCCTCGAGCGCGCTGCTCCGCGGCTCGCTCGACATCGCGCGGCACGCACTCGTGACCGGCACGGAGACGATCGGGCGCTCGGTCGCAGGAGCGATCCGCTTCCGCGAGATCCTGCGCGAAGACCCCCGCTTCAGCATCGTGAGCGATGGCTTCGACCGCTTCGACGACATTGTCGACACCGATCTGCTGCGCGTGCCGATCGACGTGAGTCGCGCCGGCATCACCGGGCACTGGCTGCGCCAGCACCTCAGCGATCACCACGACATCTACTTCGAGATGTCGACCGCGACTTCGCTCGTCGCCGTGATCGGTGCCGGCAAGACCTTCGACACCGACGCCGTGTACCGCGCGATGGTCGCGAGCGTGGAGTCGCCCGAGGCCGACATCGAGCGGCGCGCGAGCGGCGACGCGCACGACTTCCCGGCGCTCCCGAAGCCCGGCGCCTACCGCGCGAGCCTCCGCGGCGCTTTCTTCGGCGAGACCGAGGTCGTCTCCGCTGCGGCAGCCATTGGTCGCGTCTCCGCAGACACGCTCGCGGCATATCCTCCCGGGATCCCGAATGTGATGCCTGGTGAAGAGATCACCGAGGAGGCTGTAGCCTTTCTGCAGGCCGTCGCGGCCTCGCCCACCGGATACGTCCGCGGTGCGATCGATGCCAACATCGAAAGCTTCCGCGTGCTGCGCGTGGAGTGAGCCGGGTGGGCCCGGTGTGGCATTCGGGGTGAGACCCGAGCACCCGGGTAGAAACCCGTCAGGATCGCGGCGCCTGCGACGGCGCCGCTACGACTTCGCGGCCAACCGCCGCGGATTGCTCGAGATTCGAGCATCGCCCGGAAGACCGGGCACCCGGCCGTGCAGCACGGCTCGGGACGAATGATCGGGCCGCAAGGCCCAGTGACAACGAAGTCTGGAGAAGACACGTATGGCGAGCACACTGCGACAGCAGCTCTTTCGCGTGAAACCGGTTCCCCGCGACGGTGGTGAGAGCGGCAGTCAGCTCAAGCGCAGCATCGGGCTGTTCCAGCTCACCATGATCGGCGTCGGCGGCACCATCGGCACCGGTATCTTCTTCATCCTGTCGGAGGCCGTGCCGATCGCGGGCCCCGCGGTGATCTGGTCGTTCATCATCGCGGGCGTCGTGGCGGGCCTCTCGGTGCTCTGCTACGCGGAGCTCGCGAGCTCCGTCCCGGTTTCCGGATCCTCCTACTCGTATGCCTACAGCACGCTGGGTGAGCTTCCCGCGATGGGCGTCGCAGCGTGTTTGCTGCTCGAGTACGGCGTATCGACGGCCGCGGTGGCGGTGGGCTGGTCGCAGTACGTGAACCAGCTCGTGAACAATCTCTTCGGCTTCCAGTTCCCGAAGGAACTGCTGTACGCGCCTGAAGAGGGCGGGATCATCAACCTGCCTGCGGTGATCCTCATCGCTCTCTGCTGCCTGCTGCTCATTCGCGGCACTTCGCACTCGGTCGTCACCAACACGATCATGGTGTGCATCAAGATCGCCGTGCTGCTCTTCTTCGTGGCGGTCGGCGTCACCGGCTGGAACGCGGATCACTTCGCGGACTTCGCGCCCTTCGGCATCGGCGGCATCATGACCGGCGCCGGCATCATCTTCTTCTCGTTCGTGGGCCTCGACGCGGTCGCGACCGCGGGTGACGAGGCGAAGAACCCGCGCCGCAACCTCCCGATCGCGCTCATGGCGGCGCTCGTCGTCGTCACCGGCGTGTATGTGCTCGTGGCCGTGACCGCGCTCGGCGCGCAGGCGAGCGGCGACTTCGACGGACAGAGCGCGGGCCTCTCCGCGATCCTCGAGAACATCGTGGGCGCCTCGTGGCCCGGCACCGTCGTGGCGGCCGGCGCTGTGATCTCGATCTTCAGCGTGACGCTCGTCGTGCTCTACGGCCAGACCCGCATCCTCTTCACCATGTCGCGCGACGGCATGGCGCCGAAGATCTTCAGCCGCGTGAACGGCCGCACCAGCACCCCGATCGCGAACACCATCATCGTCTCGGTGATCGTCGCGATCCTCGCGGGTGTGCTCCCCATCAACTTCCTCGCGGAGATGACGTCGATCGGCACGCTCGCCGCGTTCACGGTCGTGTCTATCGCGGTCATGGTGCTGCGGCGCCGGGAGCCCGACCTCGAGCGCAAGTTCCGCGTGCCGCTGTACCCGGTCGTGCCGATCCTCTCGATCATCGGCTGCCTCTGGATCATCAAGGACCTGCGCCCGATCACCATCATCGTGTTCGTCGTCTGGACCGCCATCGTGCTGGTCTGGTACTACTTCACCGGGCGCAAGAACTCCGTGCTCGGGCGGCGGATCGACACGGGCATGATCGTGCTCGTCGGCCCCGGTCGCTACCGCCTCGGTTCGGCCGAGGGTGAGCTCTACGACGGTGGGGACCTGGGTGACGAGGAGCCGGCCGTCGTGTCGGGGGCTTCGCGCGAGTAAGTATGAGCGGGCGGGGCGGCGTGCGAGCGCCGTGCCCGCCCGCGGTTTTGCTGGCGTCGGAGGCTTGAGTAGCTGGTCGATATGCTGAGCGGATGAATCCGCTCATGCCAGAGGCTGGCCTTGCTCTCATTCTGTACATTGTCGTCTGGTTGTTTGTCACGATCATTGCGCTCTGGATTCTCTGGGCGATCATTCGTGGCGCCGTGCTCTCCGCGCTGCGGAAGCACTCCGAGGAAATGGCTGCCGTGCAGACGCAGCGCAGGGAAGCGCCGCCGTACGGCGGATAGCCGAAGCAGCAGCGAAACTCCGCTCATGGAGCGTTGGATCAGGAAAGCAAGGAGGTGGGGGAGTTGCGCGTTGTAACTCGTGAGCATCCGACGCATCCTCCGGTGGGCCTCCTGCAGGTCTGGACGGGATACGTGTAGCGCAGCCGCTGCACGCACTCATCCCACCTGTTTCTGCGGCGCCTAGGCGCTCGCGCGTTCGCATTGTTCGTCGCGACCCGAAGTTTGGAGTACCCACATGACTGAATCCACGCACCCTCAGCCCGTGCTGTCCCAGCCGAGCCCGGAGGGCAACCGCCTCGGCGAGCTGTGGTCGATCCTCCCCGAGGAGTCGGCCGTCGACGCCGAGGGCGTGCTGCACATCGGCGGCGTCTCGGTGACCGAGCTCGCTGAGCAATACGGCACTCCGCTCTATGTGTACGATGAGGCCGGACTGCGTCGGCAGATCCGCCGCTTTATCGACGGGCTGAGCGCGCGCTGGCCCGAATCGGAAGTGCTGTTCGCCTCGAAGTCGTTCCCCGCGGTCGGCATGTACCGAATCGCGGCGGAGGAGGGGCTGTCGGTCGACATCGCCGGTGGGGGAGAGCTGCGGCTCGCGCTCGCCGCGGGGGTGTCTCCGGCGAAGCTGCATTTTCACGGCAACGCGAAGACCGATGCCGAGCTGCGGATGGCGCTCGAGGCGGGCGTCGACACGATCATCGTGGACAACGACGACGAGCTGGATCGTCTCGAGCGCCTGCTCACCGCGCCGCAGAAGCTGCTGCTGCGTGTGATTCCCGGGGTTGAGGCGAAGACGCACGCGTCGCAGGCGACCGGGGGATCGGACTCGAAGTTCGGCCTGCCGATGGATCAGGCGCTGCGTGCGATCGAGCGCATGCGGGCGCACCCGCTCATGGAGTTCGAGGGCGTGCACCTGCACATCGGTTCGCAGATTCTCGACGTCGACCAGTTCGGCGAGGCGGTCGCGAAGATCTCGACGGCGGGGGAGTTCGACGTGTACGACGTCGGCGGCGGGCTCGGCGTGAAGTACACGTACGACGATGTCGCGCCGTCGATCGACGAGTACCTCGACACAATCGTCGCTGCGGCGCGCGAGCACCTGCCGGCCGGGGCGCGGATCATGATCGAGCCCGGTCGCGCCGTTGTCGCGCGCGCCGGGGTGACGCTGTACCGGGTGACCACCGTGAAGCGCACGGGCCGCGTGTTCGTGGCCGTCGACGGCGGCTTGGCGGATCAGCTGGACGCCGCGCTCATGGGCCAGCGCTTCGAGACTCTGCTCGCGAATCGCGCGCTCGACCCGTGGACTGAGACCGCGCAGCTCGTGGGGCGGCAGTGCGAGTCGGGCGACCTGCTCGTGGACCGCGCGCCGCTGCCCGAAGCGCACGTCGGCGACCTCGCTGTGCTCGCGACGACCGGCGCCTACGGCTACACGCTCGCCAATAACTACAACGGCGCGCTGAAGCCCGCGATCGTCTTCGTGCGCGACGGGTCGGCGCGGCTGGTGGCGCGGCGAGAGACGTACGAGGACCTGCTCGCGGTGCACGCGCCCGCGGTCGTCGACGGTGCCGGTTCGGCCCCGTAGCTTCAGTCGAGGCGGCGACGCGCGCGGGAGCCCTGCGCCGCCGCCTCGTTTTGAGTTCGCGCCCGATCCGCGGTAGAGTTATCTCTCGGTGCCGCGCTCCTCGGAGCAGCGGATTTCCGCTTTGGGATATGGTGTAATTGGCAACACTACGGTTTCTGGTACCGTCATTCTAGGTTCGAGTCCTGGTATCCCAGCGAGTGATTCCCCCGCCGTACGGTGGGGGAATTTTTTTGTTTTTGCTTAGCCGCCCTCATCTTTACTGCGATTAGATGTTCTTGACTCGAATCAGGGTTATCGGCATAAACGCGAGGCTAGTGTCGGGCATGGCTACTCTTTGCCGACCCAGCCGGTGCGGGGCCAGAATCCCTCAGTAGTGTCGCAATCCGGAATAGGTGCGAACCACACGTCGTCGTAGATAATCGCCCTCGGGTCCTCAAAACTTTGGCGCCAAGGACTTCGGGTTCGACGGTGTATCGATGCGGCTTGAATGTGGGTGCTCGGCGTGGTGTTTTCGTTAGGTTTCGGCGCAGGGATATGCTTAGAAATCGTTTGCTTAACGGCTTGCATGCGTCGAATCGTGTATGTGTTCGTGTCTCAATTCATAGAGTCAGCTCGTCGGTGCGACTTTAGAGCTTCTGGAAGGAATTCAGGTTGCCTGTTGAATTCAGTGCGCTTTCGGACATGCGTAACGAGGCGGGCGTCGAGGCTCACTTCATGCTCCCCTTGCTTGCGTTGCTCGGTTACTCGGCCTCAGATCTTATGCTGAAAGAATCGATCAGCGCGTTACCCGTCGGACAGGGCCGGCGGAAGGTGCTATTTAAGCCCGATGCGATTCTGAAAGTCGATGGGCTACCGGCGGTGGTGGTTGACGCAAAATCGCCTGTTGAGGCCCTCGAAGAGTGGGAATCGCAGTGCTCTTCGTATTGTCTGGAAATCAACAAGCTCTATGATTACAACCCGGTTCAATATTACGTGCTCACCAATGCAATTGCGACGAAGCTCTACAGATGGGACCGCAACTCAGCGATCATTGAGTTGAGTCACGAAGACGTGGTTCGGGCAAGCGGTGACTTTCAGGAATTTGCTTCTTACGTCGCGAAGCGTTCAGTTGCGGAGCGATCGGAGCAACTTAAGGCAGAAATCGAGACCGCCGAGTTCGAGTTCAGGTCCGTCGACCTCGCTGAACTTAGCGAACTCTTTAAGAAGCTCCACAGTTTAATCTGGCGTGCGGAAAAGAAAAGTCCGAGTTCCGCGTTTACGGAGCTCATGAAAATTGTCTTCGTGAAAATTAGTAAAGATCGCGAGCTACACGAGAAGTTGGGGGAGAGTCCGAAGCCTCGTTACAAAGACGTGGTCTTCTCGTCGCACTGGATTTCCTCTCAGTCGGAAAGTGCCCATCCTTTGAACGATCCGCTCTTCAAGAATCTCCTCGTTTCTCTTGAAGCTGATATTACGAGTGGGAGAAAGAAGCGCTTTTTTGATCTCACAGAGCAGATCAACGTGAGCGTGGATACGGTTCTCCGGATCGTGCGCGAGATTGAACATATCGACTTCTTTGCAATGGAAGAGGATATTCACGGCCGACTCTTCGAATCATTTCTGGATGCGACGGTGCGCGGAAAAGACATCGGGCAATTTTTCACGCCAAGAGACATCGTTAATTTGATGGTTGAACTCGGTGATCCGAAAGTGGAGAAAGAGCACGTCGATAGTGTGCTCGACGCGTGCTGCGGTTCAGGAGGATTCTTGCTCGCGAGTATGAGCTCAATGCTTCGAAAGTCCGAGAGGCTTTCGGGAACCACTACGAATGAACGTAGTGAGCTTCAACGCCAGATTAGAGAAGAGTCGATCTTCGGAATCGATGCAGGTAGTGATCCGGCGATGTATCGCATCGCCAGGATGAATATGTACCTGCACGGCGACGGTGGAAGTCAGATCTATTTTGCTGATTCTCTGGACAAAGATATTGGCCGCGTCGGGGCTGATTCTTTGGAAAACGCTCGTCAACTTGATGAGGTGCGGAAGCTCATCAAGCAGCACGGTAAAAAGTTTGACCTCGTACTATCAAACCCCCCGTTCTCGCTCAAGTACAAGCGAGAGGATGCGGAGCAGGCGCGAGTACTCAACCAATATGAGCTGTCGATCGACGCGCTCGAAAACAAGGTACGTAATTCGCTCTTGAGTAGCGTCATGTACATCGAGCTGTACAAGGATCTTGTAACTGACGACGGACGAATTTTGGCGATCGTTGATGATTCCGTACTTTCCGGAGAGTCCTATAGGCATATACGTCAATTCGTTCGGGACAACTTCATCATTCAGGGAATCATCTCTCTCCCAGGAGACGCGTTCCGTCGTTCTGCGGCGAGAGTGAAGACATCGATCTTAATTCTGAAGAAACGCGCGATAGACGAGGATCAGAACGATGTCTTTATGGCCACCGCACGTTACATCGGGCTTGAAGCGCCGGTAGCGAAGCGCATTGGAATTGATCCAACCGATCTGGAGGATCTTAAACGCGCCGAGCATGCCAAGATCGTTCATGGATTCGCTCAGTACCAGAAGGGAATTGGAGGGGAAGGGACTGTACCTTTCGCTCATCTGAGCGACCGCTTGGACGTCAAGTATTGTCTTGGAGATCGGGGCCGGAAGCGCAAAGTCTGGGTTTCGAAAGGTTACGAAGTGACAAGTCTCGGCAACGCCTTGACTCTTGCCACTGACAGAAAGACTGCTCTCGAGGAGGAAAGCACTTATCGGCTGCTGCGTGTTACCTATGACGGCGAAATCCACGACGGGGAAGACTTGACGAAGGAGTCGAGTTCCTACAGTGCTTTATTCCGGGTTGAGACTTGGGACCTGCTGATCTCGAATATGGGGTTCGGGCGTGGGGCTGTGGGGATTGTACCACCTCACCAAGCAGGCAAGTTTGTCTCCAATGAATTCACAATTGTTAAGGCGCAAAGTAAAGAGGCAGCTGTCTTCTACGCCAACCTTCTTAGAACGAAGGAAGTCTTGGCGGATGTACTTTCCTTGACAACAGGTATGAACCGAGGTCGAATCAAGTGGGACGTGATTTCTCAGGTCTCTGTTCCCAAGTGTGACGAGGACGATCTTGAGGTCAAAGCACTGGTTAATGAGCTCGAGAGCTTTTGGACGGCGTTCACTAGATTTGCAGTCAACCGTGACTCGCACATCAGCGACTTGGTCGAGCGTTTCGACGTCGACGGCGAAGATGCGCATGTCCGATGGTTAGGATTCAAACCGCCGGAGTAACGAGACCGCCGCCGCAGATGGAAGGCCATTCAAGGTGTAAATGAGTAAAGAAGCTGGCGCTCCCCCGCATTGGTCGCGCGCACGCGTGCGCCACCGTGCTTCGGGTGCAGGCGAACTCTCTAGTTTCACACCATGGACGCCGTGTCGATCAGCCGCAAGAGGTACACTCCAGAGGCCGTGTTCAGTTTGCGTCGTTGGCCTCGCCCGAGTCGCACGGCTGCCCGGCGCCCGTCGAGTTCATCGGGAGCTGAATGGAGGACGTGATTCAGCTCTAACGACGAAGCCGCAACGTGCAGTTGGTAGGTTATCGCCAGTGCGGCGGGCCACTCGTCGATGGTTCATTTAGCGTCCGGGCTAGCCTTTCATAGGCCTTCGCGAAATCATCGAACTTGCGCTGATTCTCGAGCTTCTCTGATGGAGTGTCGAGATCCTGCAGGCACTCACTGAATCTCGTCACGATCGTCTGCATGCAGGCTTGACAACGTGAGTTCCGAGACGCGACGGACGCGCTTGCGCCGGAGCGGGGCTTCTTCGAGACTCGCATCTATAGTTTCGGTGAGCTCGGCAGCCTTCGACGTGCCGAGCACATCGGAGACTTTCCTGTCGGTCGCTGCGATGGCGCTGCTGGCCTCTGACAGGGACCGCTGCGTCACAAATTGCGTGACGTTCCCCGCGGCGTGGTCACCCCAAGAAATACGCCGCGATCGCCTCGTCATCGTCGAGTACCTCATCCGGTGCGACGCCCAGGGCGAGCGCCAAACTTGCCGACCCCTGCAGCGCGGCTCCGAGCTCGGGGGAGAACGCGTTGCCGAGCAGGCCGATGTACTGTGACAACGAGCGGCCGAGGCGATCGAGCAAGTCCTGGTACTCGGCGGCGAGGCGCTCGTCGAGCGCGCGCTGCTCGTCGAGGTATTGCTCGAGCAGTTGGGCCTCGCGCTCCGAGAGCGACCCGGCTACGGCTTGATACATCACCACGCCGATTGAGGTGCCGATGAGGGCTCCGAGCATCGGCACGGGAATCAACGCCTGCCCCGCCACCGCCGAGAACGCGCTCACCCCTGCCTCGAGCGAGACGAGCTCGGCCGCCTCCACAAACTGCGCCTCACTGATCTCGCCACGACGGAGGCGGTGGGCCTGCTCCGCGACGCCAACGGAGGCCGTGACGATGGCGGCGGCTGCGGAAGCCGACGTCGCGGCGAAGTTTGTCAGCGCGTAGATGCTGAGTCCGCGCACGGCGCCGGTCGCGGCTCCGGCGCCGGTCCCCCGCGCGATCTCGGCCCAGTCTTCAGTCGTGAACGCCTTGAGCGGCTTACCCTCGCGACGCTTGCGCGCGACCTCCATCACGAAAGCTATTCCGCCCTCGACCGCCGCGGCCGCAGAAGCGGCGCGTGCCCCCTCGCGCACTGACGGCAAGCTCTCGCGGAAGGCTGCGGCGCGCTGCGATCCGTCGGTCTCGCGCAGCGACTGCTTCTGCGCCCGCATCGTCCTCGCGAACGCCCCGCGCTGCACCTCGCTATATGCGAGCTGCGATGGCTCGAGCGACTCGAACGGCACGGACCCCTCGGCGAAGTAGGCCTGCACGAACTTCCAGTCGCGATACGACGGGCCGTCGGTGACTCGCGTGAGGAGCGTGCTCGCCTCCTCTTGCGTCATCGCGTGAAGCCGCCGCACCACCTCGTAATGGTCGCTGGGGATCTGATACTTCGATCCTTGTTCAAGAAATTTGGGGTACTTCTCGAGATGCTGAGCCACGGCACCCAGGCTGAACTTGCCTCCGGCGGCAGAGAACTTCTGCTGGATCGGCACTCCCTTGCTCAGCAGGTCGATCGGCCCATTGTCGTTCACCCAGTGAGTGATGCGCTCGCCGCCGAGAATCTGGCTGCGGGCATTGCTGACGCCGGTCTCCGCAATCTCCGCGATGAAGCCATGCATGCCCTTGCTGCCGCCAAGGTTGCTCGTAATCAGCTTCCGGATCTCGAGCACCGCCCAGTCGATGCTCTCGACCGCGCTCCGCAGGTTGACGTCCTGTTGCTGCAGCGCGGCCGTGAGGCGATCGAGCCTGATCTGATTAAGGGTCTGTACCCAGGCTGCGATGCCTTGTTCCTGGGTGCGCTTCGCGAGGCTCGAGAGGGCGGCGGATCGCCACGCGCGCCGAGGCCCCGGAGCGTTCGAGGGCGGCTCGACTCGAGCGGGCCCTACGGGGTGTGCTGTTGTCTGCGTGCGCCGATGATCCGCTGCTTGTGGGTTCGCAGTGCTCTGCTCGACGTGCGAAGCGCCCTGCTCCTGCTTATCTTGCTCAGCGCTCCACTCGGTATTCGCGGACTCACTCATGGCCGAACTCGCTCACGCTCGAGTCCTCGGTGATCCGGACTCCTAGCTGGGCAGCGCATGCCTTCGCGTTATTCACGAGGGTTCCCAGTTGCCGGCGCGTCTCTACGGTGAGGGTGTGGAAGTCAGCTCCGAACATCGGTACTGCCTCCCGATAGCTTGCGACGAGCGACTCTCGCAGGGTCTGCGTGCGCTGGAGCAAGCTGTCGATCTGCGCCCCCGAGCGGCGCATTCGGGCGACGTTCTCTTTCACGGCGGTCAAAGCCTCGTGCTTCGCCTCCCGTGTCTCCATTCGTTTTTTGGTGAACAGTGCGACTGAGGCGAGCAGCGTCGCGCCCGCGAGGCTCCATCCGATCGGCCCGGCGAGCGCGAGGAGGGCGCTTCCAGCCGCAATGCCTCCGCCACCCGTCGCGAGCGCGCCGCCGCCGAGCCACGCGAGAGCCGCGTTCGATGCGGCCGCGCCGGAGAGCGTGGCAATCGCGGCGCCGCTCGACGCCGTGCCGTAGGTCGTCGCGACCCACAGTGCCGCGGACGGGGCGAGGCTCGCGACCGCCGCGCCAGCCGTGACGCCGACGCCCGCCCCGAACGCTGAGCTGCGCGCGGCTTCGAGATCCTGCTGGGCGAACTTCTCGCTCTCGACGAATTGAGCCCGATCAGTCGCGATCTGTTCGACGTCGGTCGCGAGGGGCTTCGGCGTGTGCGCGATGCTGCTGATGAGATGTTCGATGAGTTCGAGCAGGTCGACCGAGCGCTCCCGCTGCCGCAGAAGACTCAGGCCGGAATCGCTCACCGCGATGAAAGCGGCGTTGTACTCGGCGATCGCTTCTTCGTAGGGGTCCGTGTTCTTTGTCTTGAGTCTCTCCACCGCGTCGTGGGCGAGCTCCTTCGATGAACCCGCGAGATCTTCAGCGCGCTCTGCAAGCTTCGCCGACTTCTCGCGGGCAAACGCGGTAACGATCCCAGCTGCGTGCGCGGCTTTTGCTGCGGCGGTGGGAGGGATCGCCTCGGCATCGCTTTGCGATTCCGACGGCTCGTCGAGGGTGCGCGGTGTGCTCATTGTGGTGCGCCCTTCCGGTTTCGGCTCGTTGGGGAAAGCGTATCGAGTGCCTCGGACATTGTTGGGGGTGTCGGCGGCTGGCTGCCGGTGTGACTCGCGAGGAGATCGGGACGGATTCGTGTATGCGGATTTTTATGTGTTTGTGATGGAGAGCCCATGAATGTCGGTGGTTCCCTGTTGAATGAAGTCATGACCTCCTCACCTGACGATTTCGAGTTCGTGGCCCCGGCCGCGGAGGATCGTGGTGAGCGCTTAGATGATAATCAGGCGTCGAGCTGGGATGACGATTCTTGGCTCGGTGGTGAGGTGGGGTGGGCTACGGGTGCGGAGCTGGATCGCGACACGGGCGCGGACGTCGATTACTGGATGGACGAGGATCCTGCGCTCGAAGTGGAGACCGGGCCGAGGTCCGTGCGGGACGACTTGCTCGGGTGGATCGAGCGGTTCGAGCTCCAGCAGCGCGCGCTCGACGCTGCCCGCCTCGATCTCCTCGGGGCGCTCGTTGAGAACGTCACGGGGTCGGGGAGCAGCACGACGAACGACCTCCAGTTTCGATCATTGCGAGCGGAGGTCGCGATCCTCGTCGGCGTGAGCGAGCGTACGTCCGAGAACCATCTGGACCACGGGTGGCGCATGCGATACAACTACGCGAGCACGCTTCAGGCGCTCTCCGACGGGGAGATATCCGCGGCGCACGCGCGAGTCGTCGCCGATGCGGGGGTGCGGATCGGGGTCGGGGACGCCCCCGAGATCGTTGCGCGCCGTGCTGCATACGAGGAAGAAGTGTTACAGCATGCGCGGGTAGAGACAGTAAACCGTCTGCGTCCGATCGCACGCAGGATCGCCGAGCAGTTCGCCACGGAAACCCTCGATGAGCGGCACCGCGAGGCGGTCCGTGAACGACGGGTAATGATCGTCGACCATGAGGGCGGCATGTCCGACCTCATCGCTCATCTGCCCACGGTCGAGGCGCACGCGGTCCACGACCGGCTCACCCGCGTAGCGCGGGAGGTGGAGCGTGCTGAGGCCGTTGGGGGAGTGGCGCTGGTGCCAGAGTCGGCGGCTGGGGAGCGGAGCACCGTCGAGCCACTTGCCGCCGAGCCGATCACTGTCGAGAAGTCGACAACTCAGACGAGCGTCGTCGAGCCGCGTACTGCCGAGCCCACCGCAGAAGAGCCGAGGGCCGAAGATGACGTGCCGCGGTCGAGCGATGAAATTCGGGCGGACGCGTTTGTGGAGCTCTTGCTCGGCGCGGATCCGGAGCTCGTGGCGGTCTCCTCGAGTGTGGAGGCGATGCGGGCGCGGGTCCAGGTCATCGTTCCGGTTGCTGCGCTGACCCGCGGCGAAAGCTCTGCATGCGCTGGCCGAGCTGCCGTTACGGACGTGGCGGAGTTGATCGGAGCCGGGCCGATCCCGCTTGAAGCGGCCAGACACCTCGCGGCCGTTGCTCCCGTGTGGGAACGTGCCGAGGTCGAGGAGGGCACGGGTACGGTGCTCGCGGTGGAGCGGTATCGACCGAGCGAGGAGATGCGGCGGCGGCTCGGAGCGCGAGACCAGCACTGCAGGTTCCCGGGGTGTCGGGTTCCGCTCTCGCGCTGCGACCTCGATCACACGGTCGACGCCGCGCTCGGCGGTGAGACGTCCACCGCGAACCTGGCTCACCTGTGCCGCGGACACCACGTGCTCAAGCACCACTCCGACTGGCAGGTGAAGCAGCATCGGAACGGGGACCTCACGTGAATGAGTCCCGCCGGCCGAACCTATCGAGATCGGCCTCCGAGTAGGGTCCGCTTCGGGAGTTCCGTAGTGCCGGGCCGCGCGTCGGGGCCGCCACCGAATGTGACGGGAAGGGGCGATCCACCGGGTTTTGTCGACGAACCTACGAGGTCGGCAAGTGCGCTCGAGGCGGCGTTCTGAGCTCGGCGATCTCGCGGGAGACGTTGGAGAGAGGAGGTGTCAGGGTGATCGAGAGAATGTTCTGGGCTCGGCGACGTCGCGGGCAAGCAGGTGGGCTGGCTCGTGCGAGACAGACCTGCAATAGGAGGTGAAAGTACGTGATCAGAGCGCTTGAGTCGGGTTTCTGAGTTCGGAGATTTCCCGGGAGACGTTGGCGCGGGCGCGAGTCTCCCAGAGGGCGCGAGCGGCGGGCGTGCGGTAGAGATGCGGGCGCGCGAGGTAGGCCTCGAGGATCGACGCACGTGCCACGGCGAAGTCGGCGTCGGGCACGTGGGCGTACTCGGCGCGGACCGCGGCGGCGTATTCGGCGTAGCGCTTGGGGAGGGAAGCGAAGATCCAGATGTCGGCGTCGAGGAGGAGGGTGCGCGCCGGGTCGACGATCTCGGAACGCGCATCGGGGTCGTCTTGCTCGGTCTGGCGTGCGCCATCGCGGGAAGGTGACTCCGCACCGAGCTGGGGCTCCTCGCCAAGAGTTGATTTGGCATTAGACCCAGTTGACGGGCCATGAGTTCGAGGGGTCAGTGTGACGGCGGGTTCCGTGTGAGCGGCCACGGTAGAGACTGCAATTGACGCGGCCTCCGTTTTCGGGGCTGCTTCTGCGTCATGCACGGGCCCCGGTTCCTCTGCGCTGATGGGGCTGCTCGCGGGGGTGGTCGCGAGGATGAGGGCGTGGACGCGGGAGATCAGCTCGGGGGAGAGGAGGTCGCCGAGAGTAGCGGCGGCGAGGTCCGCGGAGGCTTGTTCGTCCGAGACACCGCCCGGCGCGCCGGTGTAGACCGCGTCATGGAACCACGCCGCGAGGAGCGTCTCGGGCGCGACGCGCTCGCCGCGGGTCTCGAGGTGATCGAGCGCGAGCAGCACGTCCTCGAGGTGTCGCTCGTCGTGGTACCGCCGATGCGGTTCGTTCCAGCGCTCGATGAGGTCTTCGCCGAGTGCGGTCCACGAAGAAGCAATCGTGCTAACTCCGAGCAGATGCGCGAGGCGCGCCCACTCTTCGACGAGGTACTGCCGGCGACGCAGGGGAGTGATGGCTGCGCGATCCGTCTGCCGCACCCGGAGGCCGGAGTCGCGCAGGCGATAGACGACCTCGCGACCGGCCACGGGGATCGCGCCGAGCGAGACGGCGCGGTCGTAGTTGGCTGCGGAGACGTCGTAGTGGTCGAGATCGAAACTCCGCCGCGGAAATCCGAGCCTCCGGGCGAACGCGTGGAGCTCGGCGTAGCTCGTGTCCGACACGAGATGGCTCCAGAGGGTGCCGTGCGCGGGCCACGCGGGCGGGTCGATCAAAATCGCCATGCACGCCAGGGTACAGCGCGCGGGGCTTTCGCCGGGTCCTACTGCGGACGCGGAACGGCCATTCGGCGTGAGTGCGGAGAAATTTTGCGCGTGACTGCCGGACATGAGTGCGGAGCGCGACGCAAGGGCATCGTCCAGCACGTGAGCGCCGCTCGAAGATTGGCGCAGCGGGTTCTCAGCGCGAGGGGCCGGCAGGGCCGCGGCGTGCGTTGGTAGAAAATTGCAGGGGCGCGACTCATTGAGCGACGCCCGAGCACAATTTGCGCAACCCGCACCATGGAGCTCAGGCCTCACTCGCCGAGCGGCACCCGAGCACAACTCAGCGTGGCTCGCAGCTCGCAGAGGGGAGCAGGAGCAGAGTGCGGGGAACGCGGCGCGAGCGCCGCGCGTTACGGAACGCGAAAGATTCTGCTCGCGGTTGCGTCGCGGGTCGCGTCGGGGTGAATTCTGCGCGAACGCAGGCCGAGCTCCTGCTGCACGGTGTCCAGAACACCACTATGCTGATGAAGTTCTGCTTGCAAAACTCTTCGGGTCCGAGGCATACGTCTGGGGAACGGCCTCGGAGCACTGGAGGGGTGAAATGGGGCTGAGTGCTGCGCGCGTGCGCGCCACCGGACTAGTGGCGGGAGCCGCGGTCATCGCGTTGGTCGGAGGGTCGCTGGTCTTCGGAGCGACCGCTGGAAACAGCGCGCCGACGGTTCGGACCGAGACGTTCGGCTACCAGTCGACGGCTCAGAGCTGGACGGTGCCAGCGGGCGTGACGGCGATCTCCGTCATCATGCGCGGCGGTGAGGGCGGCAACGGCGGCAAGGACGCCGCGCCCGCGCCCGACCCCGGCACGTTCCGCGGACTCGTCATGGGCACAGTGGACGTTGTGCCCGGCACCAAGCTCACGATCGCGCCCGGCGGCGCCGGCGTCACCGGACAGGACTCGGTCGGCGGAGCGGTCGCGCCGGCACAGGGCGGCGACAATCCGCTCGCCGGTTACAACGGCGGCACCGGCGGCCGCACCGGCACCAAGGGTTCCTCGGGGCAGGGCGGCGCGGGCGGTGCCGCGAGCGTGCTGCGCATCGACGGCGTCGACGTCGTCGCGGCGGGCGGCGGCGGCAACGGCGGCTCCGGCCAGTTCGCCCCGACGCGAGGCCGCCCCGCCGACGGCACCTTCGTCGGGCGAAGCGACACCCCCAACGCGACAGACGGGCAGACCGGCATGGACGCCGGTATCGCGTGCGCGGCCTCGAGCTGCACGAATGACGACGGCGGCGGATCCGGCGGCGGTGGCGGTGGCGCGGTCGGCGGCAAGCAGGGCGCCGTGGAGTTCGGCGCGGGAACCTCGAACGAGTGGTTCGGCTACGGCGGATCCGTAGGTCAGAACGCGACCGCCTCCTTCGCGGGTTTGACCGCGAGCTACGAGTACGTTCCGAGCAATTCGCACCCCGGCTCGATCGAGATCCGGTACGTCACCGGCACATCCGAGGCTCCCGCCGCGCCGCAGGCAACTGCGGGCAACTCGAGCGCCTCCCTCACGTGGGGCGCCCCCACGAACTTCGGCGTGGGCCCGATCCAGGGCTACGCCGTGCAGCAGAGCGCCGACGGCGGAACGACGTGGAGCGAGGCAAAGCTCACCGGATCCGCCGCCACGAATGTCGTCGTGGATGGTCTCCAGAACGGCACGGCCTACATCTTCCGAGTGGCGGCGATCACTCCCGCGGGCACGGGTGACTTCTCGCCGGCATCCGCCTCGGTCACGCCGATGGCGCCCCCTTCGGCGCCCGAGATCACGGGCGTCGACTCGCGGGACGGCATGCTCGAGACCTACTTCTCCGTCCCGGAAACGGGAGCAGCCCCGACGGGATACCAGTACCGCGTCGATGACGGCCCCTGGGTGACGCTCCCGACGATGTCGCAGCCTGCGCGCATCTACGGCCTGAAAAACGGCGTGGCCGTAGCCGTCCAGCTCCGGGCGCTCAGCGACTTCGGCGTGGGCGCGGAGAGCGAGCCCCGCACGGGTACCCCGATCGGTAAGCCGGGAGCGCCCACCGTCACGGGCGTGTCGGTGACGTCGGATTCGGCGACCATCAGCTTCACCGAGGGGTACGACGGCGGATCCGCCATCACCGTCCACCAGGTGAACGTCGATGGCCGCGGGTGGGTGAGCATGGGAAGCGCTGGGAGCCCGATTACCGTCACCGGCCTTGAGCCCGGGAAGACCGCGACCGTCCTCATCCGCTCCGGAAACGGAACGACGTTCAGCGACGCTTCGAACCCCGTGACCGTGACGACCGCGGCAGCGCCCGCAAAGCTCGAGAACGTCCAAGCCGAGCGCGGCGATGGCTCCATCACCATTTCGTACGAGTTCGGCGCGAGCAACGGTTCGCCAATCACCGGTGTCGAATACTCGCTCGACTCTGGAGATACCTGGCTCTCAGGCGGCACCAGCGCTCCGCTGGTCATCACGAAGCTCGCGAACGGCACGGAGCAGCAGGTGCAGCTGCGGCCCGTTAACGCGATCGGCGCGGGAGAGGCGGTCACGGTCTTCGCGACGCCCGCGGGCGTGCCAGGAGCACCGCTCATCACGGAGCTGGTCGACAGCGGCGAGGGATCGTGGCGCCTCGAGCTCTCGGCCCCCGAGCACAGCGGCGGATCGGCGATCACCGGTTACTCCTACACGACGGACGCCGGCGCGACGTGGCAAGAGCTCGACGGAGCTTCACCGTTCAGCGTCTCGAAGACGAGCGCGGGCGAGCCGCTGCTCGAGTCCGAGCGCTACGAGTTCTCCGTTCGCGCGCGCAACGAGGTCGGCTACGGCCCCGCGTCCCGGGCGCAAACCGAGGAGGGTCCGGCGGCCGTGCCGCTGCCGAACGCCCCGGTGATCGTCACGGTCGCGCCGCTGTCCGGTGCGCTCGCGGTGACCTTCAGCGCATCGGGCAGTGCGCCCATCTCGGGCTACGAGTACTCCGTCGACGGCGGAACCTGGACTGCGATCGATGGGCTCACCCCGAAGTTCACGATCACCGGTCTCACTGACGGCGTGCCCGCTTCGGTGCGCGTGCGTGCCGTGAACGCCACTGGCGCGGGCGAGCCTTCCGCTGCCGTGGCCGGGACCCCGCGTTCGGTGCCACTCGCTCCGACGCTCGATTCGCTGACGCGCACGGACGGCGCACTCACTGTCGCGCTCACTTCGGCAGGCGATGGTGGATCCGCCATCACTGACTACGAGTACTCGCTCGACGGCGGCGCATGGACCTCGACCGGGTCGACCGACTCGACGATCACGATTGTCGGTCTGCAGAACGGCACCTCCTACGCGGTGCAGATCCGCGCGAAGAACGCGGCGGGAGCGGGCAGCGGATCGAACGTGCTTATCGCTGCCCCCGCGAGCGCGCCGAGCGCGCCCGAGCTCGCGGGCACGCCCGGCGATTCCACCGTGAGCGTGCAAGCGACGTTCGCGAGTGACGGCGGTTCACCGTTGACGCGTATCGAGTACCGGGTCAGCGGCACCGAGAAGTGGATCGACGCTCGTAGCCTCACGGGTGTGCTGCTCTTGACGGGTCTCACGAACGGCGAGCCGCTCGTGCTCGAGGTGCGCGGCGTCAACGCGATCGGGAACGGGACGGCCGAGAGGGTGACAGTAACACCCATGACGGTTCCCGGAACCCCGACGAACGTCAAGGCCGTCGGCAACTCTTCTTCCGCCGACATCGCCTGGGACGCCCCGAAGTCCGACGGCGGAAGTCCGATCACGCAGTACGAGGTGGTCACGTACGACGCGAGCAACAGGCCGGTGATGTCCTCGTACACCTCCGACACCTTCGCCCACCTTCCGAGCCTCACGAACGGCCAGACGTACACGGTGACGGTTGCGGCGTTGAACGCGGCAGGCTACGGCCCCGCGTCGTCTCCCCGCGTCGCGGTGACCCCACGTCAGCGCCCGGCGGCTCCGGTCATCTCGTCGTTCGAGCGCGGCGATCAGTTCATTCGCGTCACCTTCCAACCCGGTGTCGTATTCGACTCACCGCTCACCGGTTATGAGTACACGACCGACTCCGGCAAGACGTGGATCGCGGCACAGGTTCCGGGATCCGCTACCGCACTCACCGTTCCGGGCCTGAAGAACGGCGTGACCGCCGACATTCAGATTCGTGCAACTTCGGACGCGGGGCCGAGCCTCGCCTCGAACGTTGTGCGGGGCGCGCCCTACGGGTACCCGAAGGCCCCCACGAGCGTGAGCGCGGCCCCCGGCGACAAGTCGGTGACCGCCAGTTGGACGCCCGCTGATCTCAACGGCAACACGCTGTCCAAGTACCTCGTCGTCGCGTTCAGCGCCGCGTCGGGCGGCACGCGCGTGGCCGAGTGCGAGACCACGAGCACCTCGTGCACGCTCACGGGCACCAGCGACGGGAAGACCAAGCTGACCAACGGCAGCACGGTCTACGTGTCGGTTCAGACCGAGACGACGCAGACGGGCGAGGCGTCGCCGTTCTACTCCGAGCGGTCGGAACCGCGTGTGGCGGTCACGCCCAATGCCGCGGGCACCGCTCCGACCCTGGCAGCCCAGACGCGCACGGCTGACGGGTTCACCGCGAAGGTGACGAACTATTCCGCGACGTCAACGTACGAAGTGGTGGCGTCCGCGGGGGCGGCGAAGATCGACGCTTCGGGCGTGATCACCGTCACGGGGCTCGCAACGGGAGCCTCGGCGAGCGTGACCGTCACCGTGAGTCGTGCCGGCTACACGAGCGCGACCGCGTCGATCTCTAGCACCGCGCTCGAGACTGGTGTGCCACCGGTGTTCGGGGAAGTGGTGCGCGGGGACGGGAGCTTCCGGGTGCCGGTGACCTTCCCGGATGATCCCAACGCGACAGTGACTTTCTTCGGCGACGTGCCGGAACACGCGGTGACGACGATGGGCCCGGGTTATGTGGAGGTGACAGGGCTGGCAGACGGCGCGTCCGGTACCGTGACGGTGTCGATCTCGAGGAGCGGGTTTACCGAGGCCAGCGCTTCGGTGACCGGGAGTGCGCTCGACGCTGCGGTTGTGCCTCAGGTTTCGGCCATCGAGCCCACGGCAAACGGCTTCACATTCGAGATCACGAACCATGATGACGCCGCATTCGCGGTCGAGACCGGCAGTGGATCGGCAAGCGTCGACCCCGCAACCGGCCGCGTCACGGTGAGTGGTCTCGCTGCCGGCGAGAGCGCCACCGTGACCGTGCGGTCGACGCGTGACGGCGCGAAACCGGGCAGCGCGAGCGTGGACGGGGCGGCGCTCAAGTCGATTCCGGACGTCAAGCTCGCGACGCCGGAGCGGCGAGCCGACGGCTTCACGGTCGCCATCGAGAACTTCGACTCTGAGTTCACGTACGAGATCGATGAGGACCAGCTGCCGGAGGGCGTGACCGCAGAGATCGTGGACGGTTCCGTCGTGGTGTCGGGGTCGGCTCCCGGCACGCCCGTGACCATTCCCCTGCGCATCAGCCGCGAGGGTTACACGCCCACGATCGCCGAGGTCACCGGCGCTGCACTGCCCGTGGGGGTTGCGCCCGTGCTCGGCGAGGCGATCCGCACCGCCGATGGGTTCTCCATGGAGATTCTGAACTTCGACGAGGAGACGGAGTACCTGGCGAACGCGATTCTGCTTCCTCAGGGCGGGCAGGCCGGGGTTGACGGCATCTACGTGAGGGTGTCGGGGCTCGCTCCGGGGCAGGCCGGGCAGGTTATCGTCGTCGCTTCACGCGAAGGTCGCAGCGATGCCGCGACGACGGCGACCGGGAGCGCACTGAACGCCGCCGTTGCGCCGACGTTTGGCGTGCCGCAGCGCACCTCAGACGGCTACACCGTGGAGATCTCCAACTTCGACGCGGACGCAGAGTACGTGCTGTCCGTGCCCGAGGGGCTCGTCGCGAAGCTCGACGGTTCGCGGATCGTCGTGACCGGCGCTGACCCCGCGGAAGAGGTCACCGTGGAGGTGCGTGTCGTTCGCGACGGGTTCGTGGATGGCACGGCCAGCATCACGGCGTTCGCGCTGGACGCCGACGATGCACCGGGCGACGACGCCGATGGCGCGGGCGGTGGCGCCGGTGGTGGCGCGGACGCTGGCGGCGGCGCGGGCGCTGGCGGTGCTGGTGCTGGCAGTGACGCGGCTTCGGGTGCCGACGACGGCGAGAGCGCGCTCGGAGGCGGCAACGCTGGGGCGGACGAAGGTGCCGCCGCCCAGAGCGGTGCGCTCGCAGCCACCGGCGCACCCCTACTGATCGGCCTCGCCTCGTTCGGGGGTCTGCTGGTCGCGGCCGGCGCTGTGCTGACGGTGCGACGGCGCCGCACCTCGGAGTCGTAGAGCGGATCGGCGGGGGCGCGAGCCCCCGCTGATCCTGCCCCGTCGAAGCGGCTCGAGCACGGCGCCGCGCCCGATACCACAGCGCGAGCGCCATTGCCGCCCCCTGGTTCGCGGGGGCGAGCGCTGGCACAGTTGGCGCATGGTGAACTCGACAGTATCGAACTCGACGGCATCGAACTCAACGGCATCGAACTCGAACGCACCGGCCACGCCCGTGACGCGCGCCACCGACGTGCTCGGCCGTGCGCGGCGCAAGGTGGTCGTGAACATCGCGAAGCTCGCGCAGGACGATGCGCCGAAGATTCTGACCCGCGGCTACGGCTTCGGCGAGATGATTTGGAATCGCACCCGGGCCGGGGCGCGCGCGGTGCCGTTCCGGCTGCTCGGGCGACCGGCGCTGCTCGTGCGCGGTGCGGAGGGCGTTGCCACGTTCTACGACAACGACCGGATCGCGCGCCACGGCGCGATGCCCGCCATCGTGCAGGAGACGCTCTTCGGGCACGGCTCGGTGCACAGCCTCGACGGCGACGCGCATCGGCATCGCAAGGCGACCTTTGTCGACGTGGCGTACGAGGACGCCGCGGTCGCCGCGATCCTTCCACTGCTCGAGCGCGAGTGGCGCGCGGAACTGAATGAGTGGATCGCCGGCGGCGACCGCTCGGCGTACGACGCGGCGGTCGGCGCGCTCGGGCGCGCGGTCATGCGCTGGGCGGGCCTCCCGGGAACCGACGGCGCGCTCACCCGGTGGGCGGCGCGCATGGCGCAGATCGTCGACGGCTTCGGAGCGCCGTACTCGCCGAGCTACCCGCTCGCGACGGCGAATCGCGCCTGGTCCGATCGCCATGCAAAACAGCTCATCGAGGCGGTGCGCGCGGGCACGCTCGAGGCCCGCCGCGGCAGCGCGCTTTACGAGTGGGCGTGGCACCGCGACGAGCAGGATCTGCTGCTCGCACCGAAGCTTGCGGGCATCGAACTCCAGAACAGCATGCGCCCGATGGTCGCGGTCGCTCGCTTCGTCGCGTTCGCGGCGAAGGAACTGCACGACCGACCCGAGTGGCGTGAGCGCGTCGCCGCCTCGGTCGCGGAGCGCGGGGGAGCACTCACCGAAGACCCGATCGCGGTCGCCTTCGCGCAGGAGGTGCGCCGCACCGCCCCGTTCGTGCCCGTGCTCCCGGGCTGGGCGACCACGGACATCGAGGTCGACGGCGAGACCGTGCCCGAGGGCGGGCGCGTCGTGCTCGACATCCTCGGCACGAACACCGACGATCGGTCATGGGAGCGGCCGAACGAATTCGATCCGGGCCGCTTCCTCGGCGTCGACGACTACGAGGCTATCGAGACCTTCGTGCCCCACGGTGGGGCCTCGGTGCCGAACGGTCACCGTTGCCCGGGCGAGAAGCTCGCGATTGCGGGCCTCGCGGCGGCGGTCGCGGCGATGAGCGACCCGCGCGTGCGGATCCTGGACGACGGGCTCGAGGTCAATCGGCGACGGCTCCCGACGAAGCCAGCGTCGGGCGGCATGGTGCGCGCGACGGGCGGGCACGGAGCGAGCAGGGGAGCGGCCCCGAGTCGCTGCCCGGTGCACTGAGAGGCAGCACCGAGTGACACAAGAACCGGTTCGGCTCTGAACGCGGTCGGGTAGCGTGCTTGCATGACGAGCGAGCGCGTGCATCCGTACCTTCAGGGGGCGGCGAACCCGCGCGTGATCGCCCACCGAGGGCTCGTGAACGCGGAACTCGCCGCGGCGGGCATCGCAGAGAACACCCGCGCAGCGTTCGAGGCCGCGACGAACGCGGGCGCCGACATCCTCGAGACCGACTGCCACCTCACGCGCGACGGAACCGTGGTGCTCGCGCACGACCCGGATCTCACGCGCGTCGCGGGCGACCCGCGCAAGATCGCGGAGGTGGATCGCGCGGAGCTCGAGCGCGCATTCGCCGAGCGCGGGGGCCTGCTCACGCTCGAGCGGGCGCTCGAGGAGTTCCCCGAAGCCCGCTGGAACATCGACGTGAAAGCGGCCGCGGTCGCCGCGCCCCTCGGGCGGATCGTCGCGCCGCACGCGCACCGCGTGCTCGTCACGAGCTTCTCGGAGCGCTGGCGCCGCAGCGCCCTGGGCGCGGCGCGGGAGGCGGGCTGCGCGATCCTGCCCGCGACTTCGCCGGGAAGGGGCGCGCTGATCCGCCTGCTGCTCGGGCTGGCGACCGAGCGCGCTGCCGGCTCGCGCCGAGGTGTCGCACGGGCGCTTCAAGGCCTCGACGCCCTCCAGATTCCCGAGCGGCACGGGCGCATCCGCGTGCTCACGCCGCGCCTCGTCGAGGCGGCGCATGCGCACGGCGTCGAGGTGCACGTGTGGACGGTCAACGACCCCGGGCGCATGCGGGAGCTCGTGGCGATGGGGGTCGACGGGGTGGTGACGGATCGCACGGACGTCGCCATCGCGGCGCTCAGTCGCGGCTGACCTGCGCGCGATACACCGCGAGCAACCGGAACGGCCCGACCCGCTCCGCACGCCACCCCTCGGGTAGCTCCGCC
Source organism: Leucobacter sp. USHLN153 (assembly GCF_037145615.1). Lineage (NCBI taxonomy): Bacteria > Bacillati > Actinomycetota > Actinomycetes > Micrococcales > Microbacteriaceae > Leucobacter > Leucobacter sp. USHLN153. The sequence continues at coordinate 83,172 of NZ_JBBCXE010000007.1, forward strand.
GCGATCTCGCCCACCGTGAAGCTCCGCCGGATGCTTCGCAGCCCGTCGACGCGCAGCAGCGAGCCCGGCGCGAGGGGCGCGATCCCGATCGCGAAGCCGGCATACGCGAGCCGGCCGCGGGCGATGTCGGAGTGGACGGCCAGGCGATCCGCCAGCTTCTCGGACTCGGCGAACCACGCGGCGCGATCGGCATCGCCAAGGTGGTGCAGTACATGGTTCGAGATCACGACGTCGAAGCGGGCGCCCTCGGCGACGAGGTCTCGGCTCATGCACTCGCGGTACTCGACGCCGGCGATGGGGCGCGTGACGCGAGCGACGGCCAGCGATCGGGGGTCGGGATCGATGCCGAGGCCCTCCACGTCGAACCCGTCACGGCGAGCCCGCCGCACGATGCGCCGCAGCACATCGCCACCTCCGCAGCCGAGGTCGAGGATGCGGAGCGGGCGTAAGGCGGGGGAGTCGCTCGCCCGGGCAGACTCTACTCGCGCCGCAGACTCCGCGCGCGCCGCCGACAGTGCCGGCCGCACGTGCGTGCGGTACACGCGCCCCCACGACGACACCGCGCGATTCACGAGGTCGAAGCGCTCGAGCGTGCGACGCAGGCGCTCCGGGTCACAGTCGGGATCGTCCATCAGCTCCCGCAGCTCGGCGTCGCGCCGGGCGAGCGACACGCGTGACACCCCGCTCATGCCGGCGCGGCTGCGGTCTCGAGCGCTTCACCGGCCCCACTGAAACCGCCAGCGGCGGCAGCGAGTTCCTCCCCGGCGCGCGGCCGATCCGCCCCCGACCGATTTGCCCCCTCGCGCACGAAGCGTGCTGTCTCGACCGTCAGACCCGGCCCGAAGCACAGCCCCGCGACGCTCGCGCCGTCGGGGATCGAGTCGTCGGCGAGGATCCGCTGCAGAATGAACAGCACGGTCGCGCTCGACATGTTGCCGTACTCCCGCAGCACCTCGCGCGAGTGTGTCATCGCGTCGGCAGGCAACTCGAGCCCGCTCTGCACGCGGTCGAGCACGCTGCGGCCACCGGGGTGCACCGCCCACGCGTCGATGTCGCCCGGTGCGCTCTGGTCGTCGGCGAGCATGGGGCCGACCACACCCGCGATCTCCCGACCGATGATGCGCGGCACGTTCGAGGTGAGGCGCATTTCGAAGCCGTGGTCGCCGATGGTCCAGTCCATGTCCTCCTCGCCCTCCGCGGTGATCGCGGTCGAGAAGTCGCCGAGCACGAGGCTGGGGGCGGATCGGCGCGCAGGCAGCGGATCCGACGCGACGACCGCGGCGGCCGCGCCGTCGCCGAACACCGCGGAAGCCACGATCTGCTCGGGGTCGCTCGACGAGCGGATGTGGAGTGAGCAGAGCTCGGTGCAGACGACGAGGATCACCGAACCGGGTTCTGCCTGCGCGATCCGAGTGGCCGCGCGCAGTGCGGGGAACGCGGCGGCGCAGCCCATGAAGCCGATGTGGGTGCGCTCGGCGCTCGTGGGAATTCCGAGATCGCGGACGAGGAGGAAGTCGGGGCCCGGCGCGAAGAAGCCGGTGCACGAAGCTGTGACGACGTGCGTGACCGCGCTCGCCGCGACTCCCGCCCGGTCGAGGGCGTCGCGTGCAGCCTGAGATGTGAGCCGGGGCGCCTCCTCACGGTAGACGCGGTTCCGCTCACCGGTGGTGGGATGCCGGAGCTCGCCGCGATCCTGCACGAAAGTCTCAGCATGGGGCGCGGCATCGGGCGCGCTCTCGCCGGCTGCCGGCGCCCCGAGCCCGCCGATCACCGAGTACCGTGTGTCGATCGCCGACTGGTCGAAGGCCGCCCCGATGAGCCGCTGTGTCAGCCGATCCGCGCCGGGCTGGGCCGCGAAGAAGTCGCGCATCTGCGGTTGTGCGAGACGGGTGCTCGGCACGGCGGTGCCGACGGCGAGGATCCGGGAGACCATGCACGCAAATCTACTGACGCCGCCCACGTTTGCCCAGGGCTTGACAGAGCATACGGGTCGCAGCCCCGTACATATGGGTCGCAGCCTTGTGGCGCACCGCGCCACGGCTCGCTCACGACCCGCCGAACCTGGGCGTGAGCTGGGGAAGCTACTGCATCACCCGCCCACCGCGCAAGCGCCTGTCTGCGGCACCGCCCACCATCCACACTGAAATACAGCGGCGGCGCGGGGCAACTCGGGTACCACCGCCAGGAGAACTGCTGAGCAGACAGGCAATAGGCAGTCAAGATACGCAGTCAACATATAAAGGAGAACGTCGTGAAGAACTCACCGAACCGGATCGTCGGAGTCATCTTCGGCGCCGTCTACGTCTTGGTCGGATTGCTCGGTTTCGCCGTCACCGGCGGCGTCGGCTTCGTGGCGACCGAGGGCGGCCTGCTCCTCGGCATCTTCGAGGTCAACCCGCTGCACAACATCGCCCACCTGCTGATCGGCGCGGTGCTGCTGCTCGCCGGCCTCGCCAACGTGCGCGCCGCGAAGGGCGCGAACGGAACGGTTGGCGCGGTCTACCTGCTGCTCGGTATCGTTGGCTTCTTCATCGCCGACACCGCGGCGAACATCCTCGCGCTGAACACCGCCGACCACATCCTGCACCTCGCGAGCGCCCTGGTGCTGCTCGTCGTCGCAATCGCGGCCGACAAGCGAGTCGACGGCGTCGGCACCGCTCACGCGCGCCCCGTCGTCTAAGTCACAAGCATCGTCCAACTTCGGAGATCCGCATGATCGCAGCACTGTGGCCGGCCCTCGCAGCACTGGGGGCCGGCCTCGTGCTGTTCGCGACCGCGGCCGGCGCACCGGCGGTGCTCGCTCTGCTGCTCGGAGGTGCCGCGGCCGCGGAGCTACTGTGGGCGCTCGCCGTGCTGCGTGCGGGCCGCGTCGTCGCGCCGCGGGGCGCCGTGGCAGGCGGTGCGATCGGGGTGCTGGGGGCGGGCTTCCTGCTCCTCACCGGGCCACTCGCGCTCGTGCCCTTCGTCGCGCTGTTCATCTTCCACTGGTCGATCGCGATCGCCGGTGTCGTCGCGCTGCGGCGGGGTGCGGATCGCCGGGCGCCGGCCCGGGTGGGCGTCGATGGGCAGCTTGCTGATCAGCGGGCCCCGGCGGAGGTAGTCGCGGGCGGGCAGCTTGCGCATCAGCCGCGCGTGAGCGCTGCCCGTATCGAGCCCGCCGGATCTGCCGCCGCTGTAGGAACGCTCCCACGCTCGCGCTCAGCAGGATCATTCACACTCGTGCTCGTGGCCGAAGCGCTGCTCGTCGCCGCGATCGCGACGCCCGCGCTCGCCGCGAGCGAGGCAGGGGAGTTCGCGGTGCCGCACGGAACGTTCGGGCACGGGCACGCGGGGCACTGAGTCGGGGCAGCGTGCTGCCATTCGACTCCCACACACGACCGCAAGCGAAAGGGGACATCATGCGGCCAGTTGAACTATTGCAGGATCTCGCGAGGAGGCCGCTCGACGCGGCCGAGGCGCTGCGCGAGAAGCTCACACCGGAGCTGCTGAACGCGCACCCGCACCACGACAACTCGGCCGCGTGGCTGCTCTGGCACGCCGCGCGCGAGATCGACGCGCAGGTCGCGGATCTCTCGGGGGAGGCGCCGGTGTGGACCGCGCAGGGCTTCGACCGGAAGTTCGCGATCGACCTGCCCGACCCCGGAAACGGCTACGGGCACTCCGCGCGCGAGGCCCGTTCCATCGTGTGCGACGACGCGGACCTGCTCCTCGACCACCTGCGAGCCGCCGTCGAGGCTCAGCTCGCGTACTTGGAGAAGCTCGAGAACACCGCCCTCGGTGAGGTGATCGACGACTCGTGGGATCCGCCCGTGACGCGCGCTTCCCGGCTCATCAGTGTTTCTGCCGACGCGCTCGAGCACGTGGGTCAGGCGGCATACGTCGCGGGCATGAGCCAGGGGGCGTTCGAGTGAGCGGGGAAGGATCGCGCGTGGCGGGATCCGCCACGGCTGCGCCTCCGCCCGAGGAGCGAGGCTTCTTCGCGAAGATCATCGCGCGCGTGCTTCGCCTCCAGCTCGTTCGCGCATTCCTCCGCTACAGCGAACACCGCGGCGCGATGCTCGCCGACAGCATCACCTATCGTGCGCTCTTCAGCGTGTTCGCGGGCGTGCTGCTCGGATTCTCGATCGCCGCGCTCTGGCTCGGGTCGAACCCCGAGGCGATGGGCAAGCTCATCGAGACGCTCGACCAGGTAATTCCAGGCATCGGCGATCTGGTCAAGCCCGAGGACGTGAAGGCGCCTGCGGGCTTCACGATCGCCGGCATCATCTCGCTCGTCGGCCTGCTCGGCGCTGCGATCAGTGCTATCGGGCGGATCCGCACGGCGTTGCGCACGCTCGCCGACGAGATCCACGACGACGTCTTCATCCTCTGGGTGATCTTCCGAAACCTCCTCGTGGCCCTCGTCTTCGGCGGGCTGCTCGCTGCCGCGGCCGTCGCCTCGGTCGTCGGCTCGGTCGGCATCACCACCGTGCTGTCGTGGCTCGGGATCGGCGAGGGCCCTGTGACCGAGGTGCTCACGCGAGTGTTCGGCATCGTGGTGGTGTTCGTGATCGACACGGTCGCGATCGCCCTCGTCTTCCGGATTCTGTCGGGAGTGCGGGCGCCCGCGAAGGCGCTCTGGGGCGGCGCGATCATCGGCGGCATCGGGCTCGTGGTGCTGCAGGAGCTGTCGGGCCTCTTCGTTCGTGGCGCGACGTCAAACCCGCTGCTGGGCTCGTTCGCGGCGCTCATCGCCCTGCTGCTCTGGATCAACCTGTCGTCGCAGGTGATCCTCATCTCGTGCAGCGTCATCATCACCGCAACGAAGGAATCGCGTGACCGTCTCGGCGAGAGGTTCGGCGCGGAGACCATGGTGCAGCACCGTCGGAAGCGCGCGGAGGAGCTCGTGCAGTCGTCGACGCGGGAGCTGCGAGCCGCGCAGCAGGCTGAGCAGGAGGAGCAGGAGAAGGCGGCGGAGGCTGCCGAGGCTGCCGAGAAGAAGGACGACTGAGGTTGTTGCGGGGCGGCGAGTTGTCGCGAGACGGGGTGTTGTTGCGGGTCGCGTTGCTGCGGCTCGCGTAGTGGTGACGCGAGAAACGCGAATGTCGGTGCCCGGGGATAGGGTGGGGTCGTTGCCGTAAGCGCTCCGTTGCAGCGCCGCGCGGTGTGATGGACGACACGATTCGCCGGCCCTGGGGGCCGAAACTGGGAGGCAGGCGCACATGGCCGATTCGACGCAGCAGCAGTTCGAAACCGCGATCCGGAGTGCCGCAGGTGCGGGGCACGATCGCACGCTCGAAGACCTGCAGCGCCTCGTGCGCATCCCGTCGGTCTCCTGGCCCGCGTTCGATCCGGCGAATGTCGCCCGCAGCGCGGACGCGATTGCGGAACTGCTCCGCGAGACCGGCGTCTTCGATGTGGTCGACGTGCGGCGCGCTCCCGTCGAGGGCGGCACGGAGCTCGGACACCCCGCAGTGGTCGCCCGCCGGGAAGCGAAGGCGGGGCGGCCGACGGTGCTGCTCTACGCGCACCACGATGTGCAGCCACCGGGCAAGGACGAGGACTGGGAGACGCCGCCCTTCGAGCCGACCGTGCGAGACGGCCGCATGTACGGCCGCGGAGCCGCGGACGACAAGGCGGGCGTAATGGCGCACATCGGCGCGGTCCGGTCGCTCGCCGCGGCTGCCGAGGCGGAGGGCCGCGAGCTCGACCTCGGCATCGCGCTCTTCATCGAGGGCGAGGAGGAGTGGGGCTCGGAATCGTTCGGCAACTTCCTCCGTGAGAATCGCGAACTGCTGGAGGCGGACGCGATCATCGTGGCCGACTCGAGCAACTGGGACGAGGTGACTCCCGCGCTCACGGTGGCGCTTCGCGGGGCAGTCGCGTGCAACGTGCGCATCGACACGCTCGATCACGCGTCGCACTCCGGCATGTTCGGGGGCGCCGTGCCCGACGCGATGATGGCCGCCGTGCGTCTCCTCGACACGCTGTGGGATGCCGACGGCTCGGTCGCCGTCGAGGGCTTCGGATCGGTCGAGATGGACGTTCCGCACTACGACGAGGATCGCCTGAGGCAGGAGACGGGCCTGCTTGACGGCGTGCAGCCGATCGGGCGCGGCGCGATCCTCTCTCGGCTGTGGGCGCAGCCCTCGATCTCGATCACCGGAATCGACGCGCCCGATGTCGCGAACGCGTCGAACACGCTGATTCCGGGCGTCCGCGTGCGCCTCAGCGGACGCATCGCGCCGGGCGAAGACCCCGTCGCAGCGTACGCGGCGCTCACGAAGCACCTCGAGGATCACGCGCCGTTCGGCGCGCGCGTCACGATCGAGGAGCCGAACCTCGGTCAGCCCTTCAAGGTCGACACGAGCGGATGGGCGGTCGCCGACGTGCGCGGCGCCATGGCCGACGCGTGGGAGCGGGAGCCGGTCGACATCGGAGTCGGCGGATCGATCCCGTTCATCGCCGAGCTCGTAGATGAGTTCCCTGCCGCGCAGATCCTCGTGACCGGCGTCGAGGACCCGGACGGTCGTGCGCACAGCCCGAACGAGTCGCTGCACCTCGAGTCGTTCCGGAAGGCCGTGCTCACCGAGGCGCTCTTCCTCGCGCGGGTGAACACGCACGACGCGTAAGGGGTGCTGGCGCGGAGCGTGGCGGGGCTCGCGCTCGTGAGGGCGCGTGCTCGTGTTCGTATTCGTGCGGAAGTGCGCGCGAGCGGCCCGCCGGCAGGAACCGCTAGTGCTTGTGCGGCGGGATCGCGTCGATCGCGGCTCCGTCGGCTTGCTTCGGTGCTGATGATTCGGAGCTCGCCTGCTCCTGCGCCTGCGCCTCCGCCTGCGCCTTGAGCAGGTCTCGGATCTCTCCGAGAAGGTCGATATCGCTCGGGCCGGTCGGCGCCTCAGCGACCTTCGGCCGGAACTTGTTCATCGGGAGCACGAACACGAAGTAGACGACGGCCGCAACGATCAAGAAGTTCAGGGCCGCGCCGATGACCGCCCCGAAGGCGATCTCGCCGCCTCCGGGGAGCCCGACCTTGAGCGCGCCGTCGAGCGAGTCAGCGCGGAAGACCATGCCGATGACCGGGTTGATGAGCGAGTCGACGACGCGCTGCACGAGCGCGTTGAACGCGGCGCCGATGACAACCGCCACCGCCAATTCGATGACGTTACCGCGCAGGATGAACTCTTTGAACCCCTTGAGCATGTGCCCCTCCCTCATTCTTCGCTCCTACGTTAGTAGACGGCGGGCACGAGCAGGAGCCCCGGTCGCGCCGTCGCGAACGGGGCTCCAAGTTGCAGTCCTCACTGGGGCGCTGAGGGGTGCGGCATCTCAGCTGCGGCCGAAGCGTTTACGCCCAGCTCGAGGTGCTCCCTGCGATACCGAACACTGAGATCCAGAAGAGCAGTGAGACCACCGAGAGCAAGAAAGCTACGCCACCGGTGCAGATGCCAGTGATGGCCATGCCCCTGGACTGTGCCTTGCGCAATGCAAGGATGCCCAGGATGACCGCAGCCGCGCCACCGAGGAAGCCGACCACGTTGCCGATGAACGGTATCACGCCGAACACGAGGCTCGTGATTCCCACGACGAGCGCGGTGATGGCGAGGCCGTTGCGCGCGGGCGCGCCGTAGGGGCCGTACCCGGGTGCGTATCCCGGCGAGTACTCGGGTGCGTAATTCGAGGCGGTCTGCGGAGCGGGCGGGTAGGTCTGGGCGTGCGTGTCATAGGGCTGCGCGGGTGCATCGTACGGCTGCGGTGCTGAGCCATACGGCTGTGCGGGGGCGCCATTCAGCTGTGCGGGTGCGCCGTAGGGCTGTGGTGCCGAGCCGTAGGGCTGTGGTGCCGAGCCGTGGGGCTGTGGTGTCGAGCCGTAGGGCTGCGATGCCGAGCCGTAGGGCTGTGGCGCTGAGCCATGCGGCTGCGCGGGTGCGCCGTACGGCTGCGGCTCACCAGCCGGCGAGTTCTTGTCGTCGACAAGCTCGACTCGGGGCGCGAAGTCAGTGGGAAGCTGTGACGTCGGCTGCGGCGCAGTGATGTGCGGCGGCTGCGGGCTGGCCGGAGGCGTCGACGCAGGCGTGCTCTGCTGCGGTGCGTGCTCGTCGCTCGGCGTGTTCGGGTCGGACATGAGCGCGGCGCTCCTTCTGAGGTCGAATGGGTGTCCCGAAGGTACACCGCCGCGATGCAGCGAAGACCCCCGAGGCTGCAGCTGATCGCTCGCTGCACTCAGTCCATGTTACGCGGGTCGCCCCACCGAGGCGCAGGAGTGTGCGCCTCGGGATCCGCACCCGTGCACCGGCTCGCTCGTCGCCGAGTGAGCGCTCACCTGTCGACACTCACGCCAATGTCGGCGGCATGGCCTAGCGTGAGTCGCATGGAGTTCCTCGGAGCAATGCCCACGGTCGACCTCACCTACTCAGACGTGTTCCTCGTGCCGCGTCACTCGGAGCTGCGCAGCCGGTTCGAGGTCGGTCTCGCGCCCGAAGATGGCACCCCGGCGACGATCCCTCTTGTCGCCGCCAATATGAACTCGGTAACAGGCCCGCGTCTCGCGGCGGTGCTGGCGCGACGCGGTGGTCTTGCGGTTTTGCCGCAAGACCTGTCGATCGCCGACATGAGCGATGCGATCCACCGGGTGAAGGGCGACCCCGTATTGGTTGACGCGCCGGTCGTGCTGCCCGCAGCAGCTACCGCCGCCGACGCACTGCGGTGGATCCCGCGGGCTGAGGGCCAGTCGGTGGTCGTCGCTGATGGCGGAAGCGGCGATGAGCCCTAGAGCGGTCGCGCGATCCCGATCTCCGCGGTGCGGGGCGTGCTCACCGCTCACCGCCTCGCCCAGGTACCTGCCGACGCGCGCCTCGGTGACCTGCTCCACGGCTCCACACCCGTCCTCGATGAGTCCGAGCTCGGCTCCGGAAGTGTGGATGCCGCCCGCGCGAACTTTGCGGCGGTTGACGCGGCTCTGAGCCGCGACCCTTCGGGCGCCGCGGAGGCCGTGTGCATCGCGCGCGACGGAAGGCTGCTCGGTACGCTCTCGCGACGCTCCGCGCTTCGCGCATCAATCTACCGTCCGGCGCTCGACTCCGAGGGCCGCCTCGCTGTTGCCGCAGCCGTGGGCATCAATGGCGACGTTGCGGGGAAGGCGCGTGCGCTCGCCGACGCAGGCGCGGACGTGCTCATTGTCGACACCGCGCACGGTCATCAGGCCGGGATGCTGCGGGCGCTCGAGTCCGTGGCCGCGCTCGACCTCGGACTCCCGATCGTTGCGGGAAACATCGTCACTGCAGAGGGCGCGCATGATCTGGTGGGCGCGGGCGCCACGATCCTGAAGGTGGGTGTCGGCCCGGGAGCGATGTGCACGACCCGCATGATGACAGCTGTGGGTCGCCCCCAATTCTCGGCGGTGCTCGAGACCGCGCATGCGGCGCGTGAGCTCGGGGCGCACGTCTGGGCCGACGGCGGCGTGCGCTACCCGCGCGACGTCGCACTCGCGCTCGCCGCCGGTGCGTCGTCCGTGATGATCGGGTCCTGGTTCGCGGGCACCGCTGAGTCACCCGGCGAACTGCATGCCGACGCCGACGGGCGCCAGTACAAGGAGTCGTGGGGCATGGCGTCGACGAAGGCCGTGCAGGGCCGTTTCGGTGCGCTCGACGCGTTCGAGCGCGCTCGGAAGGAGCTCTTCGCCGAGGGCATCTCCTCCTCGAAGATCTACCTCGATCCGCAGCGCCCGAGCGTCGAAGACCTGCTCGACATGATCACCGCGGGAGTGCGCTCGTCGTTCACCTACGCGGGCGCAGGCAGCGTCCCCGAGTTCCATCTGCGCGCTCGCGTGGGGCTGCAATCGGCGGCGGGCTACGAGGAAGGCAAGGCGCTGCCCGTCTCCTGGTGACACCGCCCTAATAGACTGAACGTCTACGACCGTAAGGAGTATCGGTGAAGTACATCTCGACCCGCGGCGGCATGGAGCCGGCCCCGTACAGCGCGATCCTGCTCGAGGGGCTTGCGACCGACGGCGGGCTTGCCGTGCCGGAGACGCTGCCACAGGTGTCTCCGGCCGAGATCGAGTCCTGGCGTGCACTGAGCTACCCGGAGTTGGCCGCGGAGATTCTGAGCCGCTTCGCCACCGATATTCCTCGGGAAGTTCTCGAGCGCATGACGCGTGACGCGTACGCCTCGGAACGCTTCGTGGCCGAGGAGATAGTGCCGCTCACCCGCATCGACGACGAGATCTCCCTCGTCGGGCTCTCGGAGGGGCCGACCCTCGCGTTCAAAGACATGGCGATGCAGTTCCTCGGGCAGGCGCTGGAGTACGTGCTCGCTCGCACCGATCGCGCGCTCAACATCATCGGCGCGACCTCGGGTGACACCGGCTCGGCAGCCGAGTATGCGCTGCGCGGTAAAGACGGCGTCGCGGTGTTCATGCTGTCCCCGCAGGGCCGCATGAGCGCGTTCCAGCGAGCGCAAATGTACTCGCTCGACGACGAGAACATTCACAACATCGCAATCGACGGCGTCTTCGACGATTGCCAGAACCTCGTGAAGGCGCTCTCGGGCGACCTCGACTTCAAGCGCATGCACCACCTCGGCACGGTCAACTCGATCAATCTGGGCCGCATCACTTCGCAGCTCGTCTACTACTTCTGGGCGTGGTTGCGCGCGAGCGACGGCGTACCCGCAGCGGAGCGTGCGGCGTTCGAAGTCTCGGTGACCGTGCCGTCCGGCAACTTCGGCAACATCCTTTCGGGGCACCTCGCGAAGTCGATGGGGCTTCCGCTGCGCAAGCTCGTGCTCGCGGCGAACGAGAACAACGTGCTCGACGAGTTCTTCCGCACCGGCGTTTACGCTCCGCGAAGCGCCGCCGAGACCCATGCGACCTCGAGCCCGTCGATGGACATCTCGAAGGCTTCCAACCTCGAGCGCTTCGTCTTCGACCTACTGGGCCGTGACCCCGAGCGCCTCGCCGCCGCGTGGCGCGAGCTCGACGAGACCGGCCGCATCGACCTGACCGGGGAACTACCGCGCTTCGATGCGGAATTCGGCCTGCAGAGCGGCACGAGCACCCATGCGGATCGCGTGGCCACGATCCGCTCGGTCTTCGAAGGCAGCGGGCAGCTCATTGACCCGCACACCGCGGACGGCGTGAAGGTAGCGCGTGAGCACCTCGAGCCGGGCGTTCCGATGCTGGTGCTCGAGACCGCGAAGCCCGAGAAGTTCCCGGACATCGTGTTCGAGGCGACGGGGGAGCGACTCGGGATGCCCGAGCATCTCGCGGACCTGCTCGAGCTCCCGCAGCGCGTGACGGAGATGCCGGACGACGCGGCGCAGCTGCGCGCGTTCATCGCGGAGCGCGCAGTGCAGCGTTAGGGGAGCCACGCTTCGCGGGGGCGCGACAGGCGCCCCGAGCGGGAGGCATGGCGCGGACGAGGCAGCACCGGGCAGGACCCGTGAGCGCCAGCAGTACCGGGAAGTACCCGCTAGGACGAGCAGTATTGGGCAGCACCGGGCAGTACCGACGAAGGGGAGATTGATGTTCGGTTGGGGAGCAAGACGCGAGTTCGATGATCGGCTCGCGCAGCTGGAGCTCGGCGTCACGCCCGGACACACGGCGCCGCGCAACGTGAAGGGCGCGTGGAGCGACGGCTTCGGTCTGCTCGCGACCCGCGCGCTCCAGATCGGCATCGTGCTGCTGCTCACGGCGGCGGTCATCTGGGGCATGCGTGCGCTCACCACCGTCGTGATCCCGCTGCTGCTCGCCGTGATCCTCGCGAGCACTTTCGCGCCCGTGACCGCGTGGCTTCGGCGGCATCGTGTTCCGTCGGCGCTCTCCGCGGTCGCGGTGCTGCTGAGCATCGTCGTGATTCTCACGGGCGTGGGCTGGCTCATTGTCTGGGCCGTGCGCGACCAGTGGGACGACCTCGCTTCTCAGGCGCAGGATGGCTTCTCTCAGCTCGTCAGTTGGTCAAAGACTCTTCCGTTCATGCCCGACGAGTCCCAGCTGCACGACTGGGGCGATCAGATCGCCGACTTCCTCACGAGCGCTCAGTTCGGGTCCGGCGCGCTGGCCGGCGTGGGGGTTGTCACGACCTTCATCACCGGGCTCGTGCTCATGGTCGTCGTGCTGTTCTTCTTCCTCAAGGACGGCCCGAGCATCTGGCAGTTCCTGCTTCGCCCCTTCGAAGGAAAGGCGCGACGCCGTGCGGAGCGCGCCGGAGCGAAGACCGTTGAAACGCTCGGCTCCTACGTGCGCGGTACCGCCGCGGTTGCCGCCGTCGACGCACTCGGTATTGGGCTCGGGCTCCTTATCCTGCAGGTGCCACTCGCGCTGCCGCTCTCCGTACTCGTGTTCGTGCTCGCGTTCATCCCCATCGTCGGTGCGACCGTCGCGGGCATTCTCGCGGCGCTCGTGGCGCTCGTCGCGAACGGACCGATCAACGCGGTCATCGTCGTGGGCGTGGTGATCCTCGTCAACCAGCTCGAGGGCAACTTCCTGCAGCCCGTGCTGATGGGGCGCGCGCTGAAGCTGCACTCGCTCGTCATCCTGCTCGCATTGACCATCGGTACGGTGCTTAGCGGCATCCTCGGCGCCGTGCTCGCGGTGCCGATCGCCGCCGTCGCCTGGGGTGTGATCAAGGTCTGGGATGGTCCCGAAACGCCCGCGAGGTGGGCGAGGCCGCAACCCACGGAACTCGTCTAAGTAGCGGGGCTCGCAGCCCGGATGCTCACCGGTTCCGTGTGACACTCCCGGGCTGCGCGCCCCGATTTGGCTCGAGGGCCGGGCATGTGTTTATATATATGAGTTGCCAGCGCGGCGGGGAAGCCCGAAAAGCCGGCAGCAGCGTTCGGCCCCATCGTATAGCGGCCTAGTACGCCGCCCTCTCACGGCGGTAACGCGGGTTCGAATCCCGCTGGGGTCACCGAGCAGCGAAAGCCTCACCTTCGGGTGGGGCTTTCGTCGTATCTGGGATGAGGGCGGGATTCGAACGTAGGGTTGCGGGCCTGTGGGCCCGCCGCGGGTTGCGCGGAAACGCTTTGCGTTTCCTTGCGAGCACCGCGGGCCTGTGGGCACGCCGCGTGTTGCGCGGAAACGCGGTGCGTTTCCTTTCAAGCACCGCGGGCCTGTGGGCCCGCCGCGGGTTGCGCGGAAACGCTTTGCGTTTCCTTGCGAGCAACCCGCGCCCATCAGACAGTGGATCACCGGTGGAACGGGCCGATTCGGGAGATTCGACCCGTTTGACGAGTTTTCCACTGTACAACGGGCGAGCAATGCTCGCTCTGAAGAGACCGGTAGCCCGCTCCGCGCGCGCCATGAATGTCGGTGGTGCGCGAGTATGCTGGAGTGGTTCTCAAGCACGAAGGAGCGTCACGTGACCCGTACCATCAAGCTCGCAGTGATTCCGGGGGACGGGATCGGCCCCGAGGTCATCACCGAGGCGAATCGCGTGCTCGACGCGGTGCTCGAGGGCGGGGACGTGCAGCTGGATCGCACGGTGTTCGAGCTCGGAGCGGAGCGTTACCTCAAGACGGGCGACACACTTCCGGAGGACGAGCAGCGCCGCATCGCTGAGCACGACGCCATCCTCTTCGGCGCGGTCGGCGGCGTGCCGGGTGATCCGCGCCTCAAGCAGGCGAACATCGAGCGCGGGCTGCTGCTGAAGCTGCGGTTCGACTTCGAGCACTACGCGAACGTACGCCCCTGCACCCTGTTCCCCGGTGTCGAGTCGAAGCTCGCCGACCCCGGTAACGTCGACTTCGTCGTCGTGCGCGAGGGAACCGAGGGGCCGTACGCCGGGAACGGCGGCACGCTGCGCCCGGGCACTCCTGCCGAGGTCGCGACCGAGGTTTCCGTGAACACGGCATTCGGCGTCGAGCGCGTGGTGCGTCACGCTTTCGAGACCGCGCAGTCGCGTCCGCGCAAAAAGCTCACCTGGGTGCACAAGACGAACGTTCTGGTGCACGCGGGCTCCATGTGGCAGCGCATCGTCGAGTCGGTCGCCGCTGAATACCCCGACATCGCGGTCGACTACATGCACGTCGACGCGGCGACGATCTTCATGGTGCAGGATCCGCCGCGCTTCGACGTCATCGTGACTGATAACCTGTTCGGAGATATCCTCACGGACCTGGCCGGCGCTATCGGCGGCGGCATCGGGCTCGCGGCCTCCGGCAACATCAATCCCGACGGCACGTTCCCGAGCATGTTCGAGCCGGTGCACGGCTCTGCGCCCGACATCGCGGGTCAGCAGCTGGCAGACCCGACCGCGGCAATCCTCTCCGCGGGTCTCATGCTCGATCATCTGGGGCTCAGCGCGGAAGGCGACCGCATTCGCGACGCCGTCCGCGCCGACCTTGCCTCCCGAGGCGCGCAGTCGCGCGGCACCTCGGAGATCGGCGATGCCGTGATCGCACAGTTGCCGCAGCGCGGGGCCTGAACCCGCAACCTTGACGCGAAAGAGAACACCATGAGCGACCTGCAGTTCACCCGCACCGAGGCTCCTCGGCTCTCACGGGAGGAGCGCGAAGCAATCCTGAACGATCCCGGCTTTGGTAGCCACTTCACCGACCACATGGTTTCCATCGTGTGGACGAAGGGTGAGGGCTGGCACAATGCCGAGGTCATTCCGTACGGTCCGATCCCCATGGATCCCGCCGCCTCTGTGCTCCACTACGGGCAGGAGATCTTCGAGGGGCTGAAGGCCTACCGGCGCCCCGACGGATCGATCGTCACCTTCCGCCCGGAGGCGAACGCCCAGCGCCTCAATGACTCGGCGCGGCGCCTCGCACTCCCCGAGATCCCCGAGGAACTGTTCATCAAGGCGATCCACGAGCTCGTCACCATCGACGCAGATTGGGTGCCCTCGGGCGCCGATCAGAGCCTGTACCTCCGTCCCTTCATGATCGCGGATGAGAGCTTCCTGGGCGTACGCGCTGCGGAGCGCGCACGATTCCTGATCATCGCGAGCCCCGCCGGACCGTACTTCACCGGCGGTGTGAAGCCGGTGTCGATCTGGCTCTCCGAAGATCACGCGCGCGCCGGCCGCGGCGGGACGGGAGCGGCGAAGTGCGGCGGTAATTACGCGGCGTCGCTGCTCCCGCAGCAGGTTGCGGCGGAGAACGGCTGCCAGCAGGTGCTCTTCACCGACTCCGCCACCGACGACACGATCGACGAGCTCGGCGGCATGAACCTGTTCCTCGTGCGCTCGGACGGCACGCTCGTGACCCCGCAGCTCAACGGCAACATTCTCGACGGCATCACGCGCCGCAGCCTGATCCAGCTCGCGAAGGATCGCGGCCACGCGGTCGAGCAGCGCGAGGTGACCGTGTCCGAGTGGCGCGAGGGCGTCGCCCAGGGCACGATCACCGAGGCCTTCGCGTGCGGCACGGCAGCTGTGATCACGCCGATCCGGCAGCTCAAGTCGACGGACTTCACCATCGACGTCGGTGACGCTGCCCCGGGCGAGCTCACCATGTCGCTCCGCGAGGAGCTCACGGGCATGCAGTTCGGCTTCGTCGAGGACCGCCACGGCTGGCTCGACGTCATCGTGCCGGCGGCGGAGCTGGTGCGATGAAGGTTGCACGGTTCCGGGTCGACGGCGAAATCGCGTTCGGTGTCCTCGATGAGGCGGAGCAGGGGAGTGGCATCGAGCTCGTCGAGCTGACGGGTGACCCGATCGTCGCCGGCTATGACACGACCGGGCGGCGATTCAAGCTCGAAGAAACGCAGCTGCTCGCCCCGGTCATCCCGCGATCGAAGGTGGTGTGCGTCGGCAAGAACTACCTCGACCACGTCACCGAGATGCAGGATGTCACGGGGATCGCGGGAGGCGTTCCCGAGGAGCCGCTGCTCTTTCTGAAGCCGAACACGTCCATTGTGGGACCTGGTGACGCAATCGTGCGGCCCGCGATCTCGGACCGAGTCGAGCACGAGGGCGAGCTCGCGATCGTGATCGGCGCGGTCGCGAAGGACGTGTCCGAGGAAGACGCACTGCGATACGTCTTCGGGTACACCTGCGCGAACGACGTGACGGCCCGGGATCTCCAGGTCAAGGACGGTCAGTGGACGCGTGGTAAGGGCTTCGACACGTTCTGCCCGCTGGGTCCGGTCATCGATACGGATCCCGACCTTTCCGACGCTCGCGTGGTGACTCGGGTGAACGGCGAGGTCAGGCAAGACGGACGCACCTCGCAGCTGATCCACTCGCTCGCCTACATCGTCTCCTACGCGTCGCAGGCGTTCACGCTGCTCCCCGGAGACGTGATCTTGACGGGTACGCCGGCGGGTGTGGGGCTTCTCGAAGCCGGTGACACGGTCGAGGTCGAGGTCGAGGGAATCGGAATCCTCCGCAACCGGGTCGTCTGACCCCGACCGGCTGCGGTCGGTCCCGACGAAAACACAGGTGTTCACATGGGAGCTTCCGCACCGGCCGCGCCTCGCTTCGGCATCGAGGAGGAGTACCTCCTGCTCGACTCCGAGACGGGCATGCCTCGCGACGTGGTCGACGAAATCATTGCGGCGCTCCCCGGTCGTCTTGCTGAGCACGAGTACTTTCACAGCCAGCTCGAGACCGCAACGCCCGTGTGCACCACGGGCGCCGAGGCCCGCGATGCGCTCGGAGGCTTCCGGAGCGCAGCGGCAGAGGCTGGCGATCAGCTCGGGGTCGTGCTCGCCGGCACCGGGCTTCCCCCGGTCGGTGGCGACCAGCCCGGCAAGCGGGTAGAGAACTCGCGGTACCGCGAGATCGAGCAGACCATGCGCGGCATGGTGACGCGGTACTACTCGACAGGCACGCACGTCCACGTGGAAATGCCATCGCGCGAGCATGGAGTTGACGCGATGGCCCGCTTCGCCCGCTGGTCGCCGGCCCTCGTCGCGCTCACCGCGAATTCGCCGGTGTGGCTCGGCGAGGAGTCCGGCTATGCGGACTGGCGCTTCATGTCGATTCAGCAGTGGGCGACCGCGGGTTTCCCGCCGCGGTTCGAGGACGCCGCGGAGTACGACCGGATCGTCTCGGACCTGGTGCGTTCGGGAGCGCTGCTCGACCGCGGCCTCGTGAACTGGTCCATCCGGCTCTCCGAGAAGTACCCCACGATCGAGCTGCGCCTCGCTGATGCGCAGCTGTCAGCGGAGGACGCGGTCGCGTACGGGCTGCTCGCGCGAGCGATTGCCTCGCGAGGGCTGCGGGAGTTCGAGCTCGGTCATCCGGCGCCGAAGTGGCAGCGCGACGCGTTGCGGGGTGCCCACTGGGTTGCTGCGCGTAACGGGCTCTCCTCGGTGCTGGTGGATCCCGATTCCGGCGATCCGCGACCCGCGTTCGAGGTGGTCGATGCGCTCCTGGAGTACACCGCGGACGAGCTCGATCACGCGGGCGACCTCGCCGCAGTCACGGCATTCGTGGATCGCCTCAGGTCAGACGGCGGGCCAGCCGAGCGCCAGCTCGCCGAGTGGCGCCGGGGACGCACCGCGGCGCTCCTTTCGCTGTATCGAAACGGCCACCGGCCCGCCTGAACCCGTCGCGGTCGCAAGCAGCGCGGCACCTCTCGCAGGGAGGCCGCGTGTTGACCTGCGACAATGGTGCGCGTGGACCCGAACAAACTGAACCATGATCGCGCGCCCGAGAGCACCCCGCTGATCAAGACCCGGCCCCGCGCAGCGGGGAGCGGTGCCGCTGGGGGAGCGGCGACCGCCGGCCGCGCGGCACGCCCGCAGGTGCGCCCGAAGGCCGAGGGTTGGAAGCAGATCGCCGATCCTGACGGTCGTCCGACCCTGCAGTTCGCGTCGCCGCGCGTGAAGCAGCCCGCGACTCACCTCGCCGATCTGACGCTCGAGGAGCGCGAGGCGAAGGTCGCGGAGATGGGGCTCCCGAAGTTCCGGGCCAAGCAGATCTCGAAGCACTACTTCGAGCACCGCACGACCGACCCCGAGCAGATGACGGACCTCCCCAAGGATCGTCGCGAGGAGCTCGCCGAAACCTTCTTCCCGCCGCTCCTGAGCGAGGTGAAGCGCCTCGTCACCGACGACGGCGACACGATCAAGTTCCTGTGGCGCCTCTTCGACGGGGCACTCGTCGAGTCCGTGTTGATGCGCTACCCGGGGCGGATCACGCTGTGCGTGTCGAGCCAGTGCGGCTGCGGAATGAACTGCCCGTTCTGCGCCACCGGCCAAGCAGGGCTCACGCGCAACATGTCGACGGCCGAGATCCTCGACCAGATCGTGCAGGCGAACCGCGTGATCGCCGAGGGCGGGCTCGGCCGCAAGCGTCACGCCGGGAACGGCGCGGAGCCGGAGCGCGTCAACAACATCGTCTTCATGGGGATGGGCGAGCCGCTCGCGAACTACAAGCGCGTCATGAACGCGGTGCACCGCATGATCGCTCCGTCGCCCGAGGGCCTCGGCATGTCGGCGCGCGGCATCACCGTTTCCACCGTGGGCCTCGCGCCCGCGATCCGCAAGCTGGCCGACGAGAACATTCCGATCACGTTCGCGCTCTCGCTGCACGCGCCCGACGACCAGCTGCGCGACGACCTGATCCCGGTCAACAGCCGGTGGAAGGTCGAGGAGGTGCTCGATGCGGCGTACCACTACTACGAGACGACGGGCCGCCGCGTGTCGATCGAATACGCGCTCATCAAGGACATGAACGATCACGGCTGGCGCGCCGACCTGCTCGCCGAGAAGCTCAACGCGCGGGGCCGCGGCTGGGTGCACGTGAACCCGATCCCGCTCAACCCGACCCCCGGCTCGATCTGGACCTCGTCGACCCGCGAGGTCACCCGCGAGTTCGTCGACCGCCTCAACGCCGCCGGGATTCCGACCACCCTCCGCGACACCCGCGGCAAGGAGATCGACGGAGCGTGCGGGCAGCTTGTCGCGACGGAGCAGGATCAGGCTGAGGCAGCCGCCTTCGCGGCTGCCTCATAAGCAGCACTTGCGTGCGTCGAGCCTGAGGGCTCGGCGGCCTGCGTTCGCGGCAGTCTCATAAGCGCCACTCGCTCAAACCCATAACTGCGCGCTATTAAACGCGCGCAACTCGCTGCGTAAAGTTATGCATCGTGCTACTCTGGGCGCCATGACCACGACGCGACAGACGGATCCCATCGGGTCGATCGACTCGACGGAACTGCGCATCTTGCACGCATTGGCGACCACGGGCTCGCTCACCGCGGCGGCTCAGAGCCTCGGCCTGAGCCAGCCCGCGGTGAGCCAGCGCATCAAGCGCGTTGAGACCCGGCTCGCCGTGCCGCTCATCGAGCGCTGCGGTCGGGGCATTCGGCTGACCACGGCGGGGCAGATCCTGGCGGATCACGGCCGCACCGTTGTTGCGGAGATCGATGCCGCCCTTGCGGCGATCGACGACCTGCGCGGCGAGCGGGCCGGCACGCTGCGGCTCGTTGGGTTCCCGAGCGCGAGCGCGACGCTCGTACCGGCACTGATGCGTCGCCTCGCGGAAGAGGCGCCCGACGTTGCGCTGCAGTACCGCGAGGCCGAGCCTCCCGCGGCGACTGCGATGCTCCGCGACGGCGAGGTCGACTGCGCGCTCATCTTCGATTACGAGGGAGCGGCGGTGCTTCCTGCGGGAAGCGCCTTCCTGCCGCTGTGGCGCGAAGAGGTGCACCTCGTCGCCTCCGACGAACGCGCTGCGGGGCAGCCGACCGCGCGCCTCGCGGAGTTCTCGTCGGAGCACTGGATCGCCGGCTGCGAGAAGTGTCGCGGGCATCTGCTCGCTGCCGCGGCGGACTCGGGCTTCGAGCCCGACATCATCCAGGAGACCGACAACGTCCCCGCGATGCTCGCGATGGCTGCGGCGGGCGGCGCGGTCGCGCTCGTGCCGGGGCTGGCGCTCGCTGCCGCCCGGATCCTGCCCGACGGCGCACGCGCGCTGCCGCTCGACCCGCCGCGCTACCGCACCATCGGGCTCGTCTCGATGGCGACGGCGAACGAGAGTCCGCAGGTGCGCCTCGCGAAGCGCCTGCTCACGGGAGTCGATGGTTCGGCGTGGCATCTGGAACCGGTCTCATCGGCTTCGGCTGCGGCTTCGGTCGCGGCTCAGCCCATCGAGGTGACCGCATGACGGGGACGCCCTCGGAGATGATCGAAGAAGCCGGCGACGCGCGGCCCCAGCTCGAGGCCGCGACGCACCCGGCGCAGCGCCGCACGGTAACCGTGCTGAGCCTCACCACGGTGCTCGGCGGGCTCGGAACGGGCGCCTCGCTCTCGGCCGGCGCGCTGCTCATCGCAGATATCACTGGCAACCCCGCGCTCTCGGGCTTCGGCTCGACGATGAATGCTGTCGGCGCCGCCATCGCAGGCATCCCGCTCGCGCGCCTCGCGGCTCGCCGCGGGCGACGCATCGCGCTCGCGAGCGGCAATCTGCTCGCGGTGCTCGGCGCGATTCTGGTGATCGGCGCGGCCTACGCCGAGATCTCGGTGCTGCTGTTCTTGGGGCTCGCGGTGCTCGGCTTCGCCGTCGCGGTGCAGCTCCAGGCGCGCTTCGCAGCGGCCGACCTCGCGAGCCCGGCCCGGCGCGCGCGAGACCTCTCGCTCGTGGTCTGGTCGATCACCATCGGCGCGGTCATCGGGCCGAACCTGATCGGGCCGGGCGAGGCGATCGGGCGGGCTCTCGGTCTGCATCAGCTCTCCGGTATCTTCCTCTTCGCCATTGCGGCGCAGATTGCCGCGGCACTCGTCGTCTGGTTCGGGTTGCGGCCCGATCCGCTCATCGAGTCGCGCAGGATCGCCGCGGAGACCGAAATCGAAGCGCGCGCGGCGGCTGCCCGCCGCGGTGACGCCGGGCCGAGCTCGCCGTCGCCCGCACTCGCGGCACACGGGCGCACGGCACAGGTCCTCGCGATCCTCGTCGTCGCACTGGGACACGCGATCATGGTGGGCCTCATGGCGATGACCCCGCTGCACCTGACCCATCACGGCGGCAGCATCGAACTCGTCGGCATCACGATCAGCCTGCACATCGCGGGCATGTACGCGCTGTCGCCGCTCGCGGGGCTCGCCGCGGGGCGGTGGGGGCCGGTGCCGGTCGTGCTCGGCGGTTTCGGCGTGCTGACACTGGCGGCCCTCGGCACCGCCGTCGCGGGCGACGCCGTGTGGCTCGTGCAGACGTCGCTCGTGCTGCTCGGTCTCGGCTGGTGCATGGTGACGGTCGCGGGCGCGGCACTCATCACGACCGTGACGCCGCCGGAGGATCGCCCCGCGCGTCAGGGCCAGGCCGACACTGCGATGAACGGCGCGGGCGCCCTGTTCGGCGCGGCGTCGGGCCTGCTCTTCGCGGCCGGCGGATTCCCGGTGCTGTCGAGCGTCGCGGGCGCGCTCATCGTCGTCGGGATCGCCGCGGCCGTTCGCCTCGGGGCGCTCACTCGCCGCTAGAATGACCGTGATGTCACACACCGAGAGCCTTCAGTTTTCCACCGCGACCGGCGCCGATGTGCGGGTGCGCTTCTGCCCCTCACCGACCGGCACGCCCCACGTCGGAATGGTGCGCACCGCGCTGTTCAACTGGGCCTACGCCCGGCACACCGGCGGCACCTTCGTGTTCCGTATCGAGGACACGGACGCGGCGCGCGATAGCGAAGAGAGCTACGCGCAGATCATCGATTCGCTCCGGTGGCTCGGTCTCGACTGGGACGAGGGCATCGACGTCGGCGGGCCGCACGGGCCGTACCGCCAGTCCGAACGCGGCCACATCTACCAGGACGTGATCGCGCGCCTCCGCGAGGCCGGGTACCTCTACGAGAGCTACTCCACGGCCGAGGAGATCGACGCGCGCAATATCGCGGCCGGCCGCCCGAAGCAGCTCGGCTACGACAACTTCGACCGCGACCTCACCGACGAGCAGCGCGCCGCTTTCCGCGCCGAGGGCCGCGAGCCGGCGCTGCGCTTCCGCATACCCGACGCTGATCTGTCGTTCACCGACCTCGTGCGCGGAGACATTACGTTCCCGGCCGGCTCGACCATCGATTTCGTCGTCGTCCGCCCGAACGGTGCGCCGCTCTACACACTCGTGAATCCGGTCGACGACGCGCTCATGGGTATCACCCACGTGCTGCGTGGTGAAGATCTCCTCTCGTCGACGCCCCGCCAGATCGCGCTGCACCGCGCACTCGTCGAGCTCGGCATCGAGCAGGCGATCCCGCAGTTCGGGCACCTGCCGTACGTGATGGGCGAGGGCAACAAGAAGCTCTCGAAGCGCGACCCCGAGTCGAATCTGCTGCACCATCGCTCGCGCGGTTTCATCCCCGAGGGGCTGCTGAACTACCTGTCGCTCCTGGGCTGGTCACTGGCTCCGGATCGCGATGTGTTCTCCCGCGAGGAGATGGTCGCGGCGTTCGACGTCGCCAATGTGAACCCGAACCCGGCCCGCTTCGACCAGAAGAAGGCCGACGCCATCAACGCGGATCACATCCGTCTCCTCTCCGAGGAGGACTTCGGGCAGCGGATCCTGCCGTACCTCATCGCGAGCGGCGCACTTCAGGTGGAGCCGACCGAGGAGCAGCTCGAAACGATCCGGAAGGCTGTGCCGCTCGTGCAGAGCCGGGTCACCGTGCTCTCCGAGGTCGCCGACATGCTGGGCTTCCTCTTCACGACCGCAGAGCACCTCGAGTACGCCGACGACGCGCTCGCCTCGCTCAAGGACGACGCGCCGCAGGTGCTCGCCGCGGGCGTCGCGGCTCTCGAGGCGATTCCTGAGGCAGACTGGCGCACCGACAGGATTCAGGAGGCGCTGCAGGGAGCGCTCGTCGACGGGCTCGGCATCAAGCCGCGGCTCGCGTTCGGCCCGCTCCGCGTCGCGACGTCGGGGCGACGCGTGTCGCCGCCGCTCTTCGAGTCGTTCGAGCTGCTCGGCCGCGAGGAATCGCTCGCGCGGTTGCGTCAGTTGGAAGCGCGCCTCGGCGCCTAACGGATCTTCGGAGGAGCGCGTGACCGCGAACGAGGCGCCGATCGGCGTCGCGATCATCGGCGGCGGGCCCGCTGGGCTCTCCGCCGGGCTGCAGCTCGTTCGCGCGAACCGTCGCATCGCGATCCTCGACAGTAACCGTCCGCGGCACTCCGCGACGCTGCAGTCCCACGGTTTCCTCACCCGCGACGGCGTCCCGCCGCTCGAGCTGCGACGTCTCGGGCGGGAGGAATTCGAGGCGTACCCGAGCGCGATCTACGCGCAGGCGATCGCGCGCGAGGTGATTCCGCTGAGCCCCGACGAGGCGCTCGCGGCGGGCTTCCCCGACGGCATCGGCTTCCGAGTCGAGGGCACGGGCATCCGCGGCTCAGCCGATGCGAGCTTCATCGCGCGGCGCGTGCTGATCGCGGCAGGCCTCGTCGAGGAGCTGCCCGCGTTCCCCATGATCCGCGCCTACTACGGCACCGCGCTCCACAGTTGCGTGGAGTGCGACGGCTTCGAGAAGACTGACACGCCGCTCGCGCTGATCGGCGAGTCGAGCGACCTGTTCGCGCGGGCACTGCTGATCAGCCGCTTCAGCTCAGATCTCATCGTGTTCACGAACGGCGCTGATACCGTGCGCGCGGAGCAGGAGGCGCAGCTCGAGCGGATCGGAATCCGCGTGGAGCGCCGCCCCATCGACGACATCGTGGGCGAGCGCGCCGACATGACCGGGGTGCGGCTCGCTGATGGCGAGGTCATTCCGCGTGCCGGCGGCTTCGTGCGACCTCGCTGGCACGCGCCGGTGGAGTTCCTCGGCGAGCTCAGCATCGCGCGCGACGACTGGGGTCTCGTCGAGGTCGACGAGCGGGGCGAGACGTCGATCCGCGGAATCTACGCGGTCGGCGACATTGTGCCCCCGGGCCCGCAACAGCTCATCATCGCGGCCGGTAACGGGGCGCGGGTCGCGGGGAAGCTCAATCTCGACATGATCCGCGGCGCCCTCGGCGTGGGGCGGGTGGACGACTAGTCGGCTCACCCGCCCGCTACCGCGGTGCCTGCACAGGCGGCGGATCAGCGCGGCAGCGCGACCCGCGCTGCCGCCTCCCGCGCAAACTCGGCGCCGTACTGGCGACCCAGCACCTCGTCTCGCAGCTCGGCGAAGGTGCCGTCGATGATGCTTGCGCGAATCTGATCGACCAGGCGCACGATGAAGCGCTCGTTGTGGATGGTCGCGAGCGTCGAGCCGAGCATCTCCTTCGCCTTGAACAGGTGGTGGAGGTACGCGGCCGTGTAGTTCTCGCAGGTGTAGCAGTCGCACTCGGCGTCGAGCGGCTCGAAGCGACGCCGCTGCGTCGCGGCTTTTGCGTTGATCCGCCCACCGCTCGAGTACATGGTGCCGCCGCGTGCCTGACGTGACGGGGCGACGCAATCGAAGGTGTCGGCGCCTGCCGCGATGCCGGCGAAGAGGTCGTCGGGCTCAGAGATTCCAAGCAGATGGCGAGGTTTCAACTCCGGGAGCTCGTCGCTCACCCAGCCCACGATCGTGCCCAGCTCCGACTTCTCGAGCGCCCCGCCGATTCCATAGCCGTCGAACTGCTGACCGGGTGCTTCGGCGCCGGTGAGACGTGCGAGGCCGCTCGCCGCCTGGCGCCGCAGGTCCTCGTACTGCGCTCCCTGCACCACGCCGAAGAGCGCCTGGTACGGACGGTGCGTGCGCTCGGCGGTCTGACGTGCGTGCTCATCGAGGCAGCGCACGGCCCAGCGCTCGGTGCGCGCGACCGAGTCCTCCTGGTAAGCGCGGGTGTTCAAGAGCGTGGTGCACTCGTCGAAGGCGAAGATAATGTCGGCGCCGAGCTCGTGCTGAATGCGCATCGAGACCTCGGGGGTGAAGCGGTGCTTGTCGCCGTTAAGGAACGACTTGAACGTCACCCCGTCCTCGTCGACGTGGGCGAGACGCTCCTTGTTCTTCGCGATGACCTCCGCGTCGGAGTACGCCTGCTCCGACATCGAGATCACCTTCTTGAAGCCGACGCCGAGCGACATCACCTGGAATCCGCCGGAGTCGGTGAACGTCGGCCCATCCCAGTTCATGAACTTGCCGAGCCCACCGGCCAGGTCGACGAGATCGCTGCCCGGCTGGAGGAACAGGTGATAGGCGTTCGCGAGCACCGCCTGCCCGCCGAGCTCGCGCACCGTCTCGGGGAGCATGGCCTTCACTGTCGCCTTCGTTCCGACCGGGATGAAGGCCGGCGTCTGAATATCTCCGTGCGGGGTGCGGATCGTGCCCGCCCGCCCGAGGGGCCGCCCGTCGCTTCCGTGCGCGCCGCCCGTCTCGAGGCGGTGCTCGAGCGTGAAGCCGAAGTCGGCGGGGGAGGGGGCGCTATGGGATGGTGCGGAAGCTGATGCGGATGCGGTCGGGAGGTCGGTCGACGCCGTCGGGTGAGTCACCCGTCCATCTAAGCACCCGCCACGCCCGGGGTTTCCGCCCCGAAGCCGAGTTCATAGGTATTTCGGCTGGTTCGGGGTGCCACGATCGGGCTGCACTGCGGGGGAGCGTTCCCGATGTCTAGCGCGACTTCCGCGTGTTTCCGGGGAGACACGCCCGGGATGCGGGCCCGTGTTGCCCGCACCCTGCGATCCACGTAATCTATTCCCTTGTCAGCGCGACGCAGCCGGACTGGGAAACGGTCCGGCGCTTTTCATGCGCTTCTCACCACACAGTGTTCTTCGAGAACACCGCGACTGTGGTGAGTGAGACGGGTTGCTGTTCGGAGCCTCCTTGGGTGGGGGTGACGGGTGGTGTCTGGTCTTTGAGAACTCAATAGTGTGCACTTTTAATTGTCATATGCCAATTATTTAACAATCCCCGG
>NZ_JBBCXE010000008.1:0-3838 GCF_037145615.1 Leucobacter sp. USHLN153
GAACGTCGCCGAACGCGTGACGCGAACAGCTCAAGGGTGGAACATATGACAAAGCAAGCTTTGATAGCTCGCCTGCCGTAGTACATCAGCTCGTTTCGGCGGGGTGAGAGGAACTGGTGGGTGGGTTGTTCAGGGTTTGTGTGAGGGTGCATACTATTGGGTCCTGGGAGACCAGCCGGCCGCACGCCCTTTCGGGGGTGTGGGGTGGACTGAAATCCTTGACCCACTGTTGGAGAACGTGTTGTCTTCAGGGGTGGGATCGACCGTACGTTGAGAACTACACAGTGGACGCGAGCATCTTGCAGCGTCATCCAAATATCGCACCAGCGGGTGTCAGCTTTCGGGCTGATGTTTTCGGGTGTGGGTGGGGTGGTGCTGCTGATACTAATTAATTTCATTGGTCACACACCAACCTGTGGCGCCCTTGGGTGCTTCAGCGTGGGTGTGTGTTTCTGATAATGCTTATGTGATTTCAAGTTTCAAAGAGCAAACGGTGGATGCCTGGGCATCTGGAGCCGAAGAAGGACGTAGTAATCTGCGATAAGCCTCGGGGAGCCGATAAACGGGCTGTGATTCGAGGATTTCCGAATGGGGAAACCCCGCCAGGGCGCGTGCGTACCTGGTGACTCCCGCCTGAATATATAGGGCGGGTAGAGGGAACGTGGGGAAGTGAAACATCTCAGTACCCACAGGAAGAGAAAACAATAGTGATTCCGGGAGTAGTGGCGAGCGAAACCGGATGAGGCTAAACCGTTCATGTGTGATACCCGGCAGGGGTTGCGTGGGCGGGGTTGCGGGATCTGTCTAATTGATCTGCCGGTCAGTTGGCGTGAGAGTGAAGCTATAGGAGAACGCCTTGGAATGGGCGGCCGGAGTGGGTGAGAGTCCCGTATCCGAAATGGTTTTACCGCGTGATGGATATCCCAAGTAGCACGGGGCCCGAGAAATCCCGTGTGAATCTGTCAGGACCACCTGATAAGCCTAAATACTTCCAGATGACCGATAGCGGACTAGTACCGTGAGGGAAAGGTGAAAAGTACCCCGGGAGGGGAGTGAAATAGTACCTGAAACCGTTTGCTTACAATCCGTCGGAGCAGGCTTTGTATCTGTGACGGCGTGCCTTTTGAAGAATGAGCCTGCGAGTTAGCGATACGTGGCGAGGTTAACCCGTGTGGGGTAGCCGTAGCGAAAGCGAGTCTGAATAGGGCGATTCAGTCGCGTGTCCTAGACCCGAAGCGAAGTGATCTATCCATGGCCAGGCTGAAGCGACGGTAAGACGTCGTGGAGGGCCGAACCCACTTAGGTTGAAAACTGAGGGGATGAGCTGTGGATAGGGGTGAAAGGCCAATCAAACTTCGTGATAGCTGGTTCTCTCCGAAATGCATTTAGGTGCAGCGTTGTGTGTTTCTTGCCGGAGGTAGAGCTACTGGATGGCCGATGGGCCCTACAAGGTTACTGACGTCAGCTAAACTCCGAATGCCGGTAAGTGAGAGCGCAGCAGTGAGACTGTGGGGGATAAGCTTCATAGTCGAGAGGGAAACAACCCAGATCACCAACTAAGGTCCCAAAGCGCGTGCTAAGTGGAAAAGGATGTGGAGTTGCTGTGACAACCAGGAGGTTGGCTTAGAAGCAGCCACCCTTGAAAGAGTGCGTAATAGCTCACTGGTCAAGTGATTCCGCGCCGACAATGTAACGGGGCTCAAGCACGCCACCGAAGTTGTGGCATTCATATTGAGACAAGCCTTCGTGGTTCAGTTGTATGGATGGGTAGGAGAGCGTCGTGTGGCGAGTGAAGCGGCGGAGTGATCCAGTCGTGGATGCTACACGAGTGAGAATGCAGGCATGAGTAGCGAAAGACGGGTGAGAAACCCGTCCTCCGGAAGACCAAGGGTTCCAGGGTCAAGCTAATCTTCCCTGGGTAAGTCGGGACCTAAGGCGAGGCCGACAGGCGTAGTCGATGGACAACGGGTTGATATTCCCGTACCGGTGGTAAACCGTCAAAGACCTAACCAGTAGTGCTCAGCTATCCAAGATCGCATGGATCCTTCGGGTGATGTGTGGTGGCGGTTGCGAACCCGGACTGGGGTGGTGAGCGTGTGGTGTGACGCAGGAAGGTAGCCTGTGCCGGGCGATGGTTGTCCCGGTGTAAGTATGTAGCCTGTCAGGGATGAAGAGTTTCTGACGTATGGGTGAGATACGATGCGGACCCGTTTGGGGAAGCAGGTGATCCTATGCTGCCAAGAAAAGCATCGGCGTGAGGTTTGCTGTTGCCCGTACCCCAAACCGACTCAGGTGGTCAGGTAGAGAATACTCAGGAGATCGAGATAATCATGGTGAAGGAACTCGGCAAAATGCCCCCGTAACTTCGGGAGAAGGGGGGCCATCCACTTATACGGACTTGCTCCGGAAAGGGTGTGGTGGCCGCAGAGACCAGTGGGAAGCGACTGTTTACTAAAAACACAGGTCCGTGCTAACACGCAAGTGGATGTATACGGACTGACGCCTGCCCGGTGCTGGAAGGTTAAGAGGAGAGGTTAGACCTTTGGGTCGAAGCTTTGAATTTAAGCCCCAGTAAACGGCGGTGGTAACTATAACCATCCTAAGGTAGCGAAATTCCTTGTCGGGTAAGTTCCGACCTGCACGAATGGCGTAACGACTTCCCAGCTGTCTCCACCGTGAACTCGGCGAAATTGCAGTACGAGTAAAGATGCTCGTTACGCGCAGAAGGACGGAAAGACCCCGTGACCTTTACTACAGCTTGGTATTGGTGTTCGGTGTGGCTTGTGTAGGATAGGTGGGAGACTATGAAGCGGTCACGCTAGTGATTGTGGAGTCGTTGTTGAAATACCACTCTGGTCATATTGGATATCTAACTACGGACCCTGATCGGGTTCTGGGACAGTGCCTGGTGGGTAGTTTAACTGGGGCGGTTGCCTCCCAAAAAGTAACGGAGGCGCCCAAAGGTTCCCTCAACCTGGTTGGCAATCAGGTGGCGAGTGTAAGTGCACAAGGGAGCTTGACTGTGAGACTGACAGGTCGAGCAGGGACGAAAGTCGGGACTAGTGATCCGGCAGTGGCTTGTGGAAGCGCTGTCGCTCAACGGATAAAAGGTACCTCGGGGATAACAGGCTGATCTTGCCCAAGAGTCCATATCGACGGCATGGTTTGGCACCTCGATGTCGGCTCGTCGCATCCTGGGGCTGGAGTTGGTCCCAAGGGTTGGGCTGTTCGCCCATTAAAGCGGTACGCGAGCTGGGTTTAGAACGTCGTGAGACAGTTCGGTCCCTATCCTCTGCGCGCGTTGGAGATTTGAGAGGATCTGACCCTAGTACGAGAGGACCGGGTTGGACGGACCTCTGGTGTGCCAGTTGTTCTGCCAAGGGCATGGCTGGTTGGCTACGTTCGGGATGGATAACCGCTGAAAGCATCTAAGCGGGAAGCCGGCCTCGAGATGAGATCTCCGTCACCCTTGTGGTGGTGAGGCTCCCAGTAGATGACTGGGTTGATAGGCCAGATGTGGAAGCATAGCAATGTGTGGAGCTGACTGGTACTAATAAGCCGATGACTTGAATATCTCCCCCAAACACTGTTGTGGGTTGGGGCGTAAGTGTTCTTCAGTAACGATGATCGCGTCCACTTTGTGGTTCTGAACGTACGGCCACACACTCGTATCCCTGATTGGGTGGTGGTGTGGTGTATGTGAATAGAGTTACGGCGGCCATAGCGTCAGGGAAACGCCCGGTCACATTCCGAACCCGGAAGCTAAGACTGACAGCGCCGATGGTACTGCAAGGGGGACCTTGTGGGAGAGTAGGACACCGCCGGACACCTTTTATGG
>NZ_JBBCXE010000009.1:0-1680 GCF_037145615.1 Leucobacter sp. USHLN153
TTTTTTGGATAACAACGAATCGTCAGATGTTGATGGTTTTGTTGCCAGATTGAACTCGCTCATGGGTGCTGGTTTTTCCCCAGCCCGGTGAGCATTCGTTTTTTACGGAGAGTTTGATCCTGGCTCAGGACGAACGCTGGCGGCGTGCTTAACACATGCAAGTCGAACGCTGAAGCTAGAGCTTGCTCTGGTGGATGAGTGGCGAACGGGTGAGTAACACGTGAGTAACCTGCCCCGAACTCTGGGATAAGCGCTGGAAACGGCGTCTAATACTGGATATGTCCTATCACCGCATGGTGTGTAGGTGGAAAGAATTTCGGTTCGGGATGGACTCGCGGCCTATCAGCTAGATGGTGAGGTAATGGCTCACCATGGCGACGACGGGTAGCCGGCCTGAGAGGGTGACCGGCCACACTGGGACTGAGACACGGCCCAGACTCCTACGGGAGGCAGCAGTGGGGAATATTGCACAATGGGCGCAAGCCTGATGCAGCAACGCCGCGTGAGGGATGACGGCCTTCGGGTTGTAAACCTCTTTTAGTAGGGAAGAAGCGCAAGTGACGGTACCTGCAGAAAAAGCACCGGCTAACTACGTGCCAGCAGCCGCGGTAATACGTAGGGTGCAAGCGTTGTCCGGAATTATTGGGCGTAAAGAGCTCGTAGGCGGCTTGTCGCGTCTGCTGTGAAAACCCGAGGCTCAACCTCGGGCCTGCAGTGGGTACGGGCAAGCTAGAGTGCGGTAGGGGAGATTGGAATTCCTGGTGTAGCGGTGGAATGCGCAGATATCAGGAGGAACACCGATGGCGAAGGCAGATCTCTGGGCCGTAACTGACGCTGAGGAGCGAAAGCATGGGGAGCGAACAGGATTAGATACCCTGGTAGTCCATGCCGTAAACGTTGGGAACTAGATGTAGGGCCTGTTCCACGGGTTCTGTGTCGTAGCTAACGCATTAAGTTCCCCGCCTGGGGAGTACGGCCGCAAGGCTAAAACTCAAAGGAATTGACGGGGGCCCGCACAAGCGGCGGAGCATGCGGATTAATTCGATGCAACGCGAAGAACCTTACCAAGGCTTGACATAGCCGAGAACACTGTAGAGATACAGGACTCTTTGGACACTCGGTTACAGGTGGTGCATGGTTGTCGTCAGCTCGTGTCGTGAGATGTTCGGTTAAGTCCGGCAACGAGCGCAACCCTCGTCCTATGTTGCCAGCACGTTATGGTGGGAACTCATGGGATACTGCCGTGGTCAACACGGAGGAAGGTGGGGATGACGTCAAATCATCATGCCCCTTATGTCTTGGGCTTCACGCATGCTACAATGGCCGATACAAAGGGTTGCGATACCGCGAGGTGGAGCGAATCCCAAAAAGTCGGTCTCAGTTCGGATTGGGGTCTGCAACTCGACCCCATGAAGTCGGAGTCGCTAGTAATCGCAGATCAGCAACGCTGCGGTGAAT
Organism: Leucobacter sp. USHLN153; assembly: GCF_037145615.1. Classification (NCBI taxonomy): domain Bacteria; kingdom Bacillati; phylum Actinomycetota; class Actinomycetes; order Micrococcales; family Microbacteriaceae; genus Leucobacter; species Leucobacter sp. USHLN153. Next base: position 1,459 of record NZ_JBBCXE010000009.1, read on the forward strand.
ACGTTCCCGGGCCTTGTACACACCGCCCGTCAAGTCATGAAAGTCGGTAACACCCGAAGCCGGTGGCCTAACCCCCTTGTGGGGAGGGAGCTGTCGAAGGTGGGACTGGTGATTAGGACTAAGTCGTAACAAGGTAGCCGTACCGGAAGGTGCGGCTGGATCACCTCCTTTCTAAGGAGCAACTCACCACACACGCAAAGCGTGGGTGGTGCAGAGAATGTT
>NZ_JBBCXE010000010.1:0-1576 GCF_037145615.1 Leucobacter sp. USHLN153
GGCTCCCGCGGTCACGCCCGGCGCGATCAAGGGCAGCACGACGCTGAAGAACGTACGCAGCCTCCCCGCCCCGAGTGATGCAGAGGCTTGCTCGAGTCTCGGATCGAGCCCCTGCAGAGAGGCCATCACGTTCGTGATCACGAGCGGCATCGACACGATCGTGTGCGCGAGCACGAACCCGGGCAGCGTCCCTAACAGGTCCAGGCGGAGAAAGAGGGAGTACAGGCCGACCGCGAGCACGACCGCGGGAACGATCAGCGGGAGCAGGAAGAATCCCTCCACGAGTCCCTTCCCGCGAAAGCGCACCTTCGAGAGGCCGAGCGCGGCGAGTACCCCGATCACGGTCGCGACGATCATCGTGAGGACCGCGACCTGCAGCGATGACGCCAACGCTTTCAGCCAGGACGTGTCGGTGAAGAAGTTCTCGTACCACTGCGTCGAGAACCCCTTGGGTGGGAAGTTGAACGATGGGGCGGAATTGAACGACATCGGGATGATCACCAGAGTCGGCACGATCAGCCAGATCACGATCAGCACGGAGAACACGCCGAGGAGACGTTTCGACGTCATCGGTCCACCCCCGGGAACAGGCTTCCGCCCTTATTGAAGCGCGACACGACCACGAGTATCACGATCGTGCACAAGAGCAGGAACACGCCCAGCGCGGTCCCTTGCCCCCACATGAGGAACACGCTGATCTGCTGCTGGATCAGGGCCGAGATCATCGCTTCTTTCGAGGAGCCCAGCAGCGACGGGATGATGAAGAACCCGAGCGCGAGAATGAACACGGTCACCCCGCCCGAGAAAATCCCGGGACGCGACAGCGGCAGATACACGGTGAAAAAGCGGGTGATCGGGGGCGCTCCGAGGTTCGCGGCCGCCGGCAGCAGCCGCTTATCGATTTTCGCCATCGAGGAGTACAAGGGCAGCACCATGAACGGCAGCAGCACCTGCGACATACCCAACCCCACCCCGAAGGTGGTGCGGATCAGCGGGATCGGGCCGATCCCGAACCATGCCGCGAGCAGCCCGTTGATCGGGCCCGTGTCTTGCAAGAGCACCATCCACGCGAGCGTGCGCACCAGGATCGAGGTCCACAGCGGCATCATGATGAACAACTGCATCAAGTTCCGGGTGCGATCCGACACGATCGTCATGAGATACGCGTACGGGTACGCCAGCACCAAACACACGGCCGTGACCACGATCGAGGTCGCGAACGTGCGCCAGATGACCGCGAGGTTCGCTTTCGTGGTGAACAACCACTCGTAGTTCTGCAGGCCCGGCTCCGGATCCGTGACCGACCGGATGAACACATCGATCAGCGGTGCGAGGAAGAACGCCGCGACGACCACGAACGCGGGGATCAGGAGCATGAACGGGCGCCAGTTCTTCGGCCCGCGCGGCCGGCGTCCTGCGGCGTCCGAACCGAGAGCGCCACCCTGGATGGCGACGCTCTCGGTCAGAGACATTTCAGTCATGCGGATCAGCTACCCGTCGCCCAACCGGCCCACGCCGACGCGAGCGCGTCGTAGTTCTCAACCCAAAAATCAACATTCGGCTTGATTCCGCTGTC
>NZ_JBBCXE010000011.1:0-1043 GCF_037145615.1 Leucobacter sp. USHLN153
TGTTCGCGTTCGTGACGTCGTTTGACGAGGTCATCCTGTCCCTGTTCATCCAGTCCCCATCGCTGCAGACGCTGCCCGTGAAGATCTTCAACAGCGTCACGCAAACCAACGACCCGACCGTGGCAGCCGTCGCGGTGATCACGATGCTCACCTCGGTGGTCGTCATGCTCATCGCGCAGTTCTCCACGAGGAAAAGAAAGCGACCAGTCGCATGAACGCGATGACTCATAACGACATCCCCGTGCCCGAGGGGCACGAAGCGCAGCTACGCGCCGAGGGCCTGAACACGACCGCGATCCACCAGATCGGGGACGCGGGCATCAGCCTGAAGCAAGTCACGAAGCGTTACGGCGAGAACACCGTCGTCGACGAGATCGATCTCGTGATCGAACCGGGCGAGTTCATGACGTTCCTCGGCCCGTCGGGATCGGGGAAAACGACGACGCTGAACATGATCGCGGGCTTCACCTCCGTCACCGAGGGGCTGCTCCACATCTACGGCAAGCCCGTCGCGAAACTCCCCCCGCACAAGCGCGACATCGGGATGGTGTTCCAGAACTACGCCCTGTTCCCCCACAAAACCGTTGCGGAGAACATCGCGTACCCGCTGCAGCGCCGCAAGATGTCCAAGAGCGTGCAGCAGGAAAAGATCCGGAACGCGCTCGGCATGGTCCGCATGACCGACTTCGGGGACCGTTACCCGTCAGAACTCTCCGGCGGTCAGCAGCAGCGCGTCGCCCTCGCCCGCGCGCTCGTGTACGAACCCCGAGTGCTCCTCATGGACGAACCTCTCGGCGCGCTCGATAAGAAACTACGCGAGTGGCTGCAGACCGAGATCAAACGCATCCACCGCGAGGTCGGATCCACGTTCGTGTACGTCACCCACGACCAAGAAGAAGCCCTCTCGATGTCCGACCGCATCGCGGTCTTCAACAACGGAAGGCTCGAACAAGTCGGCACCTCGGAAGACCTCTACGAAGCCCCGCAAACCCTGTTCGTGGGACGCTTCCTCGGAGAATCCACCGTCCTCCTCGGACGCGGCG
>NZ_JBBCXE010000012.1:0-824 GCF_037145615.1 Leucobacter sp. USHLN153
TTGCCGAGAACGCTCAGCGCACAGCCCTCAGCATCGCTGGACACCGAGTAGTGGCCAACGGAACGAGCACGAGGGATGATCTGGCGATCCTCATTCGCCCGGAGAACCTCTCACTGAAGCACCCGGACGAGCCCATCAACACCGCGTCGCATAATGCGCTCCCGGTGACCATCACCGACGTGACCTACCTCGGCGCATCGCGCCGCTACACGGTCGAGCTGCCGGATGGCACGGAGGGCACCGTTCGCGCCGGCCAGGAGGCGCGGGTCCATAATCGCGGCGACCGCGTACAGATGAGTTGGGAGATCGCTTCAGGCGTGCTCCTCATCGACACTGGCGAAGCCGGAGAGTCGACCACCTAAGGCGTCGCCCGCGGATGCCAAACGGGTGAGGCCCTCCAGATCGAAATGGATCTGGAGGGCCTCACCCGTTTTCTCGTTGAACGGTCTTCGTCGGGGCGGCGGATCAGGTCGCGGACTCGCCCGCCTCGCCGGTGTCAACGAGCAGCACACCCGAGTCGACGTGCCACTTCATCTCGACCTGATCGCCACGGTTGTGGATCCGCGCCTCCTGGCCGGCCCGCACCGCACCCTCCGTGCCGTCAGGCAGCCTCACCGTGTACCGGCGCGACGCCCCGAGGTACGTCACATCCAGGATCGTGACGGGTACCGAATTCTCGGCATCGCCCACGGGGTTCCCCACGTCCTCGAGGCGGAGGTTCTCAGGGCGGATCAGGATCGCGAGATCCTCATGCGAGGACTGACCGTTCGCGACGACGCGATGACCGGCAACCGTAATCGCGGTCTTCCGATCTCCGACCTTCT
>NZ_JBBCXE010000013.1:0-223 GCF_037145615.1 Leucobacter sp. USHLN153
GGGCTCGATCCGAGACTCGAGCAAGCCTCTGCATCACTCGGGGCGGGGAGGCTGCGTACGTTCTTCAGCGTCGTGCTGCCCTTGATCGCGCCGGGCGTGACCGCGGGAGCCCTGTTCGCGTTCGTGACGTCGTTTGACGAGGTCATCCTGTCCCTGTTCATCCAGTCCCCATCGCTGCAGACGCTGCCCGTGAAGATCTTCAACAGCGTCACGCAAACCAACG
>NZ_JBBCXE010000014.1:0-223 GCF_037145615.1 Leucobacter sp. USHLN153
CGTTGGTTTGCGTGACGCTGTTGAAGATCTTCACGGGCAGCGTCTGCAGCGATGGGGACTGGATGAACAGGGACAGGATGACCTCGTCAAACGACGTCACGAACGCGAACAAGGCTCCCGCGGTCACGCCCGGCGCGATCAAGGGCAGCACGACGCTGAAGAACGTACGCAGCCTCCCCGCCCCGAGTGATGCAGAGGCTTGCTCGAGTCTCGGATCGAGCCC
>NZ_JBBCXE010000015.1:0-223 GCF_037145615.1 Leucobacter sp. USHLN153
CCTCTCACCCCGCCGAAACGAGCTGATGTACTACGGCAGGCGAGCTATCAAAGCTTGCTTTGTCATATGTTCCACCCTTGAGCTGTTCGCGTCACGCGTTCGGCGACGTTCAAACATTCTCTGCACCACCCACGCTTTGCGTGTGTGGTGAGTTGCTCCTTAGAAAGGAGGTGATCCAGCCGCACCTTCCGGTACGGCTACCTTGTTACGACTTAGTCCTAAT
>NZ_JBBCXE010000016.1:0-223 GCF_037145615.1 Leucobacter sp. USHLN153
CCTCTCACCCCGCCGAAACGAGCTGATGTACTACGGCAGGCGAGCTATCAAAGCTTGCTTTGTCATATGTTCCACCCTTGAGCTGTTCGCGTCACGCGTTCGGCGACGTTCGAACATTCTCTGCACCACCCACGCTTTGCGTGTGTGGTGAGTTGCTCCTTAGAAAGGAGGTGATCCAGCCGCACCTTCCGGTACGGCTACCTTGTTACGACTTAGTCCTAAT
>NZ_JBBCXE010000017.1:0-217 GCF_037145615.1 Leucobacter sp. USHLN153
GTGGTGTCTGGTCTTTGAGAACTCAATAGTGTGCACTTTTAATTGTCATATGCCAATTATTTAACAATCCCCGGCACCCGCCATCTGGTGGGTGTGGGAGATTCCTTTTTTTGGATAACAACGAATCGTCAGATGTTGATGGTTTTGTTGCCAGATTGAACTCGCTCATGGGTGCTGGTTTTTCCCCAGCCCGGTGAGCATTCGTTTTTTACGGAGA